>NZ_JAUSQZ010000001.1:7200000-7500000 GCF_030811555.1 Kineosporia succinea | reverse complement strand
CCCGCGCCGTCGCAGCGGCTCTCGGTGATCTGCACACCCGCGGGGTCTCCGTCGACTGGAAGGCGTTCTTCGCCGGGACCGGGACCGGGCCGGTCGACCTGCCGTCGTACCCGTTCCAGCGGCGCCGGTTCTGGGTCTCCTCGCAGCGGGCGGTGACCGGCCATCCGGTGGTGGGCCCGGCCGTGCCGCTGGCCGATGCGGGCGGGGTCGTGCTCACCGGGCGGGTGGCTCGCACCGATCCGCTGCCCGCGGTGCTGGCGGAACTGGCGCTGACGGCCGCCGACGAGACCGGGTTCTCGGGGGTGCGGGAACTGACCCTCGAAACTCCTCTGCCGCGTCCGGACCGGGGTGCCCTGGAGATCCAGATGATCGTCACCGCAGACGCTCTCACGGTGCACGCCCGTCCCGACGGCTCGGACGAGGCGTGGATCCGGGTGGCCCACGGCTCGCTGCACACCACCGTCGGCCCGGCGCCGGAATCCGGCCTGGCGCCGTGGCCACCGCCCGGGGCCGAGGCCAGGGGCGAGGGCACCTGGCGCCTCGGCGAGGACGAGCTGCGCGAGGTGGCCCTGCCCGATCTGGACGTGCGGGGCCGGGTGCTGCATCCGGCGCTGCTGGACGCCGCGCTGGGAGGGAGGGAACCGGTGCGCTGGCAGGGGCTGCGCGTCTACGCGAGCGGAGCCACCGCGCTGCGGGTGCACCTGATGCCCACGGGCGAGGGCTCTTTCACGATGACGCTGGCCGACCGCTCGGGGGCGCTCGTGGCCCGGGCCGAGGCGGTGCACCTCGGGAGCCCGGACGTGGTCGGGGTGCCGCGGGACAGCCTGTTCGAGATGGCCTGGACCCCGGTGTCGGTCACGGGAACGGCTGGGCCGGTGGATGTTCTGCACTGCGAGCGGACGGGGGACGACGAGGCCGGGGTGCTGGCGAGCGGCCTGGAACGGGTGCTCGGGTTCGTGCAGGAGGGGCTGGCCGGCGATCGTCCGCTGGCCGTGGTCACCCGGGGGGCCGTCCTGGACGTGACCGATCCCGGTGCGTCCGCGGTGTGGGGGCTGGTGCGCTCGGCGCAGAGCGAGGCGCCGGGGCGGATCGTGCTGGTCGACTCCGACGGCCGCCCGGAGTCGGACGCGCTCGTCCCGCTGCTGTGCGGGCTGGGTGAGCCTCAGCTGGCCGTGCGTGACGGCGTCGTGCTGCGGCCGCGGCTGCGGGCCGTTTCCGCCCGGACGGGAAAGGAGTCCCGCTGGCACGGGACGGTTCTCGTCACCGGGGCCACCGGGACGCTGGGCTCGTTGTTCGCCCGGCACCTGGCCGGGGAACACGGGGTGAAGCGCCTGCTGCTGGTCAGCCGGCGCGGGGCCGGGGCCGCCGGGGCGCAGCGCCTGCGGGCCGACCTGGCCGCGCTCGGCGCGCAGGCCGAGTTCGCCGCCTGCGACGTCGCCGACCGCGCGCAGCTCGCGGCCCTGCTGGAGGGCCGTCGGGTCAACGGGGTGGTGCACGCGGCCGGGGTCCTGGACGACGGGCTGATCGGGTCGCTGAGTCCGGCGCGGCTGGCGTCGGTGCTGGCCCCGAAGGCGGTCGCGGCCTGGAACCTGCACGAGCTCACGCACGACCTGGACGCGTTCGTGCTGTTCTCGTCGATCGCCGGGGTGATCGGTGGTGCCGGGCAGGGCAACTACGCGGCGGCGAACGCGTTCCTCGACGGCCTGGCGGCCCATCGCGCCGGGCTCGGGCTGGCCGCGACGTCGGTGGCCTGGGGGCTGTGGGACCAGCCGACCGGTATGGGGTCCGGGCTCTCCGAGGCCGATCGCAACCGTATCGCGCGCGCCGGGTTCCGGCCGGTGCCGGAGAACGAGGGGCCCGCGCTGCTCGACCTGGCGATGGGTCTGGACGCCCCGGCCGTCGTCGTGGCCCCGATGGACCTCGAGGCGCTGCGGGCCCAGGCTCAGCCGGCGTCACCGGTGCTCGACGGGCTGGCCCGGGCGAGGGGACGGCGGGCCGCGCACAACAGCGCCGCCGCGGCCGTGTCCCTGGGAGGGGCCCTGGCCGGGCTCGGGCCGGCGGCCCGGTCGCGGGTCGTGCTGGCCGCCGTCCGGGCGGAGACCGCCGCCGTGCTGGGGCTCGGTGACCCGGACGCGGTGCCGGCCGATCGTCCGTTCCCCGAGCTCGGTCTCGACTCGCTCACCTCGGTGGAGCTGCGGAACCGGCTCGGAGCCTCGGCGGGGGTGCGGCTGGCCGGGACCGCGGTGTTCGACCACCCGAGCCCGGCGCGCCTGGCCGCCTATCTGGAGGCCGAGCTCAGTGGGACCGAGGCCGCTGCCGGTATCGACTTCGAGGCTGAGGCCCGGCTGGCCGACGACGTCCGGCCCACCGGACCGGTGCATCTCACGCCGCACCCCCGGGAGATCCTGCTGACCGGGGCGACCGGGTTCCTCGGCGGGTTCGTGCTGCGCGACCTGCTGCGCACCACCCGGGCGCGGATCCACTGCCTGGTGCGCGGCGCCGATCCGGGCCAGGCCCGGCAGCGGCTGGCGGCCGGGCTGGAGTGGTACGGGCTGAGCGACGACGTGGACCTGGACCGGGTGTCGGTACTCGTGGGCGATCTGGCCGCCCCCGGTCTCGGCCTGCCGCCGGAGACCTTCGACCGGCTGGCCCGCACGGTGGACGTGGTGTGGCACGCGGGAGCCACGGTGCACTGGCTGCGGCCCTACCCGGAGCTGCGGGACGCCAATGTCGGCGGCACACAGGAGATCCTGCGCCTGGCCGCGCGGCACCGGCCGGTGCCCGTGCATCACGTGTCCACCACCGGGGTGTTCGCCGGCCCGGGGGAGGTGCCGCTGCGCGTCACCGATCCGACCGGCCCCGCCGAGGCCCTGCCCAGCGGCTACCTGCAGACGAAGTGGGTCGGCGAGCAGCTGGTCGAGCAGGCCCGGGAGCGCGGTCTGCCGGTCTCGGTGTACCGGGTCGACGTGATCTGCGGCGACCGGAACAGCGGCGCCTGCCAGACCCGGGACTTCGTGTGGCTCAGCCTCAAGGGCATGCTGCACGCCCGGGCGGTTCCGGCGGACCTGGCCGGGGCGGTGCACATGCTGCCGGTCGACCACGTCAGCGCGGTGATCACGACCCTGGCCCGGGACACCACCACCCACAACCGCACGTTCCACCTGTTCAACGAGCACCCGCTGCCCTTCACCGAGATGGTCGACGGGCTGCGGGCGGCCGGCTACCGGCTGGACCCGCTCGACCCGCAGCGCTGGCTGGAGCACGTGCAGCAGGACCCGGCCAACCCGTTGCTGCCGCTGCTCGAGGCCTTCCAGCTGATGAACGCGCACCCGGGCTCGTTCTACCCGCCGATCGACACCACCGGGACCCGGGCGGCGCTGCCCCCGCACCTGGCGGGCGACCCGGTGATCGACGGCGAGCTGTTCACCCGCTACGTGGACTTCTTCGTGCGCGCCGGGCACTACCCGGCGGCCGACCCGGAGCGTGACTGATGGACAGCCTGTGGTTCCGCCGCCTGAACCGGGCCACCGGGACGAGCGCGCCCCGCCTGCTGTGCTTCCCGCACGCGGGCGGGGCGGCCAGCGCCTTCGCGTCCCTGGCGCGGGCCCTGGGCCCCACCGGGGACAGGGCGGCCGTGGAGGTGCTGGCCGTGCAGTACCCGGGCCGGCAGGACCGGCTCCGGGAGCCCTTCGCCTCCTCGATCACGCGGCTCGCCGACCAGGTCGCCGAGCGGATCCCGGCCGGGCCGCTGACGTTCTTCGGGCACAGCATGGGTGCCGTGGTCGCGTACGAGGTGGCGCGGCGCCTGGGCGGGGCCGGGCCGCAGCGGCTGTTCGCGTCGGGACGCAACGCCCCGTCGTGGCCCTCCGACCGGGCCGTGCACCTGAGCGACGACCGCGAACTGGTGCGGGACGTGCGTGGGCTCGGCGGTGCGGGGGTCGCGGCCCTCGACGACCCGGACCTGGTCGCCATGGTGCTGCCGGCGCTACGGTCCGACTACACCGCCATCGAGACCTACACCTGGCGCGAGGGGAGCGAACCGCGTTGCCCCGTCACCGTTCTCATGGGTGACCACGACCCGCTGGTCGACATCGCCGGGGCCCGTGCCTGGCAGCGGCACTCGGCCGGGCCGCTCACGCTGCGGGTCTACCCCGGTGGCCACTTCTACCTGGAGACGCAGGCCGCGGCGCTCGCCGCCGACCTGCGCCTGCAGGTGTGAGCCGGGTGTCAGCGCACGAAACGCCGGAACAGGAAGACGACGACCACGATCACGACGATGACGACAAGGAAGCGCACAGGACACCTCTCGGCAGGAGCGGGGTGGGCACCTCCATCGTGGCCGCTGCCCGCACCACCGGCAACACCAGGGCCATGAGTGTGCCGGTCACGGGGAGCCGCCGTCCTCCTCGCCCGTGGGGGAGGGCGGCTCGTCACTGGGCTCGGGCTCAGGGGTGGAGAACTCCTCGTCCTCCGACGCCGTGACCTCCGGAGTGGGACCGAAGGACGCCGTCGGGTCCGGATCCGGGTCGGAGGTCCGGTTCGGGTGAGAGACCGGATCGTCTCGCTGCGGCTTGGTGGTCTTCTTCGCGGGACGCCTGGCCTCGGCCCGGTGGACGAGGGTGTGGGCCAGGCTGGTCGTGCCCTCCGGCGCGTCGAGCGTCAGGTCCCGCCGGGCGGACGCGGGCACATGGAGCACGAGCAGGTCCAGCTCGTAGTACTTCACCTTCTGGTAGACGAACCCCATCGTGCCGGTACAGGTCACCCTCCCCGCCAGAACCCGGCAGGGCTCCGTCCACACGCTCCAGGGCAGGGTGCCGACGAGGCGGTGACGCAGGTGCACCTCCTCGCCCTCCGCCAGATCGTCGGTGAGGTCGGCGGTGAGGACGAAGTCCCGCTCCACCTCCTGATCCCGCTCCGGCGAGACGATCCGCGCGCCGGCCGAGGCGCTGCTCGTGCTGCTGCTCGCGCTGCTGCTCGTCGTGCTGCGATCGACCGTGGCGCTCCTGATCGCCGCCGTGAGCGCGGCCCCGATGGTCAGGACCGCCACCAGCGTCCAGGCCGTCGCCTGCCGCTGCTTCAGCCATTCCAGCTTGAGCTGGCCGATCACGATGCCCAGGACAATCGTGATCAGGGCCCCGGCGACGGCGATCACGACGATCAGATCGGCGTTCGCGTCCAGTTTCCCCGCGATGTTCACGTTTCAGCTCCACCCGTGGTGCGGTGCCCCCTGAGTTGATACGCGTCATTCTGCTGGCCGGCGGCGCACCGGGACAGTGGCGGAGCTGCCCGTCGTCCCAATGCCGGAGCGGGGTTTCGGCCGATCGGCGGAGCCGGATCAGCTGTCGCGCAGCCCGTCGAGATACCCGTCCACGTGCCGGGTGAACTGCTCCCACTCGTCCTGCGGCGGCTGCTCGGTCACGTGATAACCGGTGCCCGGCCGGATCTCGGCCCAGCCGTGCCGCACCAGCCAGCGCAACGCGTCGCGGGCGTCCCCGAGCCGGTGCCCCAGGTGCTCGAGGTCACCCGGGCTGGGCAGAAGGGTGCCCGGCGCGTGGTGCCCGGACTGGATCCGTGCCGCGATCTCGTCGGCGATGATGCGGTACTGGGACATGGGCACGGCTCATCATGGGTGATTCCCGGGTGTTTCCCCTCACTCAAGGGCGGAATCGGGCCCCGTTCACCCGCCCGGCCTAATCGAGCAGCTGCGACATCCGCCGGGGGATCAGCTCCCGCAGCACCAGGCTCGTGGCCGTGCGCCGGATCCCGCGGCACTCCATGATGCGCTGCGTGATGCGATAGACGTCGTCCGCGTCCCGCGCCAGGATCTCGATGGCCAGGTCGCTCGCCCCCGAGATCGCCACGCACTCGACCACTTCCGGGATCTTCGACAGGTCGCCGATCATCCCCTCGAACGTCGACTGGTCGACCTCGGCCGTCACCTGCGCCCGCAACGGACGCCCCACGCTCGCCGGCCGCAGCCGGGAGCTCACCGGGCACAGGTGGGGGCCCTCGAAGAGCCGCCCGATGTGCGAGTGCGCCGTGCCCCGCGCGATGCCCAGGTGCTCGGCCACGTACTGCACCGTGGCGCGTGGAGAGGCGTCGAGCGTGCGCAGGATGCGCCCGTCGATGCCGTCGATCCCAGTCATGCCGCTCCCGTTGATCGTCCTGATCGGATCCGTGCCCCCGTGCCGCGCCCAGTTGAACAGATTGTTCAACCGTGAGGCAAAGTCTTGCCCGTTCCGGCCATCCTTTCCACACTCGTGCCTGCATTGCTGATGCCGCGACGAGGCTGCTATCGGCTCGGGACGGTGGCGGCAGAGCGGTGGTTTCCGGTGGGCACGATCAAGAGTGGACGTTCCGGCGGCGTGGTCCCGGTGGTCGCCTTCTGCGTGGTGCTGGCCGGGGTGAACCTCCCCAACCCGCTGGTGCCGCTCTACACCGACCGTTACGCGCTGACGTCACTGGCCCAGTCGGTCGTCTTCAGCCTGTACCTGCTCGCCCTGGTGACCACCCTGGTCACCGTCATGACCCGTGACCTGAACGCCCGCGCCCCGCGCGTGCTGACGGCCGCGCTCGCGCTCAGCGTCGCCGCCGACCTCCTGATGGCCCTCGGATCCGGCACTTTCGGCTTCCTGCTGGCCGGCCGCCTGGCCTCCGGCGTCAGCGTCGGCCTGGCCACCGGCGCCTGCGCCACCCTGGCCCTGGCCGGGCTCGGCGAACGCGCCCGCACGGTCGTGGCCTCCGGTGCCGTGATCGGTTCCCTCGTGGGCAATCTCGGCGGCGGCCTGCTCGGATCCACCCTGCCCGCCCCCGCCGTCACCGTGTTCGGCCTGCACCTGCTCGTCACCGTGACCGTGCTCGCCGTGCACCTGCGCACCCGGCACGCCAGCGTGCGCACCGCGCCCGACGTGTCCACCCCCGGCCTCTACCGCGCCCGCCACCGCCGCGCCGGACTGCTGCTGGGCGCCATGGCCTGGAGCGCCGCCGGCGTCGTCCTCGCCCTGGTACCCGCGACCCTGCGCGGCGCCCTGCCCTCGATCTCGTTGCTGCAGGCCGTGTTACCGGTCGGCGTCTTCCTGGCCGCGGCCTGGGCCGCGCAGACCGCCTGCCGCCGCGACCTCCTGCGCCTGCGGGCCTGGCAGCTGTGCATCCCCCTGGTCGCCGGCCTGGCCCTGATCGCGACCGCCCTGGAGACCGCCGACCTGTGGCTCCTCACCGTCGGCGCGATCGTCTGCGGTCTCGGGCAGGGCCCCGCCTACAGCCTCGGCCTGGCCACCGTCACCCACGGCCTGCGCCCCTCCCACCAGGGCCGCGCCGCCTCCGGGTACGCCGCCGTCGCCTACGGCGCGTGCGGCGTCGTGACCACCGCGACCGGCGCGCTCGCCCTCGCGTCCACCGTCGGGCAGGCGGTCGGCACCCTGACGCTCGCCCTCGCCCTGGCGGCCCTGGTCACGGCCGCACTCGCGGGCGCCCCGCAACGCCTGCCCCAGCTCGCGCGGAGCAGTTGATCACGGCAACGAAAATCTCTTATACAGCTGTGGTACTGGCCGATGGATCTTGCGTCCGCACGAAACGTCCCGGAGGTGTGCCCAGTCATGGACGTCAGCCCCGTCGGGGGAAACTCATCCTCGATGCTGAACCTGCAGAAGCAGCTGGTGACCGACCAGAAGATCCTCGAGGAGGATCAGAAGGCCGGTGCCGACCAGCAGGTGCTGAACATGGACGAGGCCCGGGTCTCGCTCGACCAGGCCGCCATCTCCGCGGCCGAGCTGGCCTCGGAGCGCCAGACGGCCAAGCCGGCGGCGCAGCGTGCCGAAGAGCCGCCCGCCGCCAGCACCTTCGACCTCTACCTCTGACGCAGCGGGAACCCCAGCACGGCCGACGCCTCGGCGGGCGTCGGCTGGTTCCAGCGTTCCTGCATCGCCGAGACCGTGGACAGTGAACGGATCTCGGCCCGGTCCAGGTAGATCGTGCCGTTCAGGTGATCGGTCTCGTGCTGCGCGATCCGCGCCGGCCAGCCCGAAAGCTCGGCCTCGTAGGGCTTTCCGTGACGGTCCTGGGCCTTGAGAAGAACACGCCGGTAGCGTGACACCACCGCACCGAGCCCCTCGACGCTCAGGCAGCCCTCGTAGAACGCCACCTTCTCGTCGCCGATCGGCGTCACGACCGGGTTCACCAGCTCCAGCAGCGGCTGCGCCGGACGCTCCCGCACCTCGTTGACGGCCGGGTCGGAGCCTCCCGGATCCTCGATCACGGCCACCGCCAGACCGATCCCGATCTGCGGAGCCGCCAGCCCCACGCCCACACCGGGCAGGTGCGCGCGCATGGCGTCGAGCAGTTCGTGCAGCAGCGCCTCGTCGAGCTGCCCGTCGTACGGCACCGCCGTCTGCCGCAGCACCGGCGCGCCCACCTGCGTCACCTTCCAGGGGCGGGGTTCGTCGAGCACTGATCTCACGAGGCCGGCCAGTTCGTTCGTCACGGCTCGCAAGCCTAGGGCCTGTCCGGGGACGAACCACGGTGAGGACGAGGTGCCCACCCGGGCACCTCGTCCTCACTCTCAGGTGTGGGTCGGACCGGTCAGACAGTGAACTGGTTGACCCGGCTCTGCAGTTCGGCCGCCATCCGGCTGAGCTCGGCGACCGAGGCCTCCGACTCCGACAGGCCGTGCGTGGTGATGCGGGTGGCGTCGGCGATGGTGGAGACGTTGGTCGCCATACCGCGGGCGCCGTCGGACAGGGCCATGACCCCGCGGCTGATCTCGGCGGCGGTGGAGGACTGCTCCTCGACGGCCGTGGCGATCACGTTCTGGTAGTCGCGGATCCGGTCGATGACCGAGCTGATCTCACCGATGGCCGTGACCACGTCCCCGGTGTCGGTCTGGATCGAGGTCACCCACTTGGTGATCTCGCCGGTGGCCTGGGCGGTGGCCCGCGACAGGTCCTTGACCTCGTTGGCGACCACCGCGAAGCCCTTGCCGCTCTCACCGGCGCGGGCGGCCTCGATCGTGGCGTTGAGCGCGAGCAGGTTGGTCTGCTCGGCGATCGAGGTGATCATCTCGACCACGGTGGCGATCTGGGCCGAGGACTCGCCCAGCCGGCCGATCTGGGCGGTGGTCGAGCCGGCGACCTCGACGGCCTGGCTGGCGACGTCGGCGGCTTCACTGGCGCTGCGGGCGATCTCGCGGATGGCCGAGTCCATCTCCTCCGAGCCCTTGGCGATGGCCTGCACGTTGTTCGACACGTCGGCCGCGACGCCCGAGGCCTCACCGGCCTGCGTCGAGGAGGTCGCGGCGGAGGCGACCATGGTGGACGAGTTGCCGGCCATCTGCCGGGCCGAGTCGGCCAGGGCGGTGGCGGACGTCGAGACCGAGGTCACGACCGCGCGCACCTGGTCGCGCGCCCGGTCGAGAGCCACGGCCATCTGGCCGATCTCGTCCTTGGAGTGCACGTCGGCGGGAACCGTGAGGATGCCCTCGGCCATCGCGTCGACCGAGCGGCGCACCCGCACCAGCGGGCGGGTGACGGCGGTGACGACGAACCGTGCGATGACCACGAGCACCAGGGCGGCGACGGCGACGGCGATCACCATGGTGAGGAAGTGCCGCCGGGCGGTCGCGGCCTGGCTGGCCTCGGCCGCGTCGACCTGCTGCGCGAAGTACGCCCGGCCGTTCGCGGTGACCGCGCTGACCAGGTAGTTGTCCACGCCGACCTGCTCCCAGTTGAGCCGGGCCGTGGTGGGGTCGGCCTTCGCGCCCTGCACGAACGTGTCCACGACGCTGAGGTATTCGTTCATCACGGTGTTGATCCGGTCGACCGTGACCTGGCTGCCGGCGGGCAGCTCGAGCGCGTCGAGTTCGGTGACCAGGCCCTGGGCGGTGGCGGCCTGGTCCTTGATGGCGTCCTGCTGCCGGGCCGTGTCGTCGCTCAGGATCGAGCTCAGCACCTGCGACTTCAGTTCGCCGGCGAGACCGTTCAGCTGCAGGGCGATCGCGTCGGCCGAGTTCAGGTCGCGCAGCTGCTTGCTGGTGGTGCTCGAGGAGTGGTTCGTGTCCCAGCTCAGGCCGAGGCAGGTGAGCAGGGCGATCACGCTGGCGGCGACCAGGGCGGTCAGCTTGGTCCAGGTGGGCAGGTCGAGGAAGCGGGAGACCACAGTGTTCATCGCTGGCTCAGTTTCCGATCTGGTCTGCGGTGTAGTACCCGCCGTCGACGAGAACGCTCTCGTAGTTGTCCTTGTCCACGCTCACCGGCTGCAGCAGGAACGAGGCCACGTCCTTGACCCCGTTGTTGTACTGCTTCGTGTCGTTGACCTCGGGGGTGCCGCCGGACAGCAGCGAGTCGGTCATCTGCACCGCGACCTTGGCCAGCTCGCGGCTGTCCTTGTACACGGTCTGACCCTGTGTGCCGTCGGCGATGGCCTTGACCGAGTCGAGCTCGGCGTCCTGCCCGGTGATGACGGGCAGCGGCTTGTTCCTGGTGCCGTAGCCCTTCTTCTGCAGGGACGCGATGATGCCGCGCGAGATGCCGTCGTAGGGCGAGAGCACCGCGTCGACGTCCGTGCCGGCGTAGTCGCTGTTGAGCAGGCTCGTCATCCGCTCGCCCGCGACCTCGCCGTTCCAGCCCTCGGTCGTCACCTTGGCGAACGCGGTCTGCCCGCTGCGGATCTCGAGCTTGCCCGAGGAGATGTAGGGCTGGAGCACGCTCATCGCACCGTCGAAGAAGAACCCGGCGTTGTTGTCCTTGGCGTCGCCCGCGAACAGCTCGAGGTTGTACGGCCCGCCCGCCTTGGTCAGCTTCAGCGTCTTCACCAGGTAGTCGGCCTGCAGCACGCCGACCCGGAAGTTGTCGAAGCTGGCGTAGTAGTCGATGTCCGGGGTGTCACGGATCAGCCGGTCGTACGCGATCACCTCGACGTCGGCCGCGGCCGCCTTGGCCAGCACGCCGGTCAGCGCCGACCCGTCCACCGCACCGACGATGACGGCCTTCGCGCCGCCGTCGACCATGGCCTGGATCTGCGCGATCTGGTCGTCGACCTTGTCCTCGGCGAACTGCACGTCGGTCTGGTACCCGAGCAGCTCGAACTGCTTCTTCATGTTCTCGCCGTCGGCGATCCAGCGGTCCGACCCGGTGGTCGGCATCGCCACCCCGATCAGGCCCGCGGAGACCGACACCGACGACCCCGCCTCACCGTCACTGCTACCGCAACCGGCCAGCACCACGGCACCGGCACACACCACTGAGACCCATGCAAGGGCTCTACGCGACAAGGTGGTCCCCTTCAACCAGCCCGGGTCCCCTTGGAACCGGTTCGACTGAGAAACCTTTCGGAGCCGCCGTCCGCCTGCTTGAGGCTCAAGTTACTCTGTGGTCGGCCAATCGGGTCGGTGGTCCTGGGCCGTTCGGGTCATAGGTCACTCACAGGCTGCATTCAGGCGCCGGTCGGGCGAGAGATAGGCCCCTACGGACCTGGCACCGGGTCAGTGCCCGCCGGTGAGGCTGCTCTGCTGACAGCGGGATAACAGTCAGGGGCGTCGTGCGGATCCACGTGTCACGTCCTCGACTCCTTGACCGGTTCACGAAGGAGGGATCGATGAGCGCGAACGGGATGACCGCCCGTGCGAAGCTTCTCGGAGGCCACCTGGCCATCGACGCAGTCGTTGTGCTGGGAGCATTTCTCGCATACCGGGCCGAACTGATAAGTCTCAGGGTCTTCTGGTTCGCGCCAGCGATCTTTCTGTCGGCGACGGCAGGAACCGCGCTCTGGATGCTGTTCGGTCCGAGAGAGAGTGACTGAGCGCAACGTGTCCCGGCTGCAAGACAACCCGTCGCGCGCCGGCCCGCGCCGGTGGCCAGGGGTGAGCGGACGGCCACCGGCGCGGGAGTCCGATCAGGCGAAAAGGCCCACCGGCTCGGGCTTGTAGCCGGGGAAGACACCGGTCGTCGACTTCACACCGCAGCGCTCAGTCAGCAGCTCGGCCACGATGCTGCGGTAGTCGGTGGTGCCGGCCAGGTCACCGTCGACGCGGTCCTTCGCGGCCAGGCCGGGCCATTTGCCGTGCACGCCCTTCTTCAGGCCACCGCCCAGCAGGAACACCGCGTTGCCGTGGCCGTGGTCCAGCCCACCGGAACCGTTCTCGTCGATGCGCCGGCCGAACTCGCTGAGCGTGACCAGGGTGGTCTTGGCCATGCCGGTCGTGCCCAGGTGCTCGGCGAACGCGGCCAGGGCCGTGCTGAGCTCGGTGAGCTGGCGGTACATCCAGCCGGAGTCGTGCTTGCCCAGACCCGCGTGCATGTCCCAGTCGCCCTGGTCGACCGTGGCCACGCTCAGCCCCAGGTCGGCCTTGATCAGGCGGGCCACGTCGTGCAGCGCCCGGCCCAGGGGCGAGTCCGGGTAGCCGTAGGCCGACGGATCAGCGGCTTCCCGCGCCAGGCCGCTGAGATTGCCCACCGCCTGGAACCCCGCGGTCAGGGGCTGCCAGACCGTGGCCGGGGTGCCCGCCCGCGACGCCTTCAGCGCCGACTTCCAGCCTGACAGTGGCACTTCGGCCCCGCTGCCCTCCAGCTTCACCCCCGCGATCGAGCTGACCGCGAACTTCAGGTTGGGGCCGAGCATCGACGTCGGCATCTGGCTGCCCTCGCCGACCTGGGTGCCGGTCAGGCCGCCCGGGTTGCCGAGACTGCCCAGCGTGCGGTCGATCCAGCCGGTGCGCAGCGACGATCCGGGTGCCGCGCGCTCCATCGCCTCCTGCGCCGCGAAGTGCGAACGGCTCGGGTCGTCCTGCCCGACCGCGTGCACGGCCGCCATCTGACCGGCGTCCCACAGGCCGTAGATCGGCTTCAGTGCCGGGTGCAGGCCGAACATCGAGTCGACCTTCTTGGTCACCGACGCCTGCACGCCGATGTTCGGGCGAGACTTCAGGTAGTCCGCGTCGCCGTTGGGCACGATCGCCGACAGGCCGTCGAACCCGCCGTGCAGCGAGAGCACCACCAGCGTGCCGGTTCCCGCCGCCGCGCCGAACGCCAGCTCGACGCCCGAGGCCGTGGTCAGACCCGCCGCGACCCCGGCCGCACCGAGACCGCGCAGCAGGCCGCGCCGCGTCAGGCCGGCGTTCTCGGGGCATCCACACGTAACATCCATGATCAGAGAGCGCCTAACGGGTCAGGTGGGCGGGGGACGACAGCAGCAGTTGCGCTGTCAGGTAGATGGTTTCGCGCTGCTCACCGGAACCGGCGCCGAACGTGGTGGGCAGTGCCCGCCCGCCCAGCTTCGCCGAGTCCAGCAGGGTGGTCACGGCCTTGCGCTCGCCCGTGGTCGGTTTGCGGCCGAGCAGTTTCTGCGCCACGGCGGTGACCACGGCGGTGCGGGTCGTCGGCGGGTTCTTGAGAAAGCCCACCACACCGGGATTCTTGAGCCGGGCCCCGCCACCGAGCAGCCAGGCCGACGTGGTGTTGAAGATCGACAGCGCCGCGGCGGGCGACTGGTACGACGCGGCCGAGTCGTCGTACCCGTTGGGCTGCGGCCAGCTGATCGGCCCGTGCCCGCAGCCGCGGCTGATCTGCACCAGGTCGAGCAGGCCGATCGGGTCGGTCGCGGGTTTCAGGTCGAGCACCCGGGCCGTGGCCACCAGCTGCTCCAGCGGGCGGCGCACCTTCTTGCCCTTCGAGGCCCCGAACTCCGCCGACGAGAACAGCACTCGCAGCACCGGCGCGATCGCGGTGCCGTGCTGGGTGTAGGCCGCCGCCATCCGCCGGACCAGAGCAGCCGGTGGGTTGTCACTCACGAACCGCACCGCCAGCTTCCGGGCCAGGTGCTGGGCCGTCTTCGGGTGCCGCGCCAGATGGCGGACGTAGGCCCGCTGCGCCGCCTTGCCCGCGGAACCCGAGGAGTTGGCCGTGCTGAACCCGAACACCTTCAGGGCCCCGACGTAGTGGTTGGCCGGCACGTAGGTCGCGGCCAGCTCGTCGGTGAGCTTCCATCCCGTCAGCAGCAGCGCGCCCTTCTGCACGTCGCGCTCGGTGTACCCCGCGTCCACGCCCACGGTGTGCAGCTCCAGCAGCTCCCGGGCGTAGTTCTCGTTCGGCTCCTTGCCGGTCGAGCCGTTGCCGTTCAGGTACGCCAGCATCGTCGGGTGGAAGGCGCTGGCCAGCAGCATCGCCTCGAACGTGCCCAGGGCGTTCTTGCGGATCACGTCGCGCTGGTACGCGTGCCGGGTCTCGTAGGTGCCACCGGGCGCGTCGGAGGGGAACACGTTCAGGTGGTTCGACCAGAAGTCGACCATCACCTCGAACAGCTGCCGCCTGCTCCAGATCGCCCGCCCGACGTGGTCGCCCATCAGCGGCATCCAGTACTGCTTGTCGTCGGTGGCCGAGGTCACCTGGGCGATCGTGCGCTTCAGCTGCGGCCAGTACGCGTCCACCGCCTTCACGCCCGGATCGGCGATCTTCGCGGGCTTGAGCTGCCACTCCAGCCACTTCTTCGGCCCGAGCTTCTTCAGCTCCGCGGCCGAGGCGGTGGTGTGCCCGTAGGTGGCCCGGCTCAGCAGCAGCGCCGGGTCGAGGTCGGAGTCCATCGACCAGGCGGCGGCGGTCGCCTTCGGTGCCGATGAGGTGCTTGAGGACGACGTGGTCGCCCCGGTCGTCTCCGCCGCCTCGGCCACCTCGGCCGCCTCGGTCGCGTTGGCCTTCTGCTGCGCCGCTGTCAGAGCCGGTGCCCCCGTCAGGCTCACCTGTCCCTGAGCGGCGGCGTCACCGCCCGAGGGCCGCAGCAGCAGCGCGGCGGTGGCGGCCGCGGCGACCGTTCCCGTGCCACCGGCCAGCACCAGATTGCGCCGCGAGACGTTCGGGGGCTCCGCGACCCGTCGGGACCGCCGGGTGCCCGCCGGAGGCGGGGGTGGGGGCGGCGGGGACAGCTCGTGCATGGGTGGGGCGTCCTTCCCGGTCAGCGTTTCAGGAGTGTTCGCAACGAACGCGCTGGAGGAGATTCAGCCCCGCCCTGGCTCAGGTGGGCGTCACACGTCCCTCAAAACCCGCTTGAGCCGCGACCGGACCAGAAGGAGGTGAAAACCACTGACGGGCAGTGAAAGCTGGTGATGCTCATCTCGCGGCGACGTGCCACAGGATGCGGTATGTCCAGGTTGGACGCCCTTACGACGACGCAAGCCGGCGTCCACGCGTCCAGAAGTGATGGCCCTGAAACGAAACCCGGTGAACCGATCGGCGCTGACCCGCGTAACGACTGCTAAATCGCGGTGAAGTCAGCCGGTTTCGCGAAACTCCGAGATTGACCGCCGGCCCGGTAGATCACCGACCCCGGCTCCAGATCGACGCTCGCCGCCCCGATGTCGAGCAGCGCCTGGCTCAGGGTGATGCTGCTGACCTCGTCGTCGATCACCGCGGCCGGGGCGTCGGCGGCCTCGGCCAGCACCAGGTGCACCCCGGAGTCGGCCGCGGCCTCGAGATGCTCCAGCACCGGAGCCCAGATGTCTTCGTCGTCGGCCGCGTGCACATGGTCGTCGACGAGCACGTACAGCCGCGGACCCCGCCAGTCGGTGTCACCCCGCCGCCCCGACAGCGCCCACAGCGTGCCGTCGACCAGGTCGCGCAGAGCTGCCGCGTGAAAGGCGTGGCCCAGGAGGTAACTCTCGTCGACCGCGTCCATCAGGCCGGCACGGTGGTCGACGAGCAGCACCCGTACCTCGGCGGGTGTGCGGCCCTCGACCAGCTGACCGGCGATGTCGCGCAGCAGGGCGCTCTTGCCCGACGCCCGGGCGCCCCGCACGATCAGCGCCCGGTGCCGGCCGAAGTCGTGCACCGGCCCGCCCTCGCCCAGGTGCACGCGGGCTCCGGCTCGCGTGCGGTCGCGGGTCTCGGTGCCTGAGGACGCGTCGGCACCGGGCACGCGCGGCGCCCCCTCCCGGGGGTGCCAGACCTGGGAGACGTCGCCGGCCAGGCGCCGCCGGGCCTGGGCCGCGCTCTCGCCCTCGCCGGGGATCCCGATACGCGCGGCGACACCGGTGAAGGTCTGTGCCGCCGAACCGCCGCCCAGCTCCGTGACCCGGCCCCGCGCGTCCGGTTCCAGGTCGACGCGCGTCGAGAACCACGTCCTCAAGCCCTCGGGAACCTGGTCGGCGTCGTCGGCCGAGATCAGCAGGTGCACCTCACGCCCGGGCGCCGCGTCGGCGGTGGCGATGAGCTCGGGCCCCAGCCGGGCCAGCTGCGCCGGGCAGTCGACGACCAGATAGATCGCCACGTCGTGATCCGGGCGCGCGGCCAGGTGCTGCAGCAGCCCGATCACGGCCGGCCGGTCCTGAGGGTCGACCACACCCCCGACGTGCGGCAGGTCCGCCAGATCGGCCGGCCCCGGACCGGTCGCGAGCACGTAGAACTGCACCTCACGCGGCGTGCCGAGCAGCGCCAGCCCGGCCATCAGGGTGCAGATCGTGCTGCTGCGCCCGGAACCGCCGGGCCCGGCCACCAGCGTGTGCCCACTCAGGTCCGCCCACCGGACCGACGCGTCGTCGAACCCGATCGGCGCGTGCAACGGCTTCTGGAGGCTGCGGGTGCCGAGCCCGAGCCCGGCGTCGGGCAGCAGCGGGGGCAGGAGTCGGTCCAGACCCAGAAGGTCGCCAGGGACGTGCACGGGCGGCGGTCCTCTCTGGATCCGGATCAGGTCTGCGACGAGCATTATCGCCGGTCCCGGCGTCGTGTTCACACGCGCCCGGGCACGTCCGTCAGCCGGTCGCGAGCCAGGGCCCCGCCGAGGTCCCGGCCCCGGGGGCCGCCACCGGACGATGCGCCCGGGGAGCCGGCACTTCCCCGGCCGTGCCCACGAACCCTTCCGGGGCCAGGCGGGTGCGAAGACGCCGCAGGGCGTGGTGGGTACGGGTCTTGACCGTGCCCACGGGAACACCGATGAGGGCGGCGGCCTCGGTGGTGCTGTACCCGGCCAGGTACACGTGCTCGAGCGCCTGCCGATGTTTGTGCGAGAGGCCGGACAGCGCCTGGGCCAGCAGCACGGTGTCGACGACCTGGGCCGAGTGGTCGGGGGCGGCCTCGGTCTCCTTCGCGCTCTCCTCGACCTCGGTGGGCCGGGCGTTGCGGGCACGGATCCGGTCGGAGCAGATGTTGCGGGCGACGGTGCTCAGCCAGCGGTAGAGCTGGGCCGGTTCGTCGTTCAGCCGGTCGGCGTGCCGCCAGGCCCGGAGGACGGTTTCCTGCACCACGTCCTCGGCCTGCTGGGGATCGTCCAGCATCCGGTTCACGTAGGCCAGGAGCGCGACCGCGTGGTTGGCGTACAGCTCACGGGCGAACGCGTCGGCGACCCGGTCGGCCTGACGCCGGGAGAGGGAGGTCATGCCGCCATCCTTCGCGCCGGCGCCGCTCAGTTCACCCGTGACAATACCTGTTTTGTGGTTTTCGATGCCTACATCGCAAAGCCACGAGGGGGAAGTATGACTTTGGGTCCGGCGATGGATACCTTCGTGACCGGACGAGCAGGCGGAACGAGGGGTGGGAGGAGGTCCGGCGTGAACGCGGACGAGCGGCAGAAGGAGATCCTTCGCCTGGCCCGTGACGAGGGGCGCGTCGACGTCGTCACTCTGGCCACCGATTTCGCGGTCACCACCGAGACCATCCGCCGTGACCTGACGGTTCTGGAGCGCTCGGGCAACGTGCGGCGCGTCTACGGCGGGGCGGTGCCGGTGGGCCGCGCGCCCGATCCGGTGCTGGCCGTGCGCGACTCGGTGATGACCACGGAGAAGGAGCGCATCGCCAAGGCCGCGCTGGCCGAGGTGCCCGACGAGGGCTCGATCGTGATCGACGCCGGGTCCACCACGAGCCGCCTGGCCGAGGTGCTGCCGGCCGACCGCGAGCTCACCGTCATCGTGAACTCCCCGGCCATCGCCATGATGCTGACGCCCCGGCCCAACCTGACCGTGATCCTGCTGGGCGGGCGCGTGCGGCGCAGCACGCTCGCGACCGTCGACGAGTGGCTGCTTCAGCCCCTGTCGCGCATGTATGTCGACGTGGCCTTCATGGCCGCGAGCGGTGTCTCGCTGGAACGGGGCCTGACCACGCCGGATCCGGGTGAGGCGTCGGTGAAGGCGTCGATGATGAGCGCGGCCCGGCGCACGGTGCTGCTGGCCGACCACTCCAAGATCGAGAACTACTCGCTGGCCCGCTTCGGCTCGGTGTCCGACCTGGACGTGCTGGTCACCGACTCAGGGCTGGAAGACAGCGCCGCGGCCGCACTGGGGCTGGCCGGCCCGCGCGTCGTCCGGGCCTGAGTCGGGCCCGTCGTCCGGGCCGTTACCCGGCCCGTCACCCGGCCCGTCACCCGGCCCGGATCGGCCCCCACGACCGGCGACCCGCGTCCCTCGCCAGCTCGACCCGTGAGCGCAGGCCGAGCTTGGCCAGGACGTGCGACACGTGCCCCTCGACGGTGCGCCGGGACACGAACAGCTGAGCGGCGACAGCGGCGTTGGTGTGTCCCTCGGCGACGAGTTGGGCGACACCGGCCTCGGCCGGTGTGAGTGAGGACCATCCGGTTCCCGGGTGGTGTGTGCCGCCCCGGCGGCGCCCGGCGACGCGACGGTGCCCGGCGACGCCCGGCAGCCGGGCATCATGCTCTCGCGCGGCGGCCTCGACAGGGACCGCGGCGGCCTCGCGGGGGCCTGCTGTGGTGCCGAGCGGGACTGCTGTGGTGCCGAGCGGGACTGCTGTGGTGCCGAGGGAGACTGCTGTCGTGCCGAGGGGGACTGCTGTCGTGCCGGTCGAGACCGGTGGGGCGTCGGCCGGGACCGGGGGAACGGCGGCCCGCCGGGCGGGGACGGGGTCGCGGCCGGCACGGGCCAGATCGTGCTCGGCCCGGTCGCGCAGCGCCTGGCGCACCCCGGTCGGCATCCGTTCGAGGAGGGCGTCGCGCAGGATCGGGTGACGGAACGTCAGACGGGTGCCCTGCTCGCCGAGAAGGCCGGCCCGGCGGGCCTCCTCGATTTGGGTCACCACGGCGGGCAGGGGCAGGTCACCGATCGCGAGCAGGTCCGGCACCGAGAAGCAGTCGCCCAGCAGGGCGGCCGCGCGCAGGAGCTGAAGGGTGCCGGCGCTGACGAAGTCCAGGCGCAGTTCGAGCCGTGCCGCCAGGCCGGTGGGCAGACCGGTGGAGGGCGGGCCGGGGGCCGGGGACGGGGCGGCCTCGGCCATCTCGATCAGGTCACTGAGGTAGCGCGGATTGCCGCCGGTCCGGTGGGCCAGCCGGCGCAGGGCCCGGCCGGCGCCCGGGCTCGCGGGCCGGTACCGGCCCGGCGTCCTCAGCCACCGGTCGATCGCCGGCGCCGCCAGCGGTTCCAGGGCGATCGTCGCGGCGCCGGTCCGGACGAGGGCCCGGCGCAGCGACGTCACGTCCTCGCGGTGCGGGGCCGGGCGGAGCGCGGCGACCAGGAGCACGGGGTGTGTCCGGGTGAGGCGGGCCAGACGGTGCCAGGCCCGCAGCGTCGTCTCGTCGGCCCACTGCAGATCGTCGACGACCAGCAGGACCGGGCGTTCCCCGGCCCGGGCCGCCACCTCGGTCGCCACCGCCTCCACCGAGCTCAGCGAGTCGTCCTCCAGCACGTCCTGCAGAATCTGCAGCGAGAACCGCGAGCTCATCTCGTCGGCCCCGCCGGACAGCACCGTGACCGCGGTGCCTTCCGAGACCAGGAGCCGCAGCAGGGTGGAACGACCGGCACCGGGCTCGCCCTCGACCAGGACCACCCCGCCGGCCCCGGCTCGCAGCCGCTGCACGTGGTGTCGCAACACCGGGAGGCCCGGAGCCTGACGGGTCACCGTGGAGCTGGGCACGTCCTCGCCCTTCACCGTGTCACTCCGAATCTGTGTTTCCTTGGTTTGGGTGCCTAAGTCCCACAAGAATCGGGATTGGCTGAACGGTCGTCAAGTCCGATCCGAGGCGAGGGCCGACGTCGTGGGTCGGCTGACCGGTCGTCGATCCGTGTCGTTCCGTGCCTGTGAGAAGCTTCATGCCGCCCGAACGGGGGGTTTCCGGTCAGCGGGACTTCCGTCGCGGCCGACGGTGACCCAGGTTCGGTGGGCGCGACGTGTGCAACCACCGGGCATCGTCCCCGTGTCTCTCGCGCACCGAAAGGAAGACCGATGGCCCACGACGTCCCCGGACCCGTCGACGACACTGACGGCGGCCGGATTCCTCGTGGGGTGGCCCTGCCCCGGCTGGGCGCCGACGACATCCCCGCGGTGAGGCCCGCGGGCGTCACCGCCCCCGATGCGTCCCCGGTGCTGGTGCTCGCGGACGACCTGGACGCCTCGGGTGACCACGCCGAGGCCGACGTGGCCCGTCCGGTGCCGCGCCCGGACCGCCCCCGCCGGGGCCCGGTCGTCGGCGGGGCCGTCGCGGTGGCCGGCGTGGTCGCCGCCCTGGCCCTGATCGTGCCCGGTCTGCTGAACGACGACGACGCCACCCAGGCGAGTCCCGACGGCGGCTCGTCCGCCGTGATCCCGCAGGACCCGAGCCCGACCCCGAGCGAGCCCGAGCCCACCGCGGAGAAGTCGAAGGACCCGGAGAAGGGCACGGCGAAGGGCGCGAAGGACGCGGAGAAGGCCCCGGTCAAGCACGCCACGGCCGCCCCGACGTCGGCGGCCCCGGCCGCCGGCACCGATCCCGACCCGGCCGAGGGCTCGGGCGACCCGGGCTCGACGAAGACCACCACGTCCACCAGCAGCACGACCACCGAGGCCGCCGCCCCGACCTGGGGCACCACGATCGTGCGCGCGGGCTCCGAACTGCGGCACGACCAGTACTGGGAGACCAACCGCATCAAGTTCGGTCTCACCGGTGACGGCAAGCTCATCCTCATCGACGAGAACGACACCCAGGTCTGGTCGGCCGGGATCTCCGGGGGCGACCAGGTGGGCTTCCAGGGTGACGGCAACCTGGTGGTGTACTCCAACGGCACCGTGCTGTGGAGCAGCAACACCATGGAGCGCCCCGGCGCCGTCCTCAACCTCCAGTCCGACGGCAACGTGACGATCACGCTCGACGGCAGCACCCTGTGGGCGGCCCGCTGATGAACGCCTCCCACGGCGACGCTGTGGTGATCCAGCGCGTCGGGCCGTGTTTCGTGCTGCGCGGCGCACCGGAACTCGCCCCCGATCAGGTCGCCTGGATCGCGAAACTGCGTACGGACGCGTCGGTCACGGTCGCGCTGGTCATGGTGCCTTCGCACCTGGCCGCGGCGGTCGGGCCGGCCCTGTCCGAGGTGCTCGAGCAGATGCCCGGAAACCGGCTGGTGCTCGCGCTGTCCGGCGCCGGTCTCGGGCGCCGCGGCCGGCCCGCCCTGGCTCGCCAGATCGCGGACGACTGGGACGTCACCGTCGTCGCCCCCGCCGGGGACGTCTTCCTGGCCCCGGGGGGAACGCTCTTCGCCTGGGGCGAGGGGCCCTGGGAAGGGGGGAGCGAGTGGTGGTCGTTCCCTCCGGGGGACGACGCCACCCCGCTCGGCCCGCGCTGGCCGGTTCCCGACTGGGGCCCGGCCGCCGACGTGATCTCGCTCGGTGCGCTCGAACTGCGGCCCGTCCCGGCCGGAATGGTGCTGTGCGCCGCCGGTTCCGCGCCCACCGGGCCGGACGACGTGGCCTGCGCCGTGCCCGCGCAGCGAGAGCGCCCGGCCGTGCTGTGCGCCGTGGCGGGCGAGGGGCACGGCAGCATCCCCGGCGCCGTCGCCCTGCTGACGCTGCTGCTCGAGCGGCACTCCTGGACCCGTCACCCGCTGCGCCTGGTTCCCGTCGGCGGCGCCGACCTGCTGCCGCTGGGGCGGGCCGTCGCCCGCGAGATGCGGCTCGACGTGGAGGTTCTCAGCGGTTTCCCGGTCGGTGGTGACGGCCGGGTGCTGGCGGTCGGTGACGGTGGACGCGGCACCTGGTCACCTTTCGTCGCCTCCGTCCTGTGCCGGTCCGGCGCCGGAGACGTCTCGCCCCTGATCTGGCGGCCCCCGGCCGAAGGACTGCGTGCGGTCGATCCGGTGCGCCCCGTCTACGCTTTCGGCCCGGACTGGCAGCTCACGCTGACCCGCGCCGGGCTGTGGCTGCACCGGCCGGGCCCGGGGGCGGCCCCGGAGGAGTCCGCCGCCGTCGACGTCGCGACGGTGCGACTCGACCTGGGAGCACCGGGCGCTGCGTTGCCGAGCGGTGCGTCGGAGGTGCTGGCCGGTCTGGTCGCGGCGCTGAGCGATCCTGTCCGCGCGCGGCTCCGGGTTGTGGTGCACGGGCAGGTCGACGCCGACCTGCGCGCCGAGCTCGGCGACGTCGCCCACCGCCATCAGGTGCGGCTCGATGTCCGCGACATCGTTTCCACGCCAGAGCATTCAAGGACGGACGACGCGGCACGACCCGCAGTCGTCACGAGTACCCCGGTGGTCACCGGACCTCCGCCCGGCGAGGCCCGGCCCCGGATCGCGCCCGGCGCCCGGGACCAGGCGCGCGCCGTCATCGGGAACCGTTGGGACGCCCACGCACCCGCCGCCCGCCGCGCCGTCAGCCGCATCCCGGCGCTCGGTGCGAACGACCTGGCCGCCGCCGCCGCCGTCGATCTCGTCAGCCTGAGCCTGTTCATGGCGGCCCGTCCCGACGATCCCTTCGGGCCGGTCGCGTTGCGCTCGCCGCTGCGGTCGGCCGAACAGGACGCGTACCTGGCCTGCCTGGACTCGGGGCTGGGTCTGCTGCCCACCCATCGCGGTCCGGTGGTGCGGGGTGCGGACGCCTCCCGCCGGTGGCGTGAGGGCCCACCGGCACCGGGATCCGTCCTCACGGAGGCAGGCCCGGCAGGAGCGACCGCGCTGGTCGCCGGTGCGGTCGTCCCGCGTCCGGCGACCACCGGGATGTACGTGATCTGGGCGCAGACCGCGCGGGTCGTGACGCCGCTGCTCGACGACCGTCCCCAGGCCGGTGACGTGATGTTCGCCCCGGGCACCCGCCTGAGGGTGCTCGACACCTGGCTGGACGGGCCGGGTGGGCTGGATCTCGTCTTCCTGCAGGAGGTTCCGGCGAACGGCACACCGCCGGTGCCGGCCGGCGACCGGGCGCTCGGCCACCTGCGCCAGGCCGTCGGCCCGGCATCGTTGCGGGAGACCGGCGGAACGGTGCCGTGGCCCGCGTACGCCCTGGGCGTGCTCGGCCCGGGGACCCCGGCCCGTCAGACCTCGCCGGGACTCTGAAAGGATGCGCGCATGAACACGATTCGCCTCGACGACCTCGCCCGCGAGCACCTGGGGCTGGCCGCCTCCGCCCCCGCGGGCCGCAGCGCCCACACGCTGTTCCCCGACCACACGCACCGCCTGCGCCAGACCGTCATCGCCCTGACTGCGGGCCGCCGGCTGGGTGAGCACGACAGCCCGCCCGAGGCCACGCTGCAGGTGCTGCGCGGGAGCGTGCGCCTGCACGCCGGCGACGAGACCTGGGCGGGCGAGGCGGGCGATCTCGTGCGGATCCCCGACGCCCGGCACGATCTCGAAGCGGTGACCGACGCGGTCGTCCTGCTCACGGTGATCGTCGCCGGGGTCTGAGCGGGCCGGGTAGCTGGGGCCGGGTAGCTGGGGCCGGGGTAGCTCGGGCCCGGGCAGTTCGGGCCGGGCTCGAGCTTCACGGCGCGGGGCGGGCGGTTCGGGTCAGAGCGCCGGGTCGGGCGTGCGGCTGAGTTCGTCGAGCCAGACGACGAACTCGCCCGGGTTCTCGAAGTGCACCCCCGGCACGGCCGCCACCTCGGGTGCGGTCTCGTGCCCGTGCACCACCAGCGAAGCGCCCCCGGCCTCCCGCGCCGCCGCGAACGCGGGCAGGTCGCCGCGGTCGTCACCGGCGTAGGCCACGAGATCCAGCCGCTGCTCCGCGATCAGCTGACGCAGTGCCGTGCCCTTGTTGACCGGCAGCGGCGGCCGTAGCTCCTGCACCAGTTTTCCCGGTTCCGGGGCCAGCCCGGTGCGTTCCGCGGCCCGGGCCACGGCGTCGTCGACGAGGAGGGCGGCGGCCTCCCGGTCGAGGGCGTTGCGCCAGTGCACCGCCACCGCAACGCTCTTGGCCTCGATGTGGATGCCCGGCACGGCCCCCAGCGCCTCGGTCAGCAGGTCACGGGCCGTGGCCACGCGGGGCAGCCACTCCTGGACGCCGGGCCCGGTCACGGTCGATCCGTCGTGGTGCCGCTCGAGGCCGTAGGAGCCCAGCAGCACCACCCCGGGCAGCGGGATGCGTTCGGCCAGAAAGGCCACCGGGCGCCCGGACAGCAGGGCCACCAGGTCGAGGCGGGCCGCCAGCCGTTCGAGGGTGACGGCCGCTCCCGGCAGGAGCGCACTGGCCGAGGGATCGTCGATGATGGGCGACAGGACACCGTCGAAGTCCATGACGATGCCGGTGCGGCGGTCGGGGTCGGAGAGGGCGGCGATGAGCGAGTCCCGTTCGTCCATGGGGCCGAGCATTTCAGGAGTGCCGAGGGCGGGCAACACGCGCGGGACCGGCAGGATGAGGCCATGACCAACGAACCGATCGGCTCGCTGCGCGCGGTCGCGCTCGACGCGGCGGACATCTCCGGCCTGGCCTCGTTCTACGAGGAGCTCGCGGGCCTGCGCCGCCGGCCCGGCGCCGAGCACGACTGGATCAGCCTGGAGACCGGTGACGGCTGGCGTCTGGGCTTCCAGCTGGCGCCCGACCACGTGCCGCCGCGCTGGCCCGACCCGGCGCACCCGCAGCAGGCGCACCTCGACTTCCGGGCGGCCGACATCGACGCCGCGGCCGAGCGGGCGCAGGCCCTGGGTGCCACGCTGCTGCGCCGGGGCGAGCACTGGCACACGCTCGCCGACCCGGCCGGTCACCCGTTCGACCTGGCGCTGAACGCCGAGGCCGAGAACGTCACGCTGGCCGGGGTCATGCTCGACTGCCCCGACGCCCAGGTGCTGAGCCACTTCTACGCCCGGCTGCTGGGCAAGCCGGTCACGTTCGAGGCCGAGGGCATGGCCATGATCGGTGAGGACGGCGCCCAGCCGGTCATGTTCCAGCAGGTCGAGGCCTACACCGCGCCGCGCTGGCCCGACCCCGCGCACCCGCAGCAGGTGCACCTCGACGTGCTGGTCGACGACGTGGAGGCCGCCGAGCCCCTGACCCTCGCGGCGGGTGCGAGCAGGCTGGACGGCGAGGGTGACAACTGGCGGGTCTACGCCGACCCGGCCGGGAAGCCGTTCTGCCTGGTCTGGTGACGACCCGGCCGGATCCGGTGACGAGCGCCGTATTCTCGGGGCGTGACCACCCCTGACGACCTCGGCCTCGGCACCTGGCGCCGTGACCCGGGCACCGTCGTGCGCGCGGGCGCCACCGTGCCGGTCGGCGACCCGTCGCCCGGCGCGATCGTGTCCGAGTCCGAGGCGCACCCGGTCGCGGCCGAGTGGGCGCCGCACGTGCACCCCATGCACGAGCTCGTCTGGGTGCGCGGCGGCACCCTCACCGCCCGGATCAAGCACCAGATCTTCACCGTGCCACCCGGTTTCGGCCTCTGGCTGCCCGCCGGTGTGGTGCACGGCGGCCGGGTCACGGCCGCCGCCCGCCTGCACGACGCCTTCTTCGTCCCCGAGCGCACCCCGGTCTCCTTCCCCGGCCCGACGTCGATCACGATCACCCCGCTGCTGGAGTCGCTGCTGCTGCGCCTGGCCCGCCCCGATCTGGACGAGGCCGCCCGCGTCCGCACCGAGGCCGTGGTGTTCGACGTGCTCGAGGCGGCCGAGCGCCAGATCGCCCTGGACCTGCCCCGCGACGCGCGCATCGACGCGATCGCGCAGGCGCTGCTGGCCGACCCCGCCGACGACCGCGGCCTGACCGAGTGGGCCACGCTGCTGGGCGTGAGCGACCGCACCATCACCCGGGCCTTCCGCGAGGCCACCGGGCTGTCGTTCGCCCAGTGGCGGCAGGCCCTGCGCGTGCACCAGGCCCTGGCCCTGCTCTCGGCCGGGGCCGAGGTGCAGGACGTGTCCGACCAGCTCGGCTACTCCCACCCCAGCACGTTCATCGCCGCGTTCCGTCGCGTGATGAAGGTGACGCCCGGTCTGCTGGCCAAGAACCAGGTGTCCGAAAACCTCTATCCGGTGTCCTGAGCACGGGATTGTCGACAATCCCTCCTCCCGCCTAATCTCCGTCAGGTAAGGTTTGCCTACCCTCACGGAGCCCGATCCATGTCCACCCCGGCCGCCATCCTGCGCGGCGAGGAGCTCGTTCTCCGCTACGGCCGCACCACGGTGGTGCACGGGGTCTCCCTGGGACTGGAACCCGGGCGGATCACGGCGCTGGTCGGGCCGAACGGCAGCGGCAAGTCCACGCTGCTGCGCGCCCTCGCCCGACTGCACCGCGTCGAGACCGGCCGCGTGCTCCTCGACGAGCAATCGGCGGCCGCCCTCAGCGTGCGCCAATTCGCCCGGAAGGTCACGCTTTTCACCCAGTCGCGCCACGCACCGCACGGGCTGACGGTCAGCGAGGTCGTCGCGTTCGGGCGTCATCCGCACCGGCGCCGCTTCAGTGGCCCGTCCGCGCACGACCGGGAGGCGATCGAGCGCGCCCTGCACGCCACCGGCACCACCGACAAGGCCGCCCGGCCCGTCGGCGAACTGTCCGGCGGCGAGATGCAGCGCGTCTGGCTCGCCGCCTGCCTCGCCCAGGAGACCGACGTCGTCCTCCTCGACGAACCCACCAACCACCTCGACCTGCGCTACCAGGTCGAGACCCTCGACCTGGTCCGCGACCTCGCCGACCAGCGCGGCGTGGCCGTCGGGATCGTCCTGCACGACCTCGACCACGCCGCCCGCATCGCCGACACCCTCGTGCTCCTGCACGCCGGGCGCGTCCACGCCACCGGCACCCCGCGCGAGGTGCTCACCGCCGAGCACCTCACCGAGGTCTACGGCCTGCCCGTCGAGGTCACCACCGAGCCGGGAACCGGACGCCTGCGCATCGATCCCCTGGGACGGCACCCCGTCGTCCGCACTCTCCCGATCACCCCGAAAGAGACACTCGCATGATCTCCCTCAACCGCCGCGCCTCCGGCGCCGCGTCGCTCGCCGTGATCGCCCTGGCGCTCGCCGCTTGCGGCACCACGGACGTCGAGGAAGCCGCTGCGGTCAGCACCCCCGCCTCGCAGACCTGCGCCGACGACACCACCGAGACCGCGACCGGCCCGGTCGAGATGACCGACGGCGTCGGCCGCACCGTCAAGCTCGACAAGCCCGCCGAGCGCGTCGCGGTGCTGGAGTGGCAGCAGACCGAAGACCTGATCACCCTGTGCGTCAACCCGGTCGGCGTCGCCTCGCCCGACGGCTACACGCAGTACGTCACCGCCGAGAAGCTCCCGGAGGACGCCGTCAGCGTCGGCGAGCGCGGCGAGCCCGACCTCGACGCCCTCTACGCGACGGACCCCGACCTCATCGTCATGGAGGTCTACCAGAAGGACGACGAGCTGCTGGCCAAGCTCGAGAAGCGCGGCGTCCCGGTGCTCGCCACCGTCGGGGCCGACGCCTCCGGCCAGATCGACAACATGAAGGAGGTCTTCTCGATGATCGGGGAGGCCACCGGGCGCACCGAGCGGGCCGACGCGGTGCTCAAGGAGTTCGACCAGCACTTCGCCGACGCCAAGCAGAAGGTCGCCGACGCCGGCGTGAAGCCGACCGACTTCCTGTTCTTCGACGGCTGGATCGAGGGCAGCAACGTCGTCATCCGCCCCTACGGCAAGGGCGCGCTGTTCACCGAGATCGGTGAGGCGCTCGGCATGACCTCGGCCTGGACCGACGAGATCAACACCGCCTACGGCAGCGGTGGCGTCGACAAGTCCTACGGCCTGGCCCAGACCGACATCGAGGGCCTGACCGCCGTCGGTGACGCGACGCTCTTCTACGCCAACGACGGCACCGCCGACAACTACGTCACCGAGCTCGAGAAGAGCCCGATCTGGAAGGCGCTGCCCTCGGTCAAGGAGGGACGCGCGCACGCCTTCCCGAACAGCGTCTGGGGCGCGGGCGGCCCGAAGTCGAACGAGCAGGCCATCGACGCCTACGTGAACATCCTCACCGCCAAGTGAGCGAAACCCCCGCGCCGCGGCCGCTTCCCGGGATCGGGATCGGCCGCGGCGCGAGCGGGGCCGCCGTGCTCACCGCCCTGTTCGCCGTCGTCGTCGTCACCGGGGCCTGGCACATCACCCAGGGCACGTCCGGGGTCGGTTTCTGGGACCTCCTGCGCTACGCCCTCGGGGCCCGCGAGAGCGTCGGCGGGGTCCCGGTCGGTGACGTCCTGACCGGCTCGCGCCTGCCCCGGGTCCTCGCCGGCGTCGCGGTCGGCGTCGCGCTCGGCACCGGCGGGGCCCTGCTGCAGTCGGTCACCCGCAACCCGCTCGCCTCGCCCGACACCCTCGCGGTCACCGGCGGCGCGTACTTCGCTCTCACCGTCGTGGCCGCGTTCCAGATCACCGTGCCGCTGTGGGCCTCCGGCACCGTCGCCTTCACCGGCGGGATCCTGGCCGCCGCTGTCGTCCTCGGCCTGGCCGGCGCGGGAACGGGCGCCGCCTCCACGCGCCTGATCCTCGCCGGATCGGCCGTCGCGATGGCCCTCGACGCCGCCTCGGCCACCCTGCTGATCCTGTTCCGCGAGGGCACCACCGGCCTGTACGCCTGGGGCAGTGGATCTCTCGCGCAGCTGAACCTCGACGCCGCCACCCGCACCGCGCCCGTCATCGCCGTCGTCCTGGTCGTGGCGCTCCTGCTGTCACGGCGCCTGGACGTTCTCGGAACGGGGGACGACGCGGCCGCCTCCCTGGGCGTCCCGGTGCGCTCGACCCGGATCCTGGCCGTGCTCTGCGCGGTGCTGCTGACCGGGGTCGCGGTCACCCTCGCGGGTCCGCTGGCCTTCGTCGGCCTGGCCGCGCCGGTCGCCGTGCGCCTGGCCGCCAGCCGCATCGGCGTCCTGAGCCGTCACGTCTTCCTGATCCCGGCCTGTGCGCTCGCCGGCGCCCTGCTGGTGCTGCTGTCGGACGTGGTGCTGCGGGCGGTCATGGGCGCCCAGGCCGCGGCCTCGATCCCGACCGGGATCCCGACCTCGCTGCTGGGCGCCGTCGTCATCGTCGTCCTCGCCCTGCGGCTGCGGGACATGGGCTCGGCGCCGCGTGCCCACGTCGCCGTCCGTTCCCGGGGCCGCTTCGTCACCGTGACGGTCGTCGTCGCCGTGCTCCTCGTCTTCGCCGCGACGGTCGGCCTGCTGGCCGGGAGCCTGTGGCTGCGCGTCGGCGACATCGGGCTGTGGATCCAGGGCAGCGCCCCCGACCTGATCGCCCGCGCCCTCGACGACCGGGCCCCGCGGGTCGCCGCCGCCGTCGCCGCGGGGGCCGCGCTCGCGCTGTCCGGGACCGTGGTGCAGGGCACGGTGCGCAACCCGCTGGCCGAACCGGGCATCCTCGGCATCACCGCCGGCGCCGGGTTCGGCGCGGTGATCGTGGTGACCTCGGGCGTCCCCGGCGGGCGTCCCACCCTGATCGTCATGGCGGTCGCTCTCGGCCTGGGCACGTTCGCCCTCATCGCCGCGCTGTCGTGGCGCGGCGGGTTCCTGCCCGACCGGTTCCTGCTCATCGGGATCGGATGCGGTTACGCGCTCACCGGTCTCAGCACGTTCCTGCTGCTGCGCGCCGATCCGTACGACACGCCGCGCATCCTCACCTGGCTGTCCGGCACCACCTACGGCCGGACCGCCCCGGACGTGCTCCCGGTGCTCGCCGTGCTGCTCGTCGCGACCCCGCTGGTGTTCGGGATGCGCCGTCAGCTCGACCTTCTCGCGATCGACGAGGACACCCCGCAGATCTTCGGCGTGCGCCGCGAGCACGCCCGGCTGGTGCTCCTGACGACCGCGGCCGCGGTCGCCGCCGTCAGCGTGATCGCCGTCGGTGTGGTCGGTTTCGTCGGTCTGGTCGCCCCGCACCTGGCCCGCGCCCTGGTCGGTGTGCGGCACGGGCGGATCGTGCCGGTCGCGATGCTCATCGGCGGTCTGCTCGTGGTGGTCGCGGACGCGATCGGCCGCTCGGTCATCGCCCCGTCGCAGATCCCGGCCGGGCTGATGATGGCGCTGATCGGGGCGCCGTACTTCGTCTGGCTGCTGCACCGCTCGCGGACCTCAGCCTAGGAGCCACGTCAACATCCGGTTTCGGCCGGGTAAAAGCGCGCCGTAAGGGTGCAGGAAGCGGACGGGGCCGCCGTACTGAACACGTAGGGTCGTTCCTGGTCCTGAACCGGAGCGCAGTGCCGCCTCCCGCATCCCCACCACCACCGCGGAGGCTCGAACTCGTGGCACTGCTCCACCGGAGACTCTCCGGAAGCTGGCTCTTCGTGACCGAGTCGGTGATCGCCGCCAGCATCGCCTGGCTGATCGCGACCAGCATTCTCGGCGTCCGGCCGGAGAGCTTCTTCGCCCCCGCCTCGACCATGCTCGTGCTCGGGCAGATCCGCGGCCAGCGGGTGCGCCGCGCCCTGGAGGTCTGGGGCGGCGTGCTCGTCGGCATCCTCACCGCGCACCTGCTGCGCCTGCTCACCGACGAGCCCCTGGTCACGGTCGCCGGGTCGGTCCTCGTCCTCAGCCTGCTGGCCGTTCTCACCAGCGCCAACGCGGTCGTCGTGGTGCAGGGGTCCGTCTCCGCGCTCTACGTCGCCGTCGGGCCGGCGGTCGCCCCCTCCGGGGTCTCGGCGCGCCTGGTCGACGTCGTCATCGGCGGTGGCTGCGCCCTCGTGATCAGCCAGGCCTTCACCGGCCGGGCCCCGGCGCGACACCTGCGCGAGGACCTGCGCTCCACCCTGGTCGCCGTCAGCCAGGTTCTCGACGCCGTCCGGGCCGCCGCGTCCGGTGGCCAGGTCCCGGCCGCCCTCGACGCCCTCGAGCAGGCCCGCCGACTCGACGCCCGCATCGACGCGCTGCGCTCGGGGATGCAGGCCGTGCGCGAGACGTCCTGGCTCCGGCGCCGGAACGGCGACCGCCCGGACTTCGAGAAGACCGTCCGCCACCTCGACTACGCCGTGCGCAACCTGCGCGTGCTGGCCCGCTCGGGCGTCGTGGTCGCCCGCAGCGGGGCTCCGTTGCCGGCCCCGCTCGAGCAGGCTCTGCGTGAGTTGTCCGGGGCGGTCACCGATCTCGGCGTGCTGCTCGGGACCGGTACCGGGACGACGGTCGTGCCCACGGTCCTGCACGCGGCCCGCACCGCCGGCGAGGCGCTGGGCGAGGAACCCCGCCTGGCCTCGGCGATGATGATCGGCCAGATCCGCGGGCTGGCCGTCGACCTGCTGCGGATGTCGGGTGTCGACGAGCGCCAGGCCCCGGACGACGTGGACGAGGCCCTCGCCCGCCCGGTGCTCGAGCCGGCGCCGTGACCTAGGGCGTCAGGCCGGCGATGATCCCCGTCGCGTCCAGCGACGTGAAAACCCTTGCCTTGGAGGTCATCTCGTAGGACAGGACGTCGGCCCCCCGCAGTGCCCGGGCGGTGTTGCGGTGCTCGCAGCTGATCGTCTCGGGTGCGCCCACCTCGAGAACGGGGGACGACGTGCACGACCCGATCTTCCGGCCGGCGGTGCCCATGGTGGCCGAGTAGGTGACCCGCACCCGCTCGGCGTCCGCCGGGCTCTCACCCGGGCGCACGCTGACCGTGGCGGTGCTCGCCGCCGTGCAGACCGCCGGATCGGTGAAACAGTCCGGGCCGGACTCCTGCTCCAGCGCGATCGCGTACGCCAGGTCCAGCACCCGTGGGGACGCGTCGCGCACCTGGTCGGCGACCTCGCCGTTGGTGGCGCTCACGGTCGCGGCGTCGAGCACGTCGATCGTGCCCTCGGTCGAGACCGAGCGGTCGTCGGGGGCCACCAGCTGCGAGGGCACGGTGAACACACGGTGCGGGGCGTCGGCGGTGATCCGGACCGGCCCCAGGGCGGTGTCCGCCTCCCACACGTCGGTGCCCTGGTAGCTCCGGCGTTCCAGATCGCCGGCGAACGTCGTGGTCCCGGCCCCGAGCTCCCGGCGCACGCGGTCGGCCAGGTCGGTGGGGGAGGCGGGCAGGTCGGCGTAGGCCCGGAACGGCGACTCGAGCCGGGCGGCCGCGAACGGCCCCACGTGCACCCAGGCGCCCCGGGTCTCGTCGCTGCTGTCGGTCAGGGCGTTGACGAGCAGCGCCGACGCCTCGATGTAGGTCTCGCCGGCCACCCGCATCACCGGCGTCGGCGTGCTGCGCAGCACGGCCGTGCCGGTGAACGCCCCGCCCGAGGTGATCCGGACGTCGAAGGTCCCGTCCTGGTAGCGGACTCCCTCGGCCCCGGCCAGAGCACCCGCCGCCTGCTCGAACGCCGCCTGCTGGGTCGCGCGGTGACCCGCGGCGGTGTGCATCCGCCAGCCCGCGAAGGCTCCCGCGACGGCCAGCACCAGCACCCCGGCGATCACCGCGCGGCGGGCCGAGCTCCGCTCGAGCGGGGCCCGGTTCGAGCCGCCCACCTCCAGAACCTGCCGGGTCACCGCTTTCCCGTCCACCGCTGATCCATGCCGCGAATCGTAGGCCCGGTCAGCACCGCAGCCCGTCCATCACCACGTCGAGCAGGAGCGCCGTGCGCGCCTCCCAGTCCTCGTTCGGCACCCGCCACAGGAACCCGACCAGCAGCAGCACGTCCTCGGCGTCGGTGTCGGGGCGCAGCGACCCGGCGTCCTGCCCGGCGGTGAGCAGGAGCCCGATGGTGGCGACGGTCTCGGCGTAGTACTCGGCCGACAGGTCGGCCCGGGTGGCGGCCCGCACCGCCTGGGCAGCGCCGTGCTTGATCCGCCCGTAGGCGGCCAGCCGGTCGAGCCAGCGCCGCAGCGCCACGTCGGGCGCGTGCTCGCGCAGCAGGCCGGGGGCGGCGTCGAGCAGGTCACGCAGATCGGTGCGGTAGACCTCGACCAGCAGGGCCTCACGGGTGGGGAAGTGCCGGTAGAGCGTGCCCTGCCCGACCCCGGCCTCTTTCGCGATCGCGTTGAGCGCCGCGTCGCTGCTGCGGGTCAGGGCCGCCCGGGCCACCTCCACGATGCGCGCGCGGTTCTGCTCGGCGTCCGCGCGCCGTCCCGTCGATCCTGTCGAACTCGTCACCCGGCCATTGTGCCGCTGGCCAACCGGACACGCGTCCGCTTATGGTGGGTGAGTCAAACGGACACGTGTCCACTTGGAGGAACCGTGAGCATCGCAGGCAAGGTCGTCGTCATCACCGGAGCCGGCAGCGGGATCGGCGCGGCCACGGCCGAGCTGCTGGCCGGGCAGGGTGCGCGTCTGGTGCTGGGGGGCCGTCGCGCCGACCGGCTCGAGCAGGTCGCGGCCCGCATCAGCGGCGAGAGCGTCGGCGCCGAGAACGCCGGCGGCGAGAACACTGGCGCCGAGAACGCTGGCGGCGAGAACACTGGCGCCGAGAACGTGGCCTGGGCCGTCACCGACGTGCGCCGCCGCGAGGACGTCAAGGCCCTGATTTCCCTGGCCCGCAACCGTTTCGGGCGGATGGACGTGCTGGTGAGCAACGCCGGGGTCGCCACCGTCGCCCCGATCGAGACCCTGACCGACGAGCAGGTCGACGACATGATCGACGTGAACCTCAAGGGCGTCGTGTACGGGATCACCGCCGCCCTGCCGGTCTTCCGCGAGCAGGGCGGCGGCCACTTCGTGCAGACCGTCTCGACCTCCGGCCTGAGAATCGTGGCCGGACAGGCGATCTACGCCGGGGCCAAGAACGCCGTGCGCACGATCTCCGAGGCCCTGCGCCAGGAGGCCGGCCCCTCGATCCGGGTCACCGCGGTCTCGCCCGGCATGATCCGCACCGAGTTCGTGGGGGAGCGTCCCCCGGAGAGCAACCCGGACGGCGTCGCGACCTGGGACCAGGTGCAGGAGGTCGCGATCGACGCGTCGGCCGTCGCCCGGGCCATCGCCTTCGCGATCGATCAGCCGGACGACGTGGACGTCAACGAGATCGTGGTGCGGCCCACGGCCCAGGGCTGAACGCCCTGTTCCAGGCGGGACGGGTCTCAGGCGGGAGCGTGCAGGCAAGGCGGTCTCAGGCGGGACGGGTGCAGGCGGCCCGCAGGGACGCGGCGGTCACCGGGTCGTCGGTGTTCTCCAGGACCAGGGCGGTCGCCTCGAGTTCGTGGCTCGCGTACGCCTCCGGATGCGCGGAGCGCTGCACGGCCTGAGCCGCCCGGGACAGCGAAAGGTCCTGCCAGCCGGGGATATCGGTCAGGCCCGCCTGCCCGCCGCGTCCGCCGGTCAGGAACAGGCGGGTCGCGGCGGCCGGGTTCATCCGGGCCCGGTCCGGTCCCCAGGCGGCGCGCTGCTGGAACAGCCCGCGCGAGTCCGGGCCGACGACGTCGCCGTGGTCGAGGTTGCGCAGGCTCGACTCCTGGATGGCGGTGGCCAGCGCGATGATCCAGGCCCGGGGCGGCAGGTCCAGCCGGGCCGCGGTCCGCACGATGATCCGGGCGTTGGCCCGCTGCTCGGCGTCGAAGACGTGCGTGACGAGGTCGGGGTCGGAAGCATCCGCGGTGTCGACGGCGCAGGCGAGACCCCTCCAGTCCAGCGGCAGCGTCGCCCCCAGCGGACGCGGCGCCGGCGGCACGTCGTCGATCAGGCCGTGCAGCACCAGCCCCAGGGTCGCGGTCGCGGCCGCGGTCAGGGCGGCCCCACCGATGACCACCGGCTTCACCCGGTGCCGGACCAGGGCCTGCCATCGCCGCCGCAGGGTGGGGCGCCCGCGTACCGGTTTGCGTCGCGAGCTGGCCACACCGGTCATATCGGCAGCTCCGGCCGGATCTCAAGGCTGAGAGGATGTGGCCCGCCGCGCATCCGAGCTCCAGGAGAACCCGTGACCGACCTGACCACCTTCATCGCCGGGCTGCCGAAGGCCGAGCTGCACGTGCACCACGTCGGCTCGGCCTCACCGCGCATCGTGGCCGAGCTGGCCGCCCGCCACGAGGGCCGCTCGCCGGTGCCCACCGACCCGGCCGCCCTGGCCGACTATTTCGCGTTCAAGGACTTCGCCCACTTCATCGAGGTCTACCTCAGCGTCATGGACCTGATCCGTGACGACGAGGACGTGCGCACCCTCACCTACGAGGTCGCCCGCGAACTGGCCCGCCAGCAGGTCCGGTACGCCGAGCTCACCGTCACCCCGTACTCCCACGTGCGCCGGGGCATCCCGGCCCCCGCGGTGTGCGCCGCCATCGAAGACGCGAGAACGGCCGCCGCCCGCGACTTCGGCATCGACCTGCGCTGGATCTTCGACATCCCCGGCGAGGAGGGCCTGCCCGCCGCCGAGGCCACCCTGCGCCTCGCTCTCGACGAACACCCGGACGGCCTGGTCGGTTTCGGCCTCGGCGGGCCCGAGATCGGCGTGCCCCGGCCGCAGTTCCGCCCGTTCTTCGACGCCGCCCGCGCGGCCGGTCTGCACAGCGTCCCGCACGCCGGCGAGACCACCGGGCCGCAGACGATGTGGGACGCGCTGAACGAGCTGGGTGCCGAACGCATCGGTCACGGGATCGCGGCGGCGCAGGACCCGGCCCTGATGCGGCACCTCGCCACGCACGGCATCGCGCTCGAGGTCTGCCCGACCTCCAACGTGCGCACCCGCGCCGTCGCCTCGATCGAGGAGCACCCGCTGGCCCGCCTGGTCGAGGCCGGCGTCACCGTCACCGTCAACTCCGACGACCCGCCCATGTTCGGCACCACGCTCGAGGAGGAGTACGCCGTGGCCGCACGCCTGCTCGGCCTCGACCACCACGGCGTGGCCGACCTCGCCCGCGCCGCCGTCACCGCGTCGTTCCTGAGCGACGCCGGAAAGAAGACGCTCATGGCCGAGATTGACGCCTACACCCAGGGATTCACCGGCTGAGCTCGTCGTCCGGAGTCGGCCGGAACCGCTGCTGGCCCAGCACCGCCAGCAGCTCCAGCTTCTGCGCCGCCTCACTGCGGGGAGCAGCGGTGAGCACCAGCAGCGTCTGACCCTGGTCCTCGGTGAACAGGGCCTGGCAGTCCAGCTCGATCTCACCGACCTCCGGGTGCACCAGCGTCTTGTGGTCGTCGAACCGCCGGGCCACCTCCTGCAGCTCCCAGATCGCCGTGAACTCCGGGCTGGCCCTGCGCAGCGCCCGAACCAGCGCTCCCGCCCGCGAGCGCTCACCGCCCAGCCCGTAACTGGCCCGCAGGTGCGCGACCTGCACCCGGCTCTGGTGCTCGTGGTCGGCCGGGGGATAGGCGTCGCGCTCGCGGGGGTCGGTGAACCAGCGGTAGACGCTGCTGCGCGCCGGGCCGGTGAAGCGCGACTGGTCGCCGTGCAGGGCGAGGGAGAGCCGGTTCTGCACCAGGGTCTCGCCCAGGCTGGAGATGATCAGGGCGGGTGTGCCGGTGAGCTGGTCGAGCACCCGCATCAGGGCCGGGGCCACATGGGTGTCCAGCGGCGAGCGCTCGGGCGCGGACTGCCCGCACAGCCGGTACAGGTAGTCGCGCTCGTCGTTGTCGAGGCGCAGCGCCCGGGCCAGCGCGGACAGCAGCTGCTCGGACGGCTGGCGGCTGCGCTCCTGCTCCATGCGCACGTAGTAGTCGGTGGACATCCCGGCCAGCGCCGCCACCTCGTCGCGCCGCAACCCGGCCGTGCGCCGCCGCACGCCCGGGGGCAGCCCGACGTCCTCGGGCTGCAGGCCGTCGCGACGGGCGCGCAGGAAGGTGGCCAGGGCGGGACGATCCATGTCCCCACCCTGGCCGATCCCCGGCGTCGGATCCAGGGACCCGGAGTCCTACGAACGAAGGTCCTCTCCCGTTCCGGACCGGGTGCCCGCAGATTCGACGGCATGAACATCACCGGAAACACCATCTTCGTCCCCGGCGCCACCTCGGGCATCGGCCTGGCCCTGGCCGTGCGGCTGCGGGCGGCGGGCAACACCGTGATCATCGGCGGTCGCCGCGCCCAGCTCCTCGCCGAGCTGAAGCAGCAGCACGGCTTCGGCACGGTCGTCATCGACACCACCGACCCGGCCTCGGTGCTGCGGGCCCGCGACGAGGTGCTCGAGCAGTACCCCGACCTGGACGTGCTGATCGCGATGGCCGGGATCATGAAGGCCGAGAACGTGCTCGGGCCGGACTTCCTGGCCGACGCGACGAGCATCGTCGACACCAACGTCAACGGCCCGCTGCGCCTGATCGCCGCCTTCGTCGACCACCTGCGCACCCGGCCCCGGGCCGCCCTGGTGACCGTCTCGTCCGGCCTGGCCCACGTCCCGCTGGCCCTGACCCCCACCTACAACGGCAGCAAGGCGTTCGTGCACCTGTTCACCGAGTCGATCCGCCTGCAGCTGGCGGGCACCCCCGTGCAGGTCATCGAGATCGTCCCGCCCGCCGTGCGCACCGAGCTGCTCCCGGGGGGCTCGGACGTCGAGCACTTCATGCCCCTCGACGAATTCGCCGACGAGGTGATGGCGCTGCTGGAGAGCGAGCCCGACGCGCACGAGATCCTGGTCAGGACCGTGAGCTTCCTGCGCCGGGCCGAGGTCGAGGGCCGCTACCCCGCGGCGGTAGAGGCCCTGAACGCGCACTGAGACGACCCGGCGGGGTGGACGCGGACCGGGCCGGGGCGGTCGGTCCTGGGTGAGGAACGGGTCGCCCCGCGCAGCGGTGCCCGACGGCCGGCCGGCCGCCGGGCACCAGGGAACCATCGGTGGGACCTCAGCAGGCCGCCAGATTCACGTAGGCCAGGCGGAAGTAGAACGTGGCCGCGTTCGAGTAGTCGATCGCCTGCGAATAGAGGCCGAGCGCCCTGTAGGCCTGAGCCAGGCCCAGGTAGTAGTTGCCGGTCGCCTGGTACTCCTCGCCTGCCGTGCAGCTGGGCCCGGGTGACGCCTGTGCCGCGGTCTGTCCGACCACGGTGATCCCCATGATGAGCAGCACCACCGCCGCCGTGCGGCGCAGCGCTCTGGACCATCCCATCTTTCAGCTCCCTCTTGTCGGGTGATGACCCACAGATGAGGAGGCTCGGGACTGATGTGATACGTGGTCCTCCAAAAGCGGTTGTTCCTCTACCTGCGCACGGTGAGCTGGGTGCTCAGCGTCGGCCCGACCCCCGTGACCCAGGCGCTGAACGTGACCGGGGTGTCCTGGGAGACCCGCCCGGTGCGGATCGGGATCCTCAGCGTGGTGGCGCCTTCCGGGGCGAACAGCGAGCCCGCGCCGCCGGCCACGAACGCGTTGCTGCTCGAGAGCGGCGCGGTGGTGCCACCGGGCAGGATCGGGCCGGTGAAAGTCAGCGTCGCCGTGGCACTGTCACCGCCCTTGACCGGATTCGGCGTGATCTTCACCGACTTCAGCACCGGCGGCGGCGCGCTCGCGCTGAGCTTCACCGTGTAGGTGCCGGCCTCGCCCTGGATGGTCTTGGTGCCCAGGACGTGGTCGGGGTAGCCCTCCTGGCTGCCGTCGGCCACCAGGATCGCGTAGCGGCCCGCGTCGAGCGGCACGGTGGTGGAGTGCCGCCCGTCGTAGGCCGAGCTCTGCACCGCCGACGTCGTCGAGCCGTCGTCGTTCAGCTTCAGGAAGCCGACGAAGGGATCGGTCAGCCCGCTGCCCGCGGCGACCAGGTCGACGGTGTAGGCCTGCCCCTGCGTGGCGGTGAACCCGATGTAGTCCACGTCCTGCGGCGCGTGCTTTCCGGGCAACGGGTCGCGGGTCTGGCAGATGGCCCGCGACGCCGTGCCGCCCACCGCGATCGACGCGGTGACGACCGGATCGCCCACCCCGAGCGCCGGGTCGTCGATCTCGTGAGGATCAGGGGCGCAGGTGATCTCGGCGGCCCGGGCCGGGGCGGCGGCGAACGTCAGGGCGGTCAGCACCCCGAGCGCGGCGACGGCGGAGTGCTGGGCGAGGCGTCGGTTCACGGTCATCTCCAGGGCACGCGGTCAATGTTTCCGTACAGGGAGTTGTCTACGCGCCACGGCGAGTCAGTGTCCACAATGTCCGGATAGGCCATTGGTGCTAGTACCTCGATACCGTGCCGTGATGATCGGCTGTCGCGAGATCCCGGCGACCACCCCCGGCGACCACCCCCGGCGACAATCTCATGCTCCATGCGGCCATCTACCGGGCCGAGCCCGGATCGGTGATCGTGGTGGAGTCGGGCGACCTCGACCATGCGCCGGCCGGCGGCAACGTGTGTGCCGTGGCCCAGCGCCGTGGTGTGGCGGCCTTCGTGGTCGACGGTGTCATCCGCGACCTCGCCGAGGTGCGCGCGGCGGGTTTCCCGGTCTTCGCCCGGGGCGTCGTCCCGATCCCGGGCACCAAGAAGGAACTCGGCTCTCTCGGTGAGACCGTCACCTGTGGAGGGGTTCTCGTCGGGCCCGGCGACATCGTGGTGGCCGACGAGGAAGGCGTGGTGGTCGTTCCGGCCGGCCGGGCGCCGCAGGTGCTCGCGGCGTCGCGGGCCCGGCTGGCCCGCGAGGCCGGTGAGTTGCTCGACGCCTGGGAGGCGCAGCACCGGGCCCGCATCGACGAGGCACTGCGCGCCGCCGGGTTCACGGGCTGAGCGCCCGCTTCAGGCGATCACGATGCGGGTCTTCTCGGTGAGCTTCCCGTCGCTGAAACAGAAGCGGTAGTAGACGTTCCCGGCGTCGTCGGTGACGTCGCCGGACATGTAGTGTTCGCAGGTGGCGCCCTCGGGAACGGGTTCCGGCTTCGTGGTGCTGTCGCCGTACACCTCGGAGGCGCTGAACGCGACCGCGTCGGAGAGTGCGGTGCCGACCGAGCTCTGGCTGTCGCCGACCCGCACCGCCTCGTAGGCCTCGGGGGAGACCGTGCTCTGGTTGAAGAGCCGGTAGACGAAGTAGCCGCCGCCCGCGAGCAGGCCGACGCCCAGGACGCCGAGGACGAGGATGCCGATCAGGACCTTCTTCATGACGAGTCTCCCGGTGAGTGCTGGTTTCTGACTCCTCGATCCTGTCGGCCGCCCCGGCCGGGCTCTACCTCATTCCGTCTGATCCGCCCCGGCGTGGGCATGGTACGAAAGTCGCACGCCGCCAGGTGCGGTCGGCAGGTACAGGCTCACCGTGGTGCCGGTCCCGACCTCGGAGACCACCCCCACCCGGCCGCCGTGCGCCCGCACGATGGCCTGCACGATCGCCAGGCCCAGGCCGGAACCGCCGTGGTCGCGGCTGCGGCTGGCCTCGGCCCGCCAGAACCGGTCGAACAGCCGGGGCAGGTCCGCCGCGGGAATGCCCGGGCCGTCGTCGGTGACGGCCACCCGGGCCTCGGGCCCGGCCTGGGTCAGCACGAGACGCACCCGGGTGCCGGGCGGGGTGTGCTGCACGGCGTTGCCGACCAGGTTGCGCAGCACCTGCTGCAGGCGGGCCGCGTCGCCGAGAACCGGCAGGGAGGGCGGGGATTCGACGATGAGGTCGAGGTCGGGATAGATGATGGACGAGTCCTCGGCGATGGAGGCGGCGAGCTGCGCCAGGTCGAGGGGCTCGAGGTCGAGCGGGCGGCCGGTGTCGAGCCGGGCCAGCAGGCCGAGTTCCTCGACCAGGAGCCGGATCCGGGCCACCTCGTCTTCGATGCGGGCGAACGCCTGGTCGACGGCCGCTCCCGGCAGCCCGCCCTGGCGGTACAGCTCCAGCCAGCCGGAGATCGTCGCGACCGGCGTGCGCAGCTCGTGCGAGGCGTCCGCGGCGAAGGTGCGGGCCCGGGCCTCGGCCTCGGCCTGCGCGTCGAAGGCCCGGTTCACCGCGACGGCCAACCGGTCGGTCTCGGAGCCCAGGTCGGAGATCGGCAGGCGCTCCTCGCGGGACCCCCGGGCGATCGCGTCGGCCGAGCGCACCATCTGCGAGAGCGGGCGCAGCCCGACCCGGAGCACGACCAGGCCCAGGCCGAACAGCGCCACCAGGGCGACCCCGGTGACCGCGGCCATCCGGTAGACGAAGTCCCAGATCGTCTCGCTGTCGATGTCGGTGTCGTTCACCAGCACCATCGAGGCCACGTCGACCGTCTCGCCGTCCCCGACCGGGCCCACCCGCAGACCCGGCGTCACCACCCGCACGCCGGCCACGTCGTCGTCGGTCACCACCACCTGGTAGGGCGCGGCGTCCTGCGTGAGGCGCACGAGCTCGTTCTCGCGGGAGTCGCTCTCGCCGATCGAGAAGAGCACCTCGCCGCCGGTGTCGAGGCCGAGAATGCCGAGCGGGGGCCCGAAGACGGTGTCGAACTGGTCGGCGTTCACCACCTGCGGACCCGACCGGGTCAGGGCCCCCATGCGCTGCGCGTCGTCACGCAGCTTCTCCACCGACCGGTCGAAGATGTAGCCGTTCACCATGTACGCGGTGATCGTGGCGCTCACGGCCAGGGCGAGCGTGCACAGCAGCAGGAAGCCCGCGATCAGCCGGGTGCGGATGCCCGCCTGCCAGCGGCGCAGCAACCGCGTCACGATTCGACCCGCAACACGTAGCCGACGCCCCAGACGGTCTGGATCAGCGGTGTCTCGCCCTCGTCGACCTTGCGGCGCAGGTGCGAGACGAACCGCTCGACCACGGTGGAGTCCCGGCCGAAGTCGTACTGCCACACCGCTTCCAGGATCTGGCCCTTCGAGAGCACCTGCCCGGGATGGGTGATCAGGAAGTGCAGCAGCTTGAACTCGGTGGGCGACAGCTTGATCAGCCGCTCGCCGCGCCGCACCTCGTGCCGCAGCGGGTCGACGCTCAGGTCGTGCAGGGTCAGCGCCGACCCGGCCTCGGCGGCGTGACCGCGCGAGCGCCGCAGCAGCGCCTCCAGACGGGCCCCGATCTCGACCACGCTGAACGGTTTCACCACGTAGTCGTCGCCCCCCAGCTGCAGGCCGCGCACCCGGTCCTCCACCGCGTCCCTCGCCGTCAGGAACAGCACCGGCACCCCGATCGACTGGCTGCGCAGCATCTGCACGATGTCGAAACCGGTTCCGCCGGGCAGCATCACGTCGAGCACGACCACGTCGGGGAGGCGGCGCTGCACGGCGGCCAGGGCCTGCGGGATGTCCCCGGCCACCTCGACCTCGAAACCGGCGAAGGTCAGGGCGGAGGTGAGCAGGTCGCGGATGCCCTGGTCGTCGTCGACGACCAGCACCCGGTCGGGCCGCTCGGTCATGGTGCTCCTCTTGTCATGGTCACCAGCGTAGGCACGGGCGGGCCGGTGGCCCGCCCGTGCGCCCGGGTCGTCCGGGTCTCCCCGTGATCAGGCGACCGGAGAAGGTTCCCGTTCGCCGCGTCCGTCGTTCTGCGGGTTCAGGTTCTGTCCCTCGACATCGATGGCCGGCACGACCCGGTCGAGCCAGCGGGGCAGCCGCCAGGCCCGGTCACCCAGCAGCTGCATCACCGCGGGCACCAGGGTGAGGCGCACCACGAAGGCGTCGACGAGCACCCCGAAACCGAGGGCGAAGGCGATCGGCATGATGTTCGGGTCGTAGGAGAACAGGAAGCTGACGAACACCGAGATCATGATGGCGGCCGCCGCGACCACGACCCGCCCGGTGTGCCGCGCCCCGGCCAGGATCGCGTCCTGCGCCCGGCCGTGCCGGGCGTAGTGCTCCCGCATGGCCGAGACCAGGAAGACCTCGTAGTCCATGGCCAGCCCGAACAGCACGGCCATGATGATGATCGGCACGAAACTGGCGACCGGTCCCTCGGAGGGCACGCCCAGCGGACCGGCCAGCCAGCCCCACTGGAACACCGCGACCATCGCGCCGAACGCGGCGCCGACCGAGAGCAGGAACCCGGCCGTGGCCTTGAGCGGGATCGTCCAGGAGCGGAAGGCGATCATCAGCAGGAGCAGCGACAGCCCGACCACCACGACCGTGAAGGGCAGCAGGGCGCCGTTGAGCTTGTCGTTGACGTCGATGCTGACGGCGGTCAGGCCGGTGACGGCGACGTAGGTGCCGGCAGCGGCGCTGATCGGTTCCAGGGTGGTGCGCAGGTTCGAGACCAGGGTGTTCGTGGCGCCCTCGCGGGGGCCGGTCCGCGGCACGACGCCGATCAGGGCGGCCTGCCCGTCCGGCGCCAGCTGCACCGGGCTGACCCCGGCCACGCCGGGCACCTGCTCGACCGTGGCGGCGACGGTCTCGGCCAGGGCCTGCGGCGACGAGCCCTCGACCAGCACCGCGAGCGGGCCGTTGGCACCCGGGCCGAACGACGCGGCGATCAGGTCGTAGGCCTGGCGGGGCTCGGAACTGGCCGTGGTGGAACCGTTGTCGTTCAGCGCCAGCTCCAGCTGGGCCGCGGGCACCGCGACCACGCTCAGGCCGAGCACCACGACCGCCACGACGGTGCGGGGGTGGCGGATGACGGCCCGCACCCAGTGCACCGACCACGGCGTGCGGCTTCTCGGCTCCCGAGGTGCCCGCCGCAGCTTCTCACCGGCCAGGGCGAGCACGGCCGGCAGCAGCGTCAGGGCGAGCAGCACGGCGACGGCCACCGCGCCCGCCGAGGCCAGGCCCATCGACGTCAGCATCGGCACCCCGGCCACCATCAGCCCGGACAGGGCGATGATCACGGTCAGGCCGGCGAACACCACGGCACTGCCCGCGGTGGCGGTGGCCCGGGCGATCGACTCGGCGACCGGCAGGCCCTGGGCCAGTTGCTCACGGTGCCGCGAGAGGATCAGCAGCGCGTAGTCGATGCCGACGGCCAGCCCCAGCATGATCGAAAGGGTCAGCGCGTTCATGTTCACCCCGAAGGCGTTGGCCGCCAGCAGCGTCCCGCCGACCGTGGCCCCGACCCCGAGAACGGCCGTCAGCAGCGGGATCCCGGCCGCGATCACCGAGCCGAACGTGATCAGCATGACCAGCAGGGCCACACCGATGCCGATGACCTCGGTCGGCCCGAACGGGGCGTGCTCCTCCTCGAACGCGTCCCCGCCGAAGAGCACCCGGGCGCCGTCGGCGCCGAAACCGGCGCCCAGCGCCCGCACGTCGTCCTGCAGGGCCGGATCGACGTCCTCGTCCCCGGGCACGTCGAACGTCACCGACGCCAGCGCGATCCGCCCGTCCTCGGAGAACTCCGGTTCCTCACCGACCTCCGCGAGCGTCCCGATGCGCTGCAGGGACTCCTCCATCCGGGCCCTCAGGTTCGCGTCACTCATGCGGGCGCCGTCCGGGGCCACGAACACCACGTCACCCACGACCCCTCCGCCGGAGGGGAAGTGCCGCTCCATCTTCTCCAGCGCGGCCTGGGCGGGGGAGCCGGGGATCGAGCTGCCGCTGTCCAGCGAGCCCGGTGAGCTGAGGGCGAGGGCCAGCACCGCGGCGACCGCGGTGAGGGACAGCCCCAGGAAGGTCAGCCGTCGCCGGGCCGCCAGGGCGCCCAGCCGGTAGAGGAACGCAGCCACGAGAACTGCCTTTCGGGAGAGGAGTCGTTCTGACCTCTCAACCGTGACGGGCAGGTCTGACCGGGGCACCCACCGATTCCTTACCGAATCTGGTCGATGTCCGGCCGTGATGTTCCGGAATCCGGGGCGGACCAGCTCGCGAGCAGACGCAGGCCGTCGTCCGAGGCCTCGTCGGCCGCCGCGTAGGCGACCATCACGAGCCCCGGGTCGCTGGTGAGTCCCAACCCCTCACAGGAGAGATCGAGGTCACCCACGAGCGGGTGGTGCAGGCTGGTGATGGCGGTGCGGTGCCTGCGGACGTCGTGGTCGGCCCACAGACGCCGGAACGGCTCGCAGTGCGTGGAGAGTTCGCGGACCAGGCCGGCGAGCACGGCGTCGGAGGGGGAGCGCCCGGTCTCGGTGCGCAGGAGGGCGACGGTCTGCCGCGCCGTGTCGGGCCAGTCGCGGTAGAACGTCCGCGCCCGTGGGTCGAGGAACACGAACCGGGCGACGTTGGGGTGCTCGGCCGTGTCGAGCACCGGGGCGAGCACGGCCCCGGCCAGGCGGTTGCTCGCGAGCACGTCGAGACGGCCGTTCTGCACGAACGCGGGCACGTCCCGCATGCCGTCGAGGAGCTGGCGCACGACCGGGCGCACGGTGGTCTCGCGGCCGGCCCGGCAGCGGCCGTTCGCGGCGCGCACCAGGTCGTTCAGGTGGGCCCGCTCGGCCTCGTCGAGCCGCAGGGCCCGGGCGACGCTCTCGAGCACCGCCTCGGACACCCCGGCCGCGTGACCGCGCTCCAGGCGCACGTAGTACTCCCGGCTCATCCCGGCCAGCAGCGCGACCTCCTCGCGGCGCAGCCCGGGCACCCGGCGGCGGCCGCCGAAGTCCGGCAGCCCGGCCTGCTCGGGCGTGAGCCGGTTACGGCGCGAGATCAGGAACGCGCGGATCTCGGTCTGGCTGTCCATGACGACGAATGTACGACGCCGGGTGGTCTCCGAGGGGGTCCCTGGCAATGACCCCCTGGCGCGGGACTCCCTCGGCCGCCGGGCGCTGCCGAGAGTGGGGATCCCACCGACCCCGGCACCGAAGGAAGCGAACCGTGCGCATCCACCTCGTCAACGCCCACCTGACCTACCCGGACTGGTCCGAGGGAGGCCTCACCGCGGCCATGGTCGCCCGGGCCCGGACCCACCTGACCGGGCGGGGCCACCACGTCACCGAGACCCGCGTCGAGGAGGCCTACGATCCCGACGTCGAGGTCGAGCGCCACCTGGACGCCGGTCTGGTGATCCTGCAGACGCCGATCAACTGGTTCGGCGCCCCGTGGATCCACAAGCGCTACGTCGACGAGGTCTTCAACGCCGGGCTGCACAGCAAGGCGTTCCTCACCGACGACGGGCGCACCCGCTCCGACCCCACACGCCAGTACGGCACGGGCGGACGCCTGCGGGGCCGGGGCTTCCTGGTGTCGAGCACCTGGAACGCGCCCGCGGAGACGTTCGGCAACCCGGACAGCGTGCTCTTCAAGGGCGCGACCCTGGCCGAGGCGCTGCTCGGGATCACCACCAGCTACCGGTTCGTGGGCTGCACCGTGCTCGAGCCCTACGGGGTGCACGACATCTTCCGCGACGGCGACGTGGCCGCCGGGATCGAGAACTTCGGCGCCCACCTGGACCGGCAGCTCGAGGTGCTGTCCGGGTCAGGCGCGGCCGAAACCGACCACGGTGACCTCGCCCCCGTCGTGTGAGCGGGCGCGGTCGGCAATGGCCGAACGGGTCGCCGCCGCGCTGGTGCAGGCGAAGCCGAACTTCGCCCGCACCCGGTCGGAGGCGATGGTCAGGGCCTCGTCGCTGAGCCGCACGAACTCGGCCACCGGGTAGCTCCGGCCGGGCGTCAGGAAGTCCTCGATCACCAGCGACGGCGAGTAGCAGCTCTGGGCAGTGCCGTCGGGCCAGGTGACGTGGAAGTACATCTCGGGCAACGGATCCGTCCTAGCGGTAGGTGTGCGGGCGGCGTTCGGAGAGGTGGTCGAGCACCCGCCGGGCGGCCGCGATCTCGGCCCCGACGTCGAGCGTGGCCACCGCCAGCCCGGCCTTGGCCCAGGTGCGGGCCAGGATGTCGCCGCCCGGGCCGACCACCTTGGCCTGGCCGAGGAAGCGCATCCCGCCGAGCGAGCCGGTCTGGTTGGCCGAGGCCAGCACCACCTGGTTCTCGGCCGCCCGGGAGCGGTCGTACAGGTCGAACAGGCGCGACTGGCGGTCGTCGCTCATGCGCGGCGCCCGGTTGCTGATGTTGGTCGGCCAGGCCGACAGGCAGGCCACGACCTCGGCGCCGTCCAGGGCCAGGGACCGGGCCGACTCGGGAAAGGTCTTGTCGTAGTCGATGAGCATCCCGATCCGCCCGGCCGGGGTGTCGAACGCGCTGAACCCCTCACCGGGCGCGTAGGCCTTCTCCTCGCCCCGGGGCAGGTGCACCTTGCGGTGACGCCCGAGCACGCCGTCACCGCTGACGCAGACCGCGCTGTTGTACCGCCGCCCGTCGTCACCCAGCTCGCAGTAGCCGACGCACACGACCATCCCGGCCGCGGCCCGCGCGACCCGCCCGATCAGCTCGTGGTCGGGCTCCAGGGCCGGGGGCAGCGTGTCCGTGTCCGGGTTGCGCAGGTCGGCCAGGTACCCGCCGAGCGCGGCGTCGGGCAGCACGAGCAGGTCGGCACCGGCCTTGCGGGCCTGCTCGATCAGCGTGCGCACCCGGGCCAGGTCGAACTCCAGGTCACGGCCGAAACCCGCGGCCGCCGAGGCGATGGTGACCCCCGTCCCCATCGCTCAGCCGACCGGTTCGAGCCGGGCGTACGCGGCCGGACGGCGGTCGCGCAGGTGCCCCATGGCCCGGCGCGCCGAGGCCAGGGAACCCTCCACGTCCAGGGAGACCACCGCCATCCCCTCACCGACCCCGGTGCCGGCCAGCACGTCCCCACCCGGGCCGACGATCTTCGAGCTGGCCACGAACCGCAGCGACCCGAAGGTGCCGCTCTGGTTGGCCGACAGCCAGACGATCTGGTTCTCCAGGGCCCGCGCGGCGTCGAAGATGTCGAAACGGTGCTTCCAGCGGTCGTCCTCGAGGTTCTCGGGGGCGTCGGTGCGGCTGCCGGGCCAGGCCGACACGCACACCACGATCTGCGCCCCGTCGAGCGCGAGCGAGCGCGCCGACTCCGGGAACGCCTTGTCGTAGCAGATGACCATCCCGATCCGGCCGACCGGGGTGTCGAACGCGCGGAAGCCGGAACCGGCCGTGTAGTGGGCGTCCTCGCGCAGCGGCTGATGCACCTTGCGGTGGTTGCCCAGCACCCCGGAACCGTCGACGCAGACCACGCTGTTGTAGACCTCGCCGTTCTCGCCGAGCTCGCAGTAACCGGCGCACACCACCATCTCCCCGGCCAGCGCGGCGAGCCGGGCGATCTCGGGACCGTCCACCCGGAACGCGGGCGGCGGCGGGGCACTTCCGCGCAGGTCGCTGAGGTAGCCGCCGAGCGTGGCCTCGGGCAGGGCGAGCAGCTGCACCCCCTGGGCCCGGGCCTGCTCGATCAGACCCGCGACCCGGGCGAAGTCGGCCTCCAGGTCGCGGTCGAACGGCGCCGAGACGACGCCCAGCGTGAGGGTGCTCATCGTGTGTCTCCCGTTGGTTTCGAGGGCCCGAGGCCGGTCACGCCCCCGGTCAGGGCGGTGGTGAGTTCACCGTCGGGCCAGCGCAGCTGCACTCCGGTGCCGGTGGTGAGCTCGCCGCAGACCGCGGTGACGGCGGGCCCGGCGCCCGCGGCGCCCGCATCGCCGGCGGCGCCCGCATCGCCGGCGGTCAGCATCCCGAAGCCCGGGAAGCAGGTGAGCCAGTCGCCGGTGGTGGCGTGCGGAGGTTTCGGTACGGCCGCGACATCGAGCACGGCCGCACAGCCACTGGCCTCGGCCAGCATGCCCAGGGTGCCCACGATCCCGGCCATCGAGACGTCCTTGGCCGCCGCCGGGCGGGTGCGGGCGACCGTGCCGGTCATGGCCCGGAGCTCGGCGGTGGTGCGGTGCGAGGTCGAGTCCCACTGCCGCCCGGCGTATCCCGGCCGCCAGGCACCTCCGGTGTCGACGGTGAGCCGGATGTCGTGACCGGGCCGGCCGCCGCCGCCGGGCACCGGGTGGTTGGTGCGTCCCAGGGCGGTCACGCTCAGCGCGGCCGGGACGCCGAGCTGGGTGTGACCGCCGATCAGCGGCACCCCGTAGGCCTGGCTCGCCCTTCGCAGACCGTGAAGGACGCGTGCGGCGAACGAGGCGTCCCGGGCCCCGACCGCGTCGAGCAGGGCCACCGGCTCGGCCCCCATCGCGGCCAGGTCGTTGAGATTGACCAGCACGGAACACCATCCGGCCCACTCCGGGTCACGCTCGACCATCGAGGGCAGGATCGCGTCGCAGGCGGCGACCAGGTCGGAGCCCGGCACGGGAGCACCGTCGTCACCGACGAAACCCGTCCCGCCCACCGCGTCGAACGGGGCGAGCAGGGCGCCGAGATCCTTCTTGGTGGCCGAGGCCAGCGCCTCGATCCGGCCGATCGGCCAGCGCATCAGCTCGTGCGGGTGGCCGCTGAGGACGACCGGGCGCACGTAGTCCCAGCCGAGCTTGGCGAAGAACGACCGGTAGCGCGGCTGCACGGTCGCGTCGAAGCGCAGCACGCCCATCGCCTCGGCCCGGGCGCAGGCCGCGCGCACGAGAGCCGCCCCGGCCCCGGCACTTCCGCGGGTGACCAGGCGCCCACCCTGCCACCAGCCGACATCGGGGCCGGTGGTGGCGGGCCCGAGCCGCACCCCGCCGAGCACGGTGCCGTCGGCGGACCGGGCCACCAGCACCACGGTGCGCTCGTCGGCGTCGTGCTCGTCGAGGTCGCTGCCCTCGAACAGACCCTGGGCCTCCACGAACTCCTCACGGCGCAGCCGGTGGTACGCCGCGAGAGCCGTGCTGTCCGCGTCCTCGACGAAGAACCGGGGCGTGCGCCGCGGCGCCGAGAGGTCGTGCAGCAGAGCTGCGCCCAGCTCCTCGACCAGGGACGTCATCCGCCCGCCGCCTTCAGGGCACTGCACGCGCCGCAGGCCGCGCAGCCGGCGCCCTGGTCGTCACCGGCCATCCCGGCCTCGCGCAGCAGGGCGCCCACGCGGGTGGTGACGTCGGCGACGACGGACGCGGGGGCGGTGGTCGCGCCGTCGCGGCGGGCGAGGGTGCCCGCCATCGGGCGCATCGGCACCACGAACGGGTAGACGCCCCGCTCGATCAGCGATCTCGCCCCGGCCACGAGCTCGTCGGGGGTCTCGCCCAGGCCGATCAGCAGATACGTGGACACCTTGTTACGGCCGAAGATCCGCACCGCCTCGTCCCAGGCCGCCTCGTACTCGGCCATCGGCACGCTGCCCTTGCCCGGCATCCATCGCCGGCGGAGGTCGTCGTCCATGCTCTCGACGTGGATACCGATCGACTCGGCCCCGGCGTCCTTCAGGTCCTGCAGCACGGAAAGGTCACGCGGTGGCTCGATCTGGACCTGGATCGGCAGGCCCGGCACCGCGGCCAGCACCGCCCGGACCGAGCGCACCAGGTTGCGTGCGCCGCGGTCCGGGCCGGTGGTGGTGCCCGTGGTCATGACCATCTGCCGCACGCCGTCCAGCCGGACCGCGGCCTCGGCCACCTCGGCCAGCTGGGCGGGCGTCTTCGCGGCGATGGTCGAGCCCTGCTTCAGCGACTCCTCGATCGCGCAGAACCGGCACCGCTGGGGTTCGTCGTAGCGGATGCAGGTCTGCACGACCGTGGTGGCCAGCACGTCCTTCCCATGCAGCAGGGCGATCTTCTCGTAGGGGACACCGTCAGCGGTGGTGAGGTCGTAGAACTTCGGCCGGGCCACGGTGTTCACGCTCAGGCCGAGGTCGATGCGGCCCTCGTAGACCCGGCCCTGACGGATCACGTACGGGCTGTCGGCGACGATCGGCAGGGCCGCGTTCTCGCCGTCGAGCAGCAGGTGCCCGTCGTCGCTGGGCCCGGCGCCCTTGCTGCGCCGCACCGGGGCGTCGACCCGCACCCCGCGCACGGCGAGGTTCACTCTCGTGACGGTGTCCATGAGCAGACCTCAGATCATGTAGGTCGAGTTGATGATGGCGCCCTTGCGCGCGTAGTGGATCAGCGCGTCCTGCACGTCGAGGGGGTGCGTGGGGATGACGCCCTCGATCAGGTCTTCCTCACGGGCGCCGTGCAGCGACAGCCCGAACCGGCAGCAGTAGACCTTGCCGCCCTCCTTGATGAACGTGGCCAGGGAGGAGTTGATGTTGTGCTCGCCCGGGAAGGCGCTCGTGCCGGTGGTCGGGAAACCGCGCGTGGCCAGGGCGTTCAGCGAGCCCGGGCCGTAGAAGTAGATGGCCGACTCGAAGCCTTTGCGCAGCGCCCGGGTGGCCTGCAGGATCGCGACGAAGCTCACCGACGACTCGTGGGCGATGCCGTGCACGAGGGTGAAGTAGCTCTCGCCGTTCTCGGCCTGGTAGTCGGGGAAGACCTTGGTGCCGCCGTAGATGCTGGACCCCTCGGGCAGGGAGGGGTGGGGGATCTCCTCGAGGGACTTCTGCTCGAGCTCGGTCAGGTCGGTCATGTCGGGACCCTTCTGGTCGTCGATCTAGTCGTAGAGTTTCTCGAACGTTCCGTGCAGGGCGAGGGCGGCCAGTTCACCGTCCCCGAACCCAGCTCTGAGGCGGGCATATTCACCCTCGAAGTCACCCCAGGGCTGGTCGCTGGCGAAGAGCACCCGGTCGTGGCCGAGGCCGCGCCGGGAGATCTCCCGCGCCAGCCAGCGTGGTGCGAACCCGATCGCCCAGGACAGGTCGGTGTAGACCTGCTTGCCCTGGTCGATCCAGTCGAAGAAGCGGCCGCCGATCAGTTTCATGTGGCCGCTCATGCCGCCGCCGAGGTGCACCAGGTGCAGCTTCACGTCGTCGGCGTACCGCTCGACGAGCTTGCCGATCTCGTCGATGTCACTGGCGCCGCCCGGGCTGGTGTGCACGTGCACGACCAGGTTGTGCCGGCGGGCCGCCCGGAAGATGGCCTCGAGTCCGGGGGTGGTGTCGTCGACGCTGCCGCCGAGCAGGAAGCTCAGCTTCAGGGCCTTCACACCGGGTTCGCCGGCCAGTTTCAGGGCCTGGGCCGTGCGCTCGGCGTCCTCCGGTCGGGCCGACACCCAGAGTCCGGCCCGGACGCGTTCGTCGGTCTGGGCCGCCTCCACCACCAGCTCGTTGAAGCTGAACGCCAGATCGGGTTGCGGCACACCGTAGTTGGGGATGACCAGGGCGCGTTCGGTGTTCTCCGCGTCGAGATCCTTGAGCAACTCGCGGATCGTGGCCCGGGCGGTGACGTCGGCCCGGATCGGGGGCCCGCCGTAGAACGGGTATTCGGGCAGCACGCCCAGGTGCCGGTGCGCGTCGCAGTGGATCATGCCACGCGCCGCGTGCTCTGGGTGGCCCGCACGATCTGCTCGGTCAGGTACCGGGCGTCCTCGCCGACCCCGCGGAAGCGGCCCGAACCCCAGGTCCACTGCCAGGGCAGGCCGAGCACGTAGAGCCCGGGCCGGCTGGTGACACCGCGGTGGTGTGCGGGGTAGCCGCGCCCGTCGAAGACGGGCAGGTCGACCCAGCGGTAGTCGGCGTCGAAGCCGGTGCACCAGATCACCGACGTGATGCCGCTTCTCGTCAGGTCGACCTGCGTGGGGACGTGGTGGCCGGGTTCCCAGACGGGTGTGTAGCGCTCTTCGGTGGGCTGGTCGAGGTGCTCGCGCTCGATGTGGGCGTCGATCAGGTCCTTGATGCCCTCCATCACCGCGTCGGCCCCGTCGAGGTTGCTCCTCAGGTCGTCGGCGAAATGCGCCACCGGGCCGGTGATGTCGGCGAGACGGCCGTAGAGGTGCATACCGTCACGGGCGAAGGCGCGCAGGTCGAGGTCCCGCCCGCCGTCGCGGCCGGTCACGTAGTGGTTGACCTTGTGACGCGTGGCCTCCTGGTCGGCGAACTCGGTGATTCCCTTGGTGTAGTGGCCGATCTCGTCGAGCCAGGTCATGCAGTCGCGGCCGCGGTAGAACCGGGCCACCCGGGGTGCGTTGCCGGTGGCCAGGTGCACGGTGCGCCCGGCCAGGTGCAGGTCCTCGGCGATCTGGGCGCCCGACTGGCCGGTGCCGACCACGAGCGTGGCCCCCTCGGGCAGTTGCCGCGGGTTCTTGTAGTCGGCCGAGTGGATCTGAATGATGCTGCCGGGCAGGCGTTCGGCGAATCTCGGGATCCGTGGCCGGTGGTAGGCGCCGGTCGCGACGACCACCTGGGAGGCGAAGAACCGGCCCCGGTTCGTGGTCAGGGTGAACCGGTGGCCGTCGTGGCCGAGCCGGGTGACGTCGACGCCCTCGTGCAGCGGCGGGTCGAACCGGTGCCGGTAGTCGCGCAGGTAGTCGACGATCTCGTCGCGCACCATGAAGCCGTCGGGATCCCCGGCCGCGTACTCGTGGCCGGGCAGCAGGCACTGGTAGTTCGGGGTGACGAGAGAGAAGCTGTCCCAGCGCCTTTCGGACCACTCGAACCCGATCCGGTGACGCTCGAGAACGACGTGCTCGACCTTCGCGGCCGAGAGGCAGTAGCTGGCGGCGAGGCCCGCCTGGCCGCCGCCGATGACCGCGACCGGAACGTGCCGGCCGTCGAGCCCACCGGCGAGCAGGTGACCCGAGAGGTCGTCCTTTGCCTTCATGCCGTCCAGTCAAGGCAGCTGCGATTGCCGGGGTGTTTCATCCGGAACACTTCTGGATTTCGGACGTAACGTTTGGCTTTCTGTGACAAGGCTTGCCGAGAAACGCTTTTCGCAGCAGGCTGGGGAGATGCGGATCAGCCTGCTCACCTATTCGACGCGGCCGCGCGGGGGCGTGGTGCACACCCTGGCCCTGGCCGAGGCTCTCGCGCGGGCGGGGCAGGACGTCACCGTGTGGACCCTGGGGCGCGGCGGCGACGAGACGTTCTTCCGCCCGGTCGAGGAGGCGGTGCGGGTGCGGGCCGTGCCCTTCCCCACGCTGGAGGGGGAATCGGTGGGGGAGCGGATCCTGCGTTCGATCGCGGTGCTGGGCGAGGCCTTCGAGGGCGACTACGACGTGGTGCACGCGCAGGACTGCATCAGTGCGAACGCCGTGCCCGGCCGGGTGCGCACGGTGCACCACCTCGACCACTTCACCACGCCGCAGCTGGCGGCCTGTCACGAGCGGGCGATCACCGAACCGGTTGCGCACGTGTGTGTCTCGGCGTCGGTGGCCGGGGAGCTGGAGCAGGGGTGGGGCATCGGGGCCACGGTGATCCCGAACGGGGTGGACGCGCGACGCTTCGCCACCGCGGTGCCCGACGGGTCGTGGACCTCGCGGTTCGGGGAGTTCGTGCTGGCGGTCGGGGGCATCGAGCCCCGCAAGGGCACGCTCGACCTGGTGCGGGCCATGGCCGCGGTGCAGACCGCGCGGCCCGGGGTGCAGTTGCTGGTGGCCGGCGGCGAGACGCTGTTCGACTACCGGGACTACCGCGCGCAGGTCGACGAGCTGGTGGCGGAACTGGGGGTGCGCATGACGGTTCTGGGGCCGGTGCCGGACGACGACCTGCCCGGCCTGGTCGCCTCGTGCGCGGCGTTCGCGTTCCCGAGCACCGCCGAGGGCTTCGGGCTGGCGGCGATGGAGGCCCTGGCCGCGCGCCGCCCGGTGGTGGTGCGCGACCTGCCGGTGCTGCGTGAGGTGTTCCGTGACGCGGTGCGGTTCGCGGGTGACGCGGCGTCCCTGGGGGAGGCGCTGCTGTCCGACCTGGTGGGCCCGGCCGACGCCGGCCGCACCCACCGCGGCTCCGCGTTGGCGTCGGCGCACACCTGGGAGGCGTCGGCGCAGTCCCACCTGGCGCTGTACCGGCGGCTGCTCGATGAGGGGGTTCCCGTCGGGACCGGGCCGCGGCTGCGGGCCCCGGGCCTCAGTGCCGGGTCGGGTGCTTAGTGCGGGCATAGGGCTGCGACGTTCAGCGGCCTCGTCGGTGATCCGGCTGGTGATCGCCGGACCCGGCCCGGTCACGCGTCGACCGGTCCCCACCCCCGTGCGCACACCCTGGTTCCATCGTTGTCCTTCCCCGACACCCGGAACGACGGAGAGGACCGACGATGAGTGGCCGTTCCCCGGTCGGCGCACTGGTTCACGGCACCACCCCGCCCGCCGAGCTGGCCGGAGTCTGCGCCGCCGTCGAGCGTGCCGGTTTCGGCGAACTCTGGCTGGCCGAGGACTATTTCATGCTCTCCGGCCCGGCCGGCGCCGCGATCGCCCTGGCCTCCACGCGGGAGATCGGTGTCGGCATCGGGATCATGTCGGCGGTGGTGCGGCACCCGGCGGTCACCGCCATGGAGATCGCCACCCTCAGCCTCGCCTTCCCCGAGCGCCTCGTCGCGGGCATCGGCCACGGCGTCCCCTTCTGGACCCGGCAGATGGGCCTGTACCCCGCGTCCCCCCTCACCTCACTGCGCGGCGTCCTCGAGACCGTCCGCGCCCTGCTGGCCGGGCAGACCCTCACCGTCGACGACGGCCCCTACCGCTTCGACCAGGTCACGCTCACCCATCCGAACCCGGACGGCGTCGACCTGTACGCGGGTGTCGTCGGGCCCCGTTCGCTGGAGCTGGCCGGGGAGCTCGCCGACGGCACGATCCTGTCCGCCCTGGCCGCGCCGACCTACGTGGCCTACGCCCGCGAGCGCATAGCGGCCGGCGCGGCCCGCTCCGGGCGTGACGTCACCGCCCACCGGATGCCGGTCTTCGTGATCTACAGCGTGCACGAGGACGGGGACGTCGCCCGGGCCCACGGTCGCAGCGCCCTGGCGTTCTACCTCCGGGCGATCGGCCCGAGCGCGCTGACCGGGGTGCACGGCATCCACGAGCGGATGGGGGAGATCCTGGCGCTCGGCGACCTGTCACTCATCGCTGATGCGCTGCCGGACGCCTGGGTGGACACCTTCACGGTGTGCGGTACCCCGGGGGAGTGTGTGACCAAGATCCGGTCCCTGCTGGAAGCCGGGGCCACCTCGGTCGTCCTGGCCCCTTTCCCGGCCGCCGAGAACGACGAGATCCTCGCCCGAACGGCCGCTCAGGTCCTGCCGAACTTCCCCTGACCTGCGCACCTGGGCACCGGAGGGGCCCACCGGCGCCCAGTTCGCGCGTCCGCCGTCACGACCGCATCATCACCGTGGAGGCACACGACCGGCGGCGGACGGGGTGAACGGCCCTCGACGACCTGCCGTCGATGTCCTCAATGTGCTGGACAACCGGGCAGCGCACTAGGTCGAATTGACCTTGGAGTCACTCCGGTACCAGGACCCGTCCGACAGGTGGCAATGACGCGACCCCGCCCGACGACCGGCAGTGACGAGCGCCTAACCTCAGGTCCGCACTCCCGCCCGTCCGAAAGGCCACTCCATTGTCACGCGTTCTGAGGTCCTCGCCGCCGTTGGACGGACCCGGCGTGACCAGGCGTCGCCTGCGTCCCCCGGCGCCCCTGACCAAGCCCTTCACCAAGCCCTTCACCAAGCTGGCCGGGATCATCGTCCGGCGCCGTCTGAGCCGGGGCATCGACCTGCGCACCCTGCGCTTCCTGCCGGACTCGGTCAAGCTGCCGCTCGAGCGCGACGGGATCGACCCGCTGCCCGAGCTGACCCGGCTCACCACCGAGGAACCGGTCAAGAAGCTCGCCACGCTCTTCGGCCGGGACGTCTGGCTCGTCAGCGGGTACGACCAGTCCCGCGCCGGTCTCGCCGACGGCACCTCATGGTCCAACGACCTGGGCCAGTTCGTGTCCCAGGAGGGCCGCAGCGACGAGGAGCAGATCGGCGGCCTCGGCATGACCGACCCGCCGCTGCACACCGCGCTGCGCCGCTACCTGACGCCCGAGTTCACGATGCGCCGGCTGGCCCGGCTCGAGCCGGTCATCGCCCGCATCGTCAACGAGCGGCTCGACGCCATGGAGAGCGCCGGGGCCGAGGTCGACCTGGTCAAGGAGTTCGCCTTCCCGGTCCCGTTCACCGTCATCTGTGAGCTGCTCGGCCTGCCCGTCGAAGACCGCGAGCGCTTCCGCGACCTGGGGGTCGCCCGGTTCGACCTGACCCAGGGCGGCCCGGGCGTGTTCGGCGCCGCCGCGCACACCCGCGAGTTCCTGATCAAGGCGGTCGCGGCCCAGCGCCTGGAGCCCGGGCCCGGGCTCATCGGCGGCCTGCTCAGGGAGCACGCGGACGAGCTCGACGACCTCACCCTCGGTGGCATCGCCGACGGCGTCTTCCTCGGCGGCTACGAGACCTCCGCGTCGATGCTCGCGCTCGCGGTCTACACGCTGGCCCGGACCCCGGGTGCGATGGACCTGCTGCGTGACGACCCGTCCTCGGTCGACCGGGTCGTGGAGGAGCTGCTGCGCCACCTCACGGTCGTGCAGCTGGCGTTCCTGCGCATCGCCAAGAAGGACCTGGTGCTGGGGGACGCGCAGATCAGGGAGGGCGATGTGGTCGGGTTCTCGCTGATGGCGGCGAACCGCGACCCGAAGCTCACCGGTGACTCCGGGGATCCCAACACCTTCAACCCGCACCGCGAGCCGACCCGGCACCTGGCGTTCGGGCACGGCATGCACCGCTGTGTGGGGGCCGAGCTGGCCCGCATGCAGCTGCGGATCTCGTTGCGGGCCCTGGCCGTCCGGTTCCCCGACCTCGAGGTCACCGGGACGCCCGACGAACTCGGCTTCCACAAGCTGTCCGCGGTCTACGGCATCGAGCGGCTGCCGGTGGCGCTGCACGGCCGCCCGTGAGCGCCGGGCAGGCCGGGACGACCTACGTCGAGTTGCTCAAGAGCCGTGACTGGGAGGGCCTGGCCGCGCTTCTGAGTCCCGACGTGGTCTACGAGATGCCGCAGACCCGCGAGCGCATCGTGGGTCTCGAGCGTTTCGTGCGCTTCAATGCTGAATATCCCGGTGACTGGCACCTGTCGGTGCGGCGGGTGGTGGCGGACGGGCCGTCGGTGGCGCTGTGGCTCGAGGTCGCGGTCGGTTCGGAGCGTATGGACGCGTGTGTCTGGCTGGACCTGTCCGCGGACGGGCTGATCACGCGGATCACCGACTTCTGGCCGGAGGCCTACGAGCCGCCGGCCGGGCGGGAGCACCTGACCGAGCGGTGGTGAACCTGGCCCGGTGACCTTGGCCTGGTGAACCTGGCTTGGTGACCTTGGCCCGGTGACCTCTGCTTGGTGACCTTGGCCCGGTGACCTCTGCCTGGTGACCTCTGCCTGGTGACCTTGGCCCGGTGACCTCTGCCTGGTGAACCTCGGCCCGGTGAACCCGGCCCGGTGAACCCGGCCCAGTGACCTCGGCCCGGGTGACCTCTGCTGGGTGACCTTGGCCGGGTGACCTTGGTGGCGTCCTGGGAGCCGGAGTTCCGGTGGCCCCCGGTCTTGGCCGCTTCCGATGCCGGGTGACCTGAGCGGCGGATCGCGCGGTCAAGGCCGGTGCCCCGGACGCCGAGAAGGGGAGAGCTCCTCCGGCACCGGATGAGCGCGGTCGTGGGGGACGACGTCGTGGGCAGAGGTCGAAGGGGACGGTTACCGTCGTGGTGGCCTCTGCCCCCGCGGGATCAGACGCGGGACCGGGCGCGGGATCAGGCGCAAGACCAGGCGCGGGATCGGGTGCAAGACCGGACGCGGGATCGGGCGCAAGACCAGGCACGGGATCGGGCGCAAGACCAGGCACGGGATCGGGCGCAAGACCAGGCACGGGATCAGGCACAAGACCAGGCGCGGGGCCAGGCACAGAATCACGAGCGGGATCAGGCGCGGGACGAGGTCCCGGGCGGGACGCCCGCCTGGTGGCGGCTGCCGCTGCGGGACGAGGCGCTGGCCCGCACCCGCTGGATCGCGGGCGTGGTCATCCTCGGCACGGTCGCGGCCTGCGCCCCACCGCTCGTGCTGGCGAGCGGGCAGAAGGCCTTCATGGCGGCCACGCTGCTGGTGCTGGCCGCCTCGCTCGTGGTGGGTTACCGCCGGGCCCGGGCACCCGTCGCGGCGGACGTGCTCGACGCGGGCTGTTTCACGCTGGTTCTGGTGTTCTCACAGGTGCCGCTGGTCGCGTTCGGCATCGCTTTCCAGACCATCCTGTACCGGGGGCTTTACACCTCCAGCCGGCGGGCGTTGCTGCGGACGGTGCTGTACCTGCTGAGTTTCGTCGTGGGAGTGCCGCTCTGGGCCCAGGCGCAGCCGGAGGCCGATCCCCGGATCTTCCGGGCCGCGCTGGTCGCGGGGCTGCTGAGCACGGCCACGGTGAGTTTCTTCGGGTGGCAGCTGGCCGTCTCGATCGCCGCCCGGGAGGCGAGTGCCCGCCGGGAGCGGCTGATCTCACGCACCGGGCAGGAGTTGCTCGGTGCCCTCGACGAGGCCCGGATCCGCGTGATCGGCCTGCGCGCGATCGAGGCGCTGGTCGCCGACACGCCCGGACTGCGGGCGGTCTCGGTGCGCCGTGACGACCAGGGTGTGAAAATCACCAGCAGCGCCGGATTCCTGGCCCGGACACCCGAACGGCTGCCGCCGGCCGGTGATCTGGGGTCGCCGGCGTTCTGGCGTCCCCTGGGCGAGGACTGCCACTGGGAACCCCTGATCTATGACGAGACGCCCACCGAGGCGGTCGCTCTCGGCTTTCCGGGGCCGGTGCCGAAGGACGTCACGGCCACCGCCGGAAGCATCCTGAACCAGGTGCTGCTGGCCTACCGCAACAGCCTGGCGCACAGCGAGTTACGCGTGCAGGCACTCACCGACCCGCTGACCGGGCTGGTCAACCGCACGGGCTTCACCGAGGCCACCGGGCAGGTCCTGTCCCATCCGGATCCCGGGCCGGTCAGCGTGCTGTTCATCGACCTCGACGACTTCAAGGAGGTCAACGACAACCTCGGCCACGCCGCCGGCGACGCCCTGCTGGTGCGGGTGGCCGCCCTGCTGCAGAGCCTGGTGCGTACGGACGACGTGGTCGCCCGGCTGGGTGGCGACGAGTTCGCGGTGCTGTTGCGCGGTATCGACGAGGACGCCGCCGCCCGCATCGCCGAGCGGGTGGTGCTGGGTACGTCGATGCTGACGTCCGGCCCGGACGGGGAGTACACGATCGGCGCGAGCATCGGCCTGGTGCGCGGCGAACCCGGGGCCGGGCTCGAGGACCTGCTGATCCGGGCCGACCTGGCGATGTACGAGGCGAAGGGGCGGGGCAAGGGCCGGCTCCAGGCCTGGCGGCCGGAGCTGCGGCCGACGACCCGCCCCCGGTGACGTCTCAGCGCCGGGCCACACCGGCGACCGCGAGTGCCCCCTCGGCGTGCTCGGCCTCGTCGGGCCACGAGGGGCGCCACTGCGCGGTCCAGACCAGGCCCGGTTCGACCAGGTCCCAGTCGCCGAAGAACGCCTCGACCTGCTCGCGGGTGCGCACCGCCATCGAGTCCGAGGCCCCGCGGTAGAGCCCGGCCGCCTCGCGGGTGGTGTCCGGGCCACCCGCCCGGCCGGGCTCGTCGATGACGTGCGTGATCGCCACGAAGCTGCCGGGGGCGGCCGCGTCGCGCAACTGGGCCACCGCCTCGTGCGGCTGGTCACGGTCGGGCACGAACGGTAGCACCGAGGCCAGCAGCAGCCCGACCGGACGGGACAGGTCGAGCAGGTCGGCGAGTTCGGGGGAGCCCAGGATGTCCTGCGGGTGGCGCAGATCCGCGCGCAGGACCCCGGTGGCGGGGTCGTCCTTCAGGATCAGCCGGCTGTGCGCGACGGCGACCGGATCGTGGTCGACGTAGAGCACGCGTGCGTGCGGCACCAGCGGCCGCACGATCTCGTGCACGTTGCTCATCGTCGGGATGCCCGAGCCCAGGTCGAGGAACTGGCCGACGCCCTGCCCGGCCATGAACGTGACCGCCCGCTGCACGAACGCCCGGTTGGTCTGCGCCGCGGTCGCGATCGTCGGGATGACCGCGCGCACCTTCTCGGCGAACTCCCGGTCGACGGCGAAATTGTGCGCCCCGCCGAGGAAGTAGTCGTAGACGCGGGCCGGCGAGGGCACGTCGAGGTCGAGTCCGGGAGGTGCCCAGTCCGGCGTGGTCATGGCTGCGGCCTTCCTGAGGTGACGGTTCCGGGAGCGTGCACATCGTAGGGGAGCGAAGAACGCGATTCGGACACGTGGTCCGGCGCCGGTACCCGCGCAGCTTGCGGGTCAGGTAGAAGGTCGGCAGCGCGAAGACGCCCGTCCGGAGCGCATGGTCGGCCTCGCCGGTCAGCAGGGCCGGGCCGCCGGGTGGGCCGCGTGGATCAGCTCGTCCAGGACCCTGCTCGGGTTGTCCATCGGGCCGTCCCCGGAACCCGGCGGGAACCGGAGTGCGACCTCGGGGGTCGTGCGGGCCGCGGGCGCCGGGGCGAACCGGCCGCCCGGAGCGGCGGCGGCCTCGGCGACCGGACCGCTCGGCGCCCCGCCCGGCAACCAGGTCAGGCGATGCCGGTGGACACCGACGACGACGAGGTGGAGCGTCCCGTCGTCGTCGGTGTCCGCGTCGACGAAGCGGGAACCGGCCGGGAGTTCGTGCGCCAGAACGGTGTCCGACTGCACGGCCGTCCACCCGCCGGGGGTGGACGGGGCGGCCACGGCGGCGATCCGGCGCTCGCGGGCGTGGTCGAGAAACGCCTCACGCGTGATGTTGACCAGGAGGACCACGCAGGAAGGGTGCCCTGCCGCCGCCCGAGCCTGGAGGCGCGGTCCCTCACGCCGCTAGGGTGATGATCGACGGTGTCCGGCAGCGTGGCATCGCGTCTCACCGGAAGCCGGGCGGGGAGAGGTGAAACCGCGTGAGCGGAAGTGTGCGCAGGGAGTTCGAGGCCGCGCTGCAGGCCGTCGACGCGCGGCTCGTGGAGATGGCCGAGCTGGCCGGCGAGGCGATCGGCCGGGCCACCACCGCCCTGCTCGAGGCCGACCGGGCCCTCGCCGAGAGCGTCATCGGCGACCGCGAGCGGATGAGCCGGCTGCACGACGAGGTCGAGGAACAGGTTCTGGTGCTGATCGCCCGCCAGGCCCCGGTCGCCACCGACCTGCGCTCGCTGCTGGCCGCCCTGCGGATGAGCGGTTCGCTGGAGCGGATGGGCGACCTGGCCCGGCACGTGGCCAAACTCGTCTGCCTGCGTCACCCCGACTGCGCCGTGCCACCCGACCTGCGTGCCGACATCCAGCGGATGGGCGACAGCGCCCGGCGCCTGGCCGCCCGGGTCGCCGGCATCATCGCCGACCGGGATCTCGACGCCGCCCGGCGCATGGAGGCCGACGACGACGAGATGGACCGCCTGCACCGCGACCTGTTCACCGTGATCCTGCGGCAGCCCCCGTCGGGCGGCGTGCAGGCCGTGGTCGACATGACCCTCGCCGGGCGCTTCTACGAGCGGTTCGGCGACCAGGCCGTCTCGGTCGCGCACCGCGTCGAGTTCCTGGTCACCGGGGCGTCCGAGGCGCTGCACGGCGACGGCTCCTGATTCGGGCGGATGTGACCCAGGTCACTCCGGCTTTCCCGATCCAAATGGGCCCATACCGCATCTCACTTCCTGTCCGGATCGTGACGATCGAACCTCCACAGGGAGCAGTCATGCCAACGCTCAAGAGCACTGCCGCCGCATCGTTCCTGGTGCTCGGTGCGCTGGTGACCACCGCCTGCGGCGGGTCCGACGCGCAGGCCTCGACCACGAGGACCACCACGTCCACCAAGACCAGCACGACCGTGACTCCCACCGACGCCGAGACCGGCACCCGGACCGGCGCCGAGACCGGCACCGAGAGCACCCCGGCGAGCGGCGCCCCGTCGGTCCCGGAAGGCGGCCCGGGCCTCAGCATCATGCCCGGCGAGGTCACGGCAGGCGTCCTCGCCCTCTACGACGAGGGCCTGGAGATGACCGACGACGGCAGCGGCCGCCAGCTGTTCGTCTTCACGTCCGTCGGCCCCGGCCTCTACCAGATCAAGGGCATCGACAGCTCGGGCCAGGACGACCCGCTGTGCTGGCAGATGCCCGAGCGCGGCCAGATCACCCCGTCGGCCATCGGGGCCGGAACCTGCGACCCGGACGACGCCCGGCAGCACTTCACCGTCGAGAAGTCCGGCCGCGACCACACCTTCAGCCACGGCGACGACGGCTACCTCGCAGCCGGTCAGATGGGCATGATCCTGACCCACGACGAGCCGGGCCGCTTCTGGCTCGTCGACCCGAACGCCTGAAAACCCGTGACAACTCCTTCTAGGACTCCATCACCACGGTCTCACCCCGCACCGCCGTGAGTCGCCCCGCGCTCGCGGCGGCCAGCGAGGCGTCCAGGTCACCGAGCCGCCCGGGCGCCACCAGCAGCGAGATGGTGGCGCTCGCGGCGTAGGTCACGTCGTCGAGCTGGGCGTCGCGGCTGTCGGCCCACTCGCGCAGCACGCCCTGCAGGCGCCCCGCGTCTTGGTGCGGCACCTCGATCGCCACTCGTACGGCGGGGGTTCGCCGCACCACGGTGGCGAGGTCGAGCGCCTCGGAGACGGCGCCGGAGTAGGCCCGCACCAGCCCTCCGGCCCCGAGCTTGACCCCGCCGAAGTACCGCGCCACCACGGCCACCAGATCGGTGAGGTCGCGGCGGCGCAGCACCTCGAGCATCGGAACGCCTGCGGTGCCCGAGGGCTCCCCGCCGTCGGACGAGCGCTGCTGGCCGGCGTGCGTGCCGACGATGAGCGCGACGCAGTGGTGGCGGGCGTCCCAGTACTGCTTGCGCACCGCCGCGATCACCGCATCGGCCTCGTCGGTGGTGCGGGCCGGGGCCACGTGCGCGATGAAGCGGGACTTCTTGACCACGAGCTCGTGCTCGAGCGGTTCGGCGATGGTGGACGGGTAGTGCGCCGCACCGGCGAGGGGATCGTCCACCCCACCAGTCTACGGGCGTGGCCGGGAACCGCCGACGACACCGGATCCGTGCCGGACGCCCGGCGCGTCACCCGCAGTCTCGCCGGGTAGTCGCCGAGGCCGCTGCGGTCGTCTGACGGGCAACGGATTCCGGCCGGAGGTCGATCAGTTCGTCGAGGAGACGCCCTCTTTGGTGCCGTGGGCGGCGGAGGCGACCGGGACGTCCGTCATGGTCTGTGAGGCAGAAGCTTTCGGTTCGGCGCCGACCGGGAGCACGGTCGGCGCCACTGCACACGTTCGACGCCGACCTCGCCGATCTGCACCAGGTGCTGGTGCGCGGCAGGGTCTTTCGCCTTAGGCGCTCGTCTCGAGGGCGTCGAGCTGCATCTGGCGCTCCAGGCCCACGATGCGGGAGTTCTGCGAGACCACGACCTGCCAGCGCCCGTCCCGCCACTGCACCACGAACAGCTGCATGGAGTCGCGGGTGGGCAGCGGCTCGGTCTCGCCGTCCATGATCACCCGCAGCCGGTTGTGCACGTAGGCCAGCCCGGGCTCGACGATCCGGGCCAGCACCACGTCGTTGTCGACCAGGCGCGTGCCCTTCAGCACGGTGTCGAACAGGGGCTGGTGGAACGCCACGATCGCGGGGCGGCCGCTGAGCCGGGTGCCGTCGAAGGCGATGAACTCGGCGTCGTCGGCGAAGTCCGCGGTGAAGCCCTCCGCGTCACCCCGGCCCCAGGCCTCGCACATCCGGGCCGGGATCTCGGAGAGGGACTGAACGGACTGTTCCATGGCGGCTGTCACTTTCACTCGATGTCCACGGGCGCACGGATGGTGCCCCCGTGGACATCGTGATGCGCCCTAGTGCGCCCCGCCATGACGATCCGTGCGCGAACGCGGCGACATCCCACCGGGGTACCGGCGCCGGTACCCGGACGGTGACGTGCCGTAGGCGGCCTTGAACGCGCGGCTGAAGTGGGCCGGGTCGGTGAACCCCCAGCGGGTGCCGACGACCGCGACCGGCAGGCGGCCCGCGACCAGGTCGTCGCGGCAGCGCTCGAGCCGGCCGGCGCGGATCAGGGCGGCCACCGTGAGCGGCTGGTCGCGGAAGAGCTTGTGCAGACGGCTCAGTGAGATGTGGTGGGCGGCGGCCACCGACCCGGGGGAGAGCCCGGGGTCGTGCAGGCGAGCGGTGATGTGGGCCCGCACCCGGGTGCGCAGCGTCTCGTCCTCGGTGTGGCCGGGGTCGCCGAACTGCCCGGCCAGAGCGGAATCGAGGACGCCCGCGATCATCGTTCCGGTGCGGGTCGCCTCCTGCGGGGCGAACGTCTCGATCGACCCGAGAGCGGCCTTCACCAGCGGCATCATCAGGGCCCCGGACCCGTGGGCGCCGGAGAGCCGGCGCCCGGCGAGCGCCCGGGTGTCGGCCTCGAGCAGACGGCGGGGCACGAGCAGGCTCAGGTGCCGCGACCAGCCGCTGCGCACCCGCACGGGCCGGGCCGGATCGACCACCACCAGGTCTCCGGCGCTCAGCTCGGCGGTGCCGCCCGGCTGCTCGACCCGCGCCTGACCGGCGACGATCATGTCGACCTGGCAGAACGGGCGGTCGCGGTCGCGGACCCCGTCCTCGTCGCGCACGCAGTCACCGGGTGGGGTGTCGAAGCCGGCGATGTGCACGGGGCCGAGCCGCCCGGTCACCATGCGCCCGCGGAAGGCGCCCTCGAGCGGGGCCCGGCTGCGCAGCGGGGGCAGACCGGTCGTGGCCAGGGTGGCGGCCCAGGTGTCAGGACTGGTGATCAGCATGGCGCCCAGCACCTTACGCGGGTGGTGGGCATGCATGCCGAGCGGGCATCAGGCGATGTCGGATTGATGTTGGACCGGCGTCGGAGGGGGCACCTAGCGTCGGAGGGGACCCCCGATCGAAGGAGATCCGTGATGACGCTCGAGACCAGCACCGTCGTCCCCGACCTGTCCGGGCTGCACCTGGGGGCGGGGGAGGCGGCCGGTGACCGGATCACCGGGGTGCGCACGTCGCTGGCGTTCCTGCCGCTGGGCAACCCGATCAGTGACGCGAAGGTCTTCACCGGTCGCCAGAAGCCGCTCACCGAGATCGCTTTCGTCTTCGCCGAGATCACCACCGAGTCCGGGCTGAGCGGGCTGGGCTGGGCCTACTCCAAGCGGGCCGGGGGCCCGGGGATGTACGCGCACGCCCGCGAGGTGGCTCCCGGGCTGCTCGGGGAGGATCCCAGCGACATCTCCCGCCTGTGGACGAAACTCGTCTGGGCGGGGGCCTCGGTCGGGCGCAGCGGCCTGGCGACGCAGGCGATCGCCGCGTTCGACGTCGCGCTGTGGGACCTGAAGGGCAGACGGGCCGGCCTGCCGCTGGCCAAGCTGATCGGGGTGCACCGCGACACGGTGGCCGCGTACAACACCTCCGGCGGGTTCCTGTCGATGCCGATCGAGGCGGTGGTCGAGAACGCGCAGCGCTCGGTGGCGAACGGCATCGGCGGGATCAAGCTCAAGGTCGGCCAGCCCGACCGGAAGGCCGACCTGGCCCGGGTGGCCGCGGTGCGCGAGGCCGTGGGCGACGAGTTCACGCTGATGGTGGACGCGAACCAGCAGTGGAACCGTCAGGACGGGTTGCGCATGGGGCGGGCCCTGGAGCCGTTCGGTCTGGAGTGGATCGAGGAGCCGCTCGACGCCTACGACGCGCAGGGGCACGCGCAGCTCGCCGCCGCGCTCGACACCCCGATCGCGACGGGGGAGATGCTGACGAGTGTGGCCGAGCACGCCGAGCTGCTGCGGCTTCGGTCGGTGGACTACCTGCAGCCGGACGCGCCGCGGGTCGGGGGCATCACGCCGTTCCTGAAGCTGCTGGCGCTGGCCGAGCACGCCGGGGTGAGCCTGGCGCCGCACTTCGCGATGGAGATCCACGTGCACCTGTCGGCGGCCTACCCGCACACGGCGTGGGTGGAGCACTTCGAGTGGCTCGAGCCGCTGTGGAACGAGCGCCTGGAACTGCGGGACGGGCGGATGGTGGTGCCGGCCCGGCCCGGCCTGGGGCTGTCGCTGAGCGACCAGGCGCGGGCCTGGACGGTCGAGACCACCACGGCCGGAACGCTTTCCGTGAACTAGAGGCTCGGGCGGGCCGCTGTGCCGGGGCGGCCCGCCCGGGACCTCAGTGGCCGAGCTGCGCGCCGCCGTTGATCTGGATGATCTGGCCGGTCACGTGGCGCGAGGCCGGGGAGGCCAGCCAGCGCACCGTCCCGGACACGTCCTCCGGAACGCCGGCGCGCCCGAGAAGCGTCTGCCCGGCCAGGGTCTCGTGCCGCTGCGCCGACATCTGGCCCTGGAAGAACCCGGTCTCGGCGATGTAGCCGGGCGCGACCACGTTCACCCGTACCCCGTCGGGGCCCAGGGCACTCGCGAGATCGTAGGCGTACGGGTGCAGGGCGGCCTTGGTGCCCGCGTACGAGCCGCTGCCCGAGCCCCGGTAGGCCGCGATCGAGCTGAACAGCAGGATGCTCGCGCCGTCGGCCACCCCGCCCAGCTCGCGCAGCCCTTCGATCAGGGTGACGGCGGTGAGCACGTTGGCCCGGAAGTTGGCCTCCCAGTGCCAGGCGGCCCAGGCCGCGCCGCCCGCCTCGGCCAGTCCGGCCGGGGCGTCGCCCGACAGAGCCGCGTTGGCACCGGCGGCGGCCACGATCACGTCGAAACCGCCGTTGGCCGTGGCTGTTTTCAGTGCTGTCGTGAGTGCTTCGCCGGGCTCCGAAAGATCGACGGCGACAGGGCTGACGGACGCGGCGCCGGCCTCACGGGCCCGGGTGGCGACCTCGTCGAGACGGTCGGCGCGCCGGGCCAGCAGGGTCAGGTCGGTGTCGTCCCGGGCCAGGTCCACGGCGATGCGGGCGCCGATACCGCTGCTGGCGCCTGAGACACAGATGCGCCGGGTCATGCGGACTCTCCTCAACGTAGGCGGCACGAACCCGTCCATTCTGCCCGAGTCGGTCCGGAGGAGGCCGGGTGCGCGTGGGCGGGGCTGCGTGGTCCGGGTCGGGCGAACCGGGCCAGGTGGACCGGGTCAGGTGGGCCGGGTCAGGGGGCCGGTGCGGCGGCCGGGTCCTCGTGGAAGGCGAGCGCGGCGGCCCCGACCGCGGCGGCGTCGGCGATGTGCGCGGCCAGGGTGACGTCGACCGCGCGCCCGCCCAGCTCGTGCAGCCGTTTCTCCAGCACGGCCACGTAGATCGAGCCGGCGGTGCTGAACGACGGCCCCGCCAGCGCGAGCGAGTCGAGGTCGAGGAGACCCGCGAGGGTGACCACCGCGTCCGCAAGCCGGTTCGCCGACTCCTCGACCAGCGACAGCGCCACCGCATCGCCGTGCACCGCGGCCGACGCGACGGCCCCGAAAGCCCGGAAGGGATCGGTGTCGTCGGTGAACCCGGCCGCCCGGGCGCGCGCGGCGACGGCGTGCGGCGCCGCCAGATCCTCGAGCGTCGGGCCGGCCCCGGCCCCAGCTCCTGTTCCAGCCCCGGCACCGGTCCGAGCGGCGGTTCCGTGACCGCCCCGAGGCCCGGCCCCGGCCTCGCCCCAGGAACGGTGGAAGTGCAACCGCCCCAGCTGCCCCGGGTTCCCGGTGGCCCCGCGGTGCACGCTGCCGCCCAGGACGAAGCCGGCCCCGATCCCCGCGCCCATGTAGAGGGTGCAGTGGGCGGAAGCCGCGCCGGTGCGCCCGTTCCAGAGCTCCCCGACGGCGGCCGCGGTCGCGTCGGTGTCCATCACCACGGGCACGCCGAGGGCCTGGGCCAGGGTGTCGCGCACCGGATGGCCGTCCCAGCGGGGCAGCGACCGCGAGGTCCGGATCGAGCCCGCCGCCGGGTCGATCGTGCCGGGGACCGCGAGCCCCGCGCCGACCAGCTGCTCGGGTCCGATCGCGGTCGCGCGCAGCAGGGTGTCCACGTGACTCGCGATCGCGGTGACGACGTCGGCCGGGTCGTCCTGCCGGGCACCCCGGGTGCGCATGCGACCGACGACGGCGCCCCGCGCGTCCGTGATCACCACCACGATCCAGTCGGCCCCGAGCTGCACCCCGACCGCGCACCGGGCGCGGGGCGAGACGGTCAGCATCACCCGGGGTTTGCCGCCGGTGCGCTCGCGCAGCCCGCTCTCCTCGACCAGGCCGTCGTCGAGCAGCGAGCGCACGGCGTGGGTGATGGACGCGGGGGTCAGGCCGGTGATCTCGGCCAGCTCGACGCGGCTGATGGGGGAGCGGGTGCGGATGAGGTCGAGGACCTGACGGCGGGTCGTGGTGCGCGGTGCCCGCCGGGGTCGTCCGAGTGTCTCCGCCGCGACACCAGGGCCGACATCCGCTCCGTACACGAGCCGAAGCATCGCACGTCGAAGGGCCTGCCGCGTGCAGACGGGATGGGCAGCGCGGCAGCGAGGCGGCGCGGCAGCGAGGCAGCGCGGCAGCGAGGAGGGGCCAGGGGCGCACGGGTGCCCGGCCGGAGGTGGCGGTCCCTCGGCCCGTCCCTTACTGGCATGCTGGCGGGGTGAGGTCGGGACGCGGGCCGCGGGTCGGGATGGCGCTGCTGGCGATGAACGAGGGCGGCGGGCTCGAGCCGTTCTACGCCGATCTGCTGGCCGGGCTGGAAGAGGAGCTCGACCGGCACGACGGGTCGGTATTCCTGCACGTGGTGCCCGATCTCGAGGCCGAGATCCTGGCCTACCGGCGGTGGCGCAGCGAGGATCTGGTGGACGCGGTGGTCGTCTCCGATCTCGTCGACAACGATCCGCGGCAGGCGGTGTGCGCCGAGCTGGGCCTGCCCGCGGTGCACATCGGGGGCGATCCGGCCTCGGGCGACTGGGTGGTCGACTACGACAACGCCAGTGCCATGCGCGAGGCGGTGAACCACCTGACCGGGCTGGGGCACGTCCGCATCGCCTGGGTCTCCGGGCCGGGACGCTACCGGCACACCCAGGCGCGCGCGTCGTCCTTCGTCGAGGCCCTCGCCGCCGCCGGCGGGCAGGGCCTGCGCCGGGAGGGCGACTACGGTGCGGCCGCCGGAACCGCGCTCACCGCCGACCTGCTCGACGCCGACCCGCCGCCCACGGCCGTGGTCTACGACAACGACCTGATGGCGGTCGCGGGTCTGCGCGAGGCCCACCGGCGCGGCCTGCGGGTGCCCGGCGACCTGTCGATCCTGGCCTGGGACGACTCGGCGAACAGCCGCATCTGCCATCCGCCGCTGTCGGTGGTCAGCCGCGACGTGCACGAGCTGGGCGTGGTCACGGCGGGGATGCTGCTGCGGGCGGTGCGGGGTGAGGCCCCGGTGCCCGAGATCCCGCCGGTGGCCCAGGTGGTGGCCCGGGCCTCGACGGCTCCGCCAGCCTGACAACCCCGGCGACGAGTTCCTCGACGGGCCGGGTGGCGTCGAGCACGGCGTCGAACGCGTCACGCCCGCGCAGCCGTTCGATGTGCTGGATGTGCGTGGGGAGCCACTGGATGTTGCTCCATCCCTCACGCCGCTCGCGCTCGGCGGCGCGTTCGCGCATCACCGCCTCGGGCAGGTCGAGCAGGACGATGCACCAGCCCTTCTCGCGCAGCCGGGTGACGTCCTCGTCGTCGATGATGCTGTAGGCGAGCACCACGTCCCGCTGTTCGGAGAGCTCGGCGATGAGGTGCCGGGTCTGGCCGCGCTTGCGGTCGAGGTGCGGCCAGACGCCGTGGTTGACCCGGAGGATCTCCTCGTCCATGTCGAGCACGGGGCAGGTCAGCTCGCGGCGCAGGGGCGCCATGAGCGTGGTCTTGCCGGCGCACGGGGCGCCGAGGAGGAACAGCCGCACGGGTCACCTCGCTGTGACGGTGCCGTCGGCCGGCCTGCCGACGTGGGGGAAAAGCCCGATTCTAGGCCGTTCCCCCACGCGTCCGCAGGAGCACCGCTACTTGCGCAGTTTCGCCAGCTGGCTCTTGTAAGCAGCCGCCGCCTTCGGGTTCTCGGAGTCCGACAGCGAGCACCCGCAGTACGCCGCACTGGCGTTGAACAGTGACACGAAACGGATCGAGCCCGGATCGGCCTTCTGCTTCGCGGCCAGCCAGGAGTACACGGCCTCGAAGAACTTCGGGTTGTCCCCGCCGGACGCGCTCGAGCCCGAGTACACGCTGAACTCGCCCAGCCCGAACGTCAGGCCGCGCTCACGGGCGAAGTCGTACCAGTAGTTCCAGCCGTAGGGCCTGGTGAAGTGCGACTGGATGCCGGCCTCGGTGGTGAACGGCTCGTACCAGTCGTAGGCGTCGAGCGCGATGACGTCGACCTTGCCCTTGACGTAGAGGCTTTCGATCGCGGCGACGGTCCCGTTCTGGGCGCCGCCCTCGTTCGGGTTGAACACGATCTGCAGCTTCGGGGCGGTGGTGCGCATCAGCGTGACCGCACGGGAGAACTGGGCCGTCCAGGTCTTGGCATCGGTGGCGTGCGAGAAGCAGCAGTTCATCTCCCAGCCCAGGCGCACCAGGGCGTTGGAGTCCACCGCGGCGATCCTGGTACCGAGGTCCTTCCAGTTCTGGTCGGTGCCCTTGTCCCCGTCGTTCGTCCACAGCGGCACCGACAGCACGAAGTCGTCGCGCTCGGCCCTGAACGTCGAGGGCACGGTGCCCGCCCACCAGTTGTTCAGCTGGGCCGGCCAGGACGCGCGGTCGGTGTAGGCGCCGACGTTGTCCACCGGGGCGCCGCGCCAGGCGGCGAAGCTCGTGGCCTTCGACGAGGAGTGCTCGAAGAAACCGCCGTCGCTCCAGGGCATCCCCGAGGCGTAGGTGCTGGCCGGGGTGGGGGTGGTGGGTGCCACCGTGGGGGTCTTCGTCGGGCTTGCGGACGCGGTGGTGGACGGTGTGGGCAGCGGCGCGTCCGGGTGCTGGAGGATGTAGTTGCGGACGGTGGTGTTCGCGTCCAGGGCCTGCTGCTGGGTCGGGTTCTTGACGGCGCCGCCCGACGTCGTGGTGGTCTTGGCGAAGGCGTTGCCCGCGAGCAGCACCCCCGATATCGCGAGGGCGGCGACGACAGCACTGGCCGGGTGGACGCGTCTCATGGGAGAACTCCTTCTCAGGCGCGGGGGGACCACGGAGGCGGGACGAACCGGCGTCCTCGCCTCCGCATCTCCCTTCGGCCCTCCCGGCGATCACCTGGCGTCCCGACGACGGTGATCCACCCGTAAGGGGGACAAGAAGCTCCGTTCTGGGCACGTGCTACAGCCGCTCCCAGCCGCTACACCGCCGCTACACCGCCGTCACGTGCAGCACGAGCGCCTGCTGCGGCCACAGCGCCGGGATCTGCAGCCCGACCCGCTCGAGCACCCGGCCGGTCAGCACCACCTCACCCGCCGTCAGCCACGGCGGCGTGACCCAGCCCCACTTCGCCGTGCCCACCTCGTCGCGCACCCGCACCCGGTAACGCCGCCGCGGGTCCAGCCCGGGCAGGCGAACCGGCTCCGGGCGCGCGTCCTCCATCGACGCGACCGTGGCCACCGTCCACACACCGGCGCTCCGGTCCTCGGCCACCACACCCCGCACCCGCAGCGCCGGATCCCGGACGTCGGAGTGCACCACCGTGCCCGTGTGCAGCAACGGGCGCAGCTCGCGGTACAGCCCGGCGAACCGCCGCAGCCGCGCGACCTCGGCCTCGTCGCACTCGAGCACGTTCCACTCGAAGCCCGCCGAGCCGGTGAGACTCGTGGCCAGCCGGAACGACAGATCCACGGTGCGCCCCGAGCTGTGCGCGGTCGGCGGCCCGGCGTGCGCGCCGATCAGCTCGGGCGGCAGCAGCAGCTCGGTCCAGCGCTGGATGTCCTGACGTTCCACCGCGTCGTTCGAGTCGCTGGCCCACACCCGGTCGGCGACCTCGAGCACACCCAGGTCACAGCGCGCGCCACCGCTCGAGCACGACTCGATCTCCAGACCCGGGAAACGGGCCTTCAGCTCGGCCATCAACCGCAGAGCCGCCACGGTCTGCACGTGCACCCCGGGCCGGCCGTCGTGCCGGGCGTCGACCAGGTCACGGTTGTGGTCCCACTTGACGAACGCCAGCCCGAGGCCGCCGACCAGGGCGCCCATCCGCTCCAGCAGGTACGCGTACGCCTCGGGACGCGCCAGGTCCAGCACGTACTGCGTCCGCCACGACAGGCCTCCGGGGGAGGGAACCTGAACCGGGTCGTGCAGCAACCAGTCCGGGTGCTCACGCGCGAGATCGGAGTCCAGGCTGACCATCTCGGGCTCGAACCACAGACCGAACTGCATCCCGAGCTCCCGCACCCGCCCCGCCAGCGGCTCCAGCCCGTCCGGCCACACGCTGCGGTCCACCGACCAGTCGCCCAGGCCCCGGGTGTCGTCGCGCCGGGCCGGGAACCAGCCGTCGTCGAGCACGAACCGCTCCACGCCGATCTCCGCGGCCCGCTCGGCCAGCCGGGCCACGGTCGCCGGGTCGTGGTCGAAGTACACGGCCTCCCAGGTGTTCAGGACGAGAGGACGCGGTGCCCGCGGATGCCTCTCCCGTGACCTCAGGTAGGTGTGGAAGCGGGCGCCGATCCCGTCGAGCCCCGCGTCCGACCAGGCGAACCAGGCCGTGGGGGAGGAGTACTCGTCACCGGGGGCGAGCCGGATCTCGCCCGCCCGCAGCAGCTCACCGGCCCCCAGCAGCGTGGGCTGGTCGGGCAGCCGGTCGGTGCGGTAGGTGACGTCGGCGCTCCAGGCCAGGTGCACGGCCCAGATCTCGCCGTCGCGGTTGCGGGCCGGCCCGTCGGAGAGCGCCAGGAGCCAGGGCTGATCGTGACCCGGCCGCCCGCGCCGGGTCTGACGGGCCGTCGACCCACGGCCCAAGGGCGTTCTCCGCGGGGCCTTCTCGCGGGTCCAGCGACCGGAGAAGGTGAGCACGTCGTCCGCCCGCGTCGGCACCGGCAGCGTCGGCTCGACCCACTGGACCTCGAGATCCGAGTGGTCACTGGTGACGGTGTGCCGCACCCCGAGCAAACCGCCGGGTTCCAGGTGCAGGCGCGTGGTGAGACGGAGGCCGGCGGCGGAATCGACGATGCGGCTGACGATTTCGTGCTCACCGGCCGTGACACTGTCCCGGCGCCAGCGGGGGATCAGCGGCACGCCGTCACGTACGAGCTGCACCCCGGGTCGCCCGGGCCAGCCGTCCGGTTCGGCCGGCACCAGGCTCGGGCGCCAGGCCGCGTCGAGCGTCCCCGGTGGCGTCTGGCGGTGGTCGGCGTCGACGAGGGCAGCGAGGTCGCCCGCGTCGAGCGGCCCCAGCCCGGCACCCCAGTACTGCACGACCGGGGCACCGTCGGCAGGGTGCCGCACGATCACGGCGACCCCGTCCCGGCTGATGGAGGACGTCGTGGTCGCCTCGGCGGTGGGGATCTCGCCTGCACCGGTGGTCGTCCCGGCCTCGGTCGTCCAGGTGGCGGTGGGGGCGGGTTCGGTGGTCACGGAACTCCTTGTGTGGTTCGGTCCGGCGGGCGCCGGAGGGGACGGCCAGGGTGCTCAGTGGGTCAGGGGCCAGGCCCTCCGCCCGACGTCGGCCAGCGGGTCGGCGAGGACCAGGGGCGAGCGCAGCACCACCAGGGCCCCGCCCACGGCGGCGGCGACCTCGGCGTCGGGCGACACCATCACCCGCACCGGCCGCAGCAACCGCGCCAGCGCCCCGCGTCCGGCCGCCCGGGTCGCCGCCTCCACGTACAGCGGGCCGGCCGTCACCAGCGCCGGGCCGGACAGCACCACGGTGTCCAGGTCGAACAGGTTCATCAGCGTGACCACGGCATCTCCCAGACGGTCCGCGGACTTTCGCAGCAGCGCCGTCGCCCGCCCGTCCCCGTCCGCCGCGGCCACCGCCAGCCGCTCGAAGTCCACCAGCGTGTCCTCCGGACGCCCGGACAGGCCCAGCCGCACCCGCTCCCGCGGATCGGCCGCCGCCTGCCCGACCACCGCCGCCGGACCGGCCGTCACCTCCGCGCACCCCCGGTTGCCGCACGCGCACACCTTCGCCGCCGGATCCAGCGGCACGTGCCCGATCTCCACCGGGTTCGCGGTCGCACCCCCGAACGACTCCCCGCCCAGCACCACCCCGCCGCCGATGCCCCCACCCACCCAGACGACACCGAACGACTCCGCGCCGACCGACCCCGTCCACCGTTCGCTCACCGCCGCCGCCGTCGCGTCGTTCTCGAGAAGCACCGGCAGGTCGAGCAGTTCGGCCAGGGTCGAGGTCAACGGGAAACGCTGCCAGGCGATCGTGGGCTGGGCGGTGAGGATCATGCCGCGCTCGCGGTCCTGCGGCCCGTGGGTGACCAGGCCCAGCCCGAGCACCCGGTCGCGGGGCACGCCGGCCGTCGTCAGCAGCTCCTCGACGTGGGCGGCCAGCGCCGTCAGCGTCACCTGGGGCGGGTCGTCACCGGCCCCGGGCGAGCGGGACGCGGCCAGCTGCCCACCCGCGAAGTCGGTGACCACGGTGGTCGTGGTGCTGCGGGAGAGCTGCACGCCGACGGCGTACCAGGCGTCCGGGGCCAGGCCGAGCAGACGCCGGGGCGAGCCGACGGCTCCGGGACGCCGGCCGGTCTCGCGCACCAGCCCGGCGGCCAGCAGGTCGCGCACCGTGTTGGTGATCGTCGCCGGGGTCACGCCGGCCCGTTCGGCCAGTTCGACCCGGCTGACGGGGCCGGAGGTCCGGATCAGGTCGAGGACGAGGGCGAGGGTCGGAGTCGCCAAAGTGCTCCCTCGGGAGGGGGATTGAGACAGGTCAGGGGCGCGACCGACGCCGGTGACCGGCGTCGTCGCTACGTCCCGGACCTATATTGACACACTAAATTTAGTAAAGTAAGAATTGCGCCACCGCAGAGCCGCGGGAGACGAGCCGCCGGTCACGACCGTGCGGTGAACGGGAAGGACCAAGGATGTTCCTTACGGCGATGAGGGCTCGCTCCCGGACGAACCGGGGTCACGCCCTGAAAGTGGCAGCAGGTCTGGTGGCGGTCGGCACCCTCGTGGCCGGCTGTTCGGGCAGCAGTGGCGAGGGCAGCGGTGGGGGTGGGGGCGTCACGACGCTCGTCGCCTACACCGGCCAGTCCGGCGACTACCAGATCAACTTCAACCCGTTCTCACCGACGCAGATCGGTGGTGGCGGGGCGATCTACGAGCAGCTCTTCTTCATCAACAAGGCCGGGTCCGGTGATCCGGAACCGCTGCTGGGCACCGACTACGCCTGGAACGACGACGGCACCGAGCTCACGGTGACCCTGCGCGAGGGCGTGAAATGGACCGACGGGGAGGCCTTCACGGCCGACGACGTGGTCTTCAGCTTCGACATCCTCACCGAGCACGCGTCGCTGAACTCGATCGGTTACGACGGCACGGCCGAGGCCGCCGACGACACCCACGTCGTGTTCACGTTCAAGCAGCCGGCCTACACCCAGGCCCCGGACGTGCTGGGCAACACCTACATGGTGCCCGAGCACCTCTGGAAGGACGTCGATCCCGAGACCGACGTGATGGAGAAGCCGGTCGGCACCGGCCCTCTCAAGCTCGGCGAGTTCAAGGCGCAGGCCTTCACCTACGTCGCCAACGAGGACTACTGGGGTGACGTCCCGGCGATCAAGACCGTGCGGTTCCTGTCGCTGTCGGGCAACACGGCGGGCGCGGACGGCGTGGCGGCCGGCACCATCGACTGGCAGACCGGCCCGGTGCCGAACATCCAGAAGGTCAAGGAGACCTACCCGGGCTACGACGCGCTGACCGTCAACCAGAGCCAGACCGCGCTGCTCACCTGCGCGAACAAGGACCTGGGCTGCACCGGGCCGCAGACCGACCCGGCCGTGCGGCGCGCGATCTACCACGCGGTGAACCGGAAGCAGCTGAACGCGCTGGCCTTCCAGAACACCTCGAGCGAGATCTCGCCGACCTTCGTGCTGACGTCGAACCAGAAGCAGCTCATCTCCTCCTCGATCGAGCAGCCGGTGGCGCCGGAGACCCCGGACGTCGCGGCGGCCACCTCGGAGCTGGAAGGAGCCGGCTGGGCCAAGGGCAGTGACGGCATCTACGCCAAGGGCGGCGAGAAGCTGTCGGTGACCGTGGAGGTCGTGACCGGCTGGACCGACTACATCACCGCCGTGCAGACGATGGCCCAGCAGCTCAAGGAGGCCGGGATCGATCTGAAGGTGGCCCAGTCGTCGTGGAACGAGTGGACCGAGAAGAAGACCGGCGGCAAGTTCCAGCTGGCGATCGACTCGCTCTACCAGGGGTCGGCGCCCGACCCGTACTACGTCTACAACAACTTCTTCTCCAGCACGAGCACCGCCAAGGTCGGGAAGACGTCGGGCAACAACGTGTCCCGCTACTCCGACCCGGACGTCGACGAGGCGATCAAGGCCCTGCGCACCTACGCCCTCGACGACACCGCGGCCCGGCAGCCGTACCTGGACACGATCGAGACCTCGATCGTCGAGGACATGCCCTACATCCCGATCCTCACCGGCGGCACGACCAGCGAGTGGAACGTCAAGAAGTTCACCGGATGGCCGAGCGCGGACGACCTGTACGCCGTGCCCGCGGTCTGGTCGAAGAACGACTTCGGCGCGATCATCAAGCGCCTCAAGCCGGTCTCCTGACCCGACGCTGAACCGTGGCGGGCCCGGGACTCCCCGGGCCCGCCTCCCCAGACCCTCCGTGCCCCGTCCGGAAGGACCGTGCCGTGAACTACCTCCTGCGCAAGCTCCTGTTCTACGCGGTCGCCGTCTGGGCGGCCGTCACCCTGAACTTCGCGATTCCCCGCCTGCTGCCCGGCAATCCGGTGGACATCCTGCTGGCCAAGCTCCAGGCCCGGGGCGCCACGGTCACCCCGGAGTCCCGGGCGGCCTACTCGGCCCTGCTCGGCGGTGACTCCGACGAGTCGTTGCCGCAGCAGTACTGGACCTACCTCGTCAACCTGGTGCACGGTGACCTCGGGGTCTCGGTGACGTACTTCCCGGGCAAGGTCACCGACGTCATCTCCACCTCGATGCCCTGGACCATCGCCCTGGTCGGCATCGCCACGATCATCGCCGCGGTGCTGGGCATCGGGCTCGGGGCGATCGTCGGCTGGCGGCCGGGCACCTGGCTGGACTCGGCCGTGCCGGCCACCACGATTCTCGCCGCGGTGCCGTACTTCTGGCTCGCGCTGGTGCTGGTCTACCTGCTCGCCCGGGTGCTCGGCTGGTTCCCCTCGCAGGGCGGCTACGACGTGGTGCTCAGCCCGGGCCTCAACGGGCCGTTCATCTCCTCGACCATCCGCTACGGGTTCGTGCCGGCCCTCACCATCGTGCTGGCCTCGCTCGGCGGCTGGATGCTGGGCATGCGCAACATGATGGTCTCCACCCTGTCCGAGGACTACGTGCTCACCGCCCGGGCCAAGGGCCTGCCGGAGCGCACGATCATGCGCAACTACGCGGCCCGCAACGCGGTGCTGCCGTCGATCGCCGGGTTCGCGATCTCGCTCGGCTTCGTGGTCTCCGGCTCCGTGGTCACCGAGCAGGTGTTCTCCTACCCGGGCATCGGCTCGAAACTGCTGTCGGCCGTGCAGAACAACGACTACGCCCTGATGCAGGGCATCTTCCTCTACATCACGCTGGCCGTGCTCGGCGCCAACCTGGTCGTCGACCTGCTGTACGGCCTGATCGACCCGCGCACCCGCGCCCGGGCCTGAGAGGAGAACCGGGATGAGCATCTCCGACAAGTCCGACTCCACCGAAACCACCCCGGCGGAGTCCGAAAACACCCCGACGCCCATGGAAAACGCCCCGAGGGCAACCGGAACCACCCCGACGCCGACCGGAACCACTCCGGTGGCGAACGGAACCGCCCCGGTGGCGAACGAAACCGCCCGCCCGACCGGCGCGTCCACCGTCGACGCGCACCTGATCGTGCGGGAGACCCCCGCCGCCCCGACCAGCCCCACCGGCCCGGGTGGGCCCCTCGCCTCACCGCCGCCCACTCCCGCCGCGGTGCCCCCGGCCACACCCCGCAGACGGGGCTGGCGTTCGCTCCTGCCCACCATGACCGGCTGGCTCGCACTGGGTCTCACCCTGGTCGGCCTCATCGCCCTGTTCGGCGCGATCGGCCCGTTCTTCGCCGGTGACCCCGACGCGATCAACGACATCGGCCTGGCCGGACCCACCGGCACGAACCTGCTCGGCACCACCCAGACCGGCCAGGACGTGCTCTCGCAACTGGCCTTCGCCACCCGCGGCTCGCTCCAGATCGGCCTGCTGGTCGGCGTGATGGCGACGGTCCTCTCGGCGTTCTTCGGCATCTACGGCGCCTACCTCGGTGGATTCGCCGACGAGACGTTCTCGTTGCTGTCCAACGTCTTCCTCGTCATCCCGGGTCTGCCGCTGGTCATCGTGATCTCCGGGTTCGTGCCGCCGGAGAGCCGGGGCCTGTGGACGATCGCCCTGGTGCTCGCCCTGACCAGCTGGGCCGCGTCCGCGAGAGTGCTCAGGGCGCAGACCCTCTCGGTGCGCAACCGCGACTACGTGGCCGCGGCGCAGCTGTCCGGCGAACGGCCGTGGCGGGTCATCGCGGTCGAGATCCTGCCGAACCTGCTGCCGGTGCTGGCCTCCCAGTTCGTCTACGCCGTGATCGCGGCCATCCTCGGTGAGGCCGGCCTGTCGTTCCTCGGTCTCGGGGCCTCGAACTCGTCCACCCTGGGCACGATGCTGTTCTACGCCCAGAACGGGTTCGCCCTGCCGCTGGGGGCCTGGTGGTGGTTCGTGCCGCCCGGCCTGATGATCGCCCTGTTCGGCATGGGCCTGTCGCTCATCAACTTCTCGATCGACGAGATCATCGACCCGCGGCTGAGGAACGCCCGGCTCGCCCGCAGGCGCACGGCCCGGCTGAGGAAGGTGGCCCGATGAGGAGCCCGGTACTCACGGTCGAGAACCTGACCGTCGTCTACGAGACCGAACAGCCGGTCACCGCCGTGCGCTCGGCCTCCCTGCAGCTGGGCCGCGGCGAGATCCTCGGTCTGGCGGGGGAGTCCGGCTGCGGCAAGACCACGCTGGCCTACGCCGTCAACCGCCTGCACCAGCCGCCCGCCCGCATCACCGGGGGATCGGTGGTGTTCCACGACCGGGACGGCGGTGACATCGACCTGCTCGCCCTGAAGGACGAGGCGCTGCGCCGGTTCCGGTGGTCGCAGCTGTCGATGGTGTTCCAGGGCGCGATGAACTCGCTGAACCCGGTGCGCACGATCGGCTACCAGCTCGACGACACGCTGAAGGCCCACGCCCCGGAGATGTCGAGGGCCGAGCGCCGCGCGCGGTCCCGGGAGGTGCTCGAACGGGTCGGGGTCGACGCGGTGCGTCTGCGCTCGTACCCGCACGAGCTGTCGGGCGGCATGCGCCAGCGCACGATGATCGCCATGGCCATGCTGCTGCAGCCGCAGATCATGATCATGGACGAGCCGACCACCGCCCTCGACGTGGTGGTGCAGCGCGAGATCCTGCGCGAGATCGTGCGGCTGCGTGACGAACTCGACTTCGCGGTCGTCTTCATCACCCACGACCTGCCGCTGCTGCTCGAGATCGCCGACCGGATCGCGGTGATGTACCGCGGGGAGATCGTCGAGCTCGACACCGCCGAGCAGGTGCACCGGGCCGCGAAACACCCCTACACCCGCAAGCTCCTGGAGTCGTTCCCGAGCCTGACCGGGGACCGGGGCGACTTCGTGCGCCACGGACACGGGGAAGAGAGGTCAGCATGACCAGCGTGCACGTCACCGACCTGACCAAGGACTACCCGATCCGCGACGGCCTGCGCCGCCGGCGGCACCGGGCCGTCGACCGGGTGAGCTTCGACCTGGTGCCCGGCCGCACGGTGGCTCTGGTCGGGGAGTCCGGTTCGGGCAAGTCCACGATCGCGAAACTGCTGACCAGGCTCGAGAAACCGACATCGGGCCGGATCGAGGTCAGGCTCGACGACGGCACCCCGGCCGTCGGCCCGCTCTACCGGCGCCACGTGCAGATGGTGTTCCAGGACCCGTTCGCGTCGCTCAACCCGTTCCACTCGGTGGCCCATCACATCGCCCGGCCGCTGAAGCTGCACGGGCGTCCCTCGGGCCGCGACGAGGTGCTCGCCATGCTCGAGCGGGTCAACCTGACCCCGGCCGAGGAGATGGCCGACCGGCGCCCGCACGAGCTGTCGGGCGGTCAGCGCCAGCGGGTCGCCATCGCCCGCGCGCTGGCTCCCGGGGCCCAGGTGCTGGTGGCGGACGAACCGGTCTCGATGCTCGACGTGTCGATCCGGCTGGGCGTGCTGAACCTGCTCGGGCGCCTGCAGCGCGAGAGCCGGCTCGCCGTGCTGTACATCACCCACGACCTGGCCACGGCCCGCCACTTCTCCGACGACATCCTGGTGCTGCACCACGGCCGGGTCGTCGAGCGGGGGCCGGCCGACGCGGTGATCCTCGACCCGCACCACGACTACACGAAGCTGCTGGCCGCCTCGGCACCCGACCCCAACCGGGTCGGTGGCGTGGTGAGGTCGCAGGCGCCCGACCGGGACTCGATCGACGACTCCGTCTGCTACGACCACCGTCTCGGCGAATGGGTGCCGACCGGCACGCAGAAGGCGGCGGCATGAGTCTCGTCTTCGGGGGCGACTACAACCCCGAGCAATGGACGCGTGACACCTGGCTCGACGACGTGCGCCTCATGCGGGAGGCCGGGGTCAACCTGGTCACCCTCGGCGTGTTCTCCTGGGGTCTGGTCGAGACCTCCGACGGGGTGTTCGATTTCGGGTGGCTCGACGACATCGTCGAGCTGCTGCACGAGAACGGCGTCGGCATCAACCTGGCGACGCCGACGGCGGCCCCACCCAGCTGGCTGCACACCGCGCACCCGGAGATCCTGCCGTTCGACGCCGATCTCTATCAGCAGCCGCCCGGTGGCCGTAACGCCTGGTGCCCCAGCTCACCCGTGTTCCGCTCCTACGCGGTGCGCGTCGCCGGGCGGCTGGCGATGCGGTACGGGCAGCACCCGGCCGTGAAGCTGTGGCACGTCGGCAACGAGCTCGGCGGCGGCAACGCGCGCTGTTACTGCGACGTCTCGGCCGACGCGTTCCGCCGGTGGCTGGCCGAACGGCACGGCACCGTCGAGGCGGTGAACCAGGCCTGGGGCACGGCCTTCTGGGGGCACCGGTTCAACGACTGGAGCGAGATCCTGCCGCCCCGGGGCAAGCACGGAGCGCCGAACCCGGGGTTGTTCATCGACTACGAGCGCTACTCCTCCGACGCGCTGATGCGGGCGTACCTCGCGGAACGTGAGGTGATCCAGCGGTTCTCGGACGTTCCGGTCACCACGAACTTCATGGTCGGCCCGGGGGCGCAGGTGGTCGACTACTCGCGCTGGGCGCCGCACACCGACCTCGTCGCGAACGACCACTACACGCTCGTCGACGACCCGGACCGCGCGATCGAGCTGGCCTGCGCGGGTGACCGGATGCGGGGGATGAGCGCCGGGCGCCGGCCGTGGCTGCTGATGGAGCACTCCACCGGCGGGCCGAGCTGGCAGCAGCGCAACCGGGCCAAGGATCCCGGCGAGATCGCCCGTAACGCCCTGGCGCACGTGGCGCGGGGGTCCGACGGCGCGATGTTCTTCCAGTGGCGGGCCTCCACGGCGGGGGCCGAGCAGTTCCACTCGGCCATGCTGCCGCACGCGGGCACCCGTTCGCGGGTCTGGCGGGAGGTCGTCGAGCTCGGCGGGCACCTGAAAGCCCTGGACGAGGTGGCCGGTTCGCGGGTCGAGCCGGCGCGGGCCGCGATGGTGGTCGACGACGAGGCCGGCTGGTACCTGCAGCACGGCCTGAAACCCCACCGGGGCCTGCGCTACGGGCGGGAGCTGCGGGCCTGGCACAAGGCGCTCTGGCAGCGGCAGGTACTGCTCGACCTGGTGCGTCCCGACGCCGATCTGTCCGGCTACGACCTGGTTCTCGTGCCCACCCTCATCATGGTGGACGACGCGGTCGCCTCCCGCCTCGCGGCGGTGCCGCAGCGGGGTGGCACGCTGGTCGTGACGTACCTCTCGGGGATCTGCGATCCCACCGGGCGGGTGCGCACGGGTGGCTACCCGGGAGCGTTCCGCGACGTGCTGGGCGTGTGGGCGGACGAGTTCTACCCGCTGCAGACCGAGGAGTCGGTGAGCCTCAGCGACGGTGGCGTGGTGCGGGACTGGACCGAGCGCGTGGTCGTGGACGACGCTGACGTGGTGCTCTCGTACACGAGCAGCTCCCTGGCCGGAGGCCCGGCGGTCACGCGGCGGGCGGTGGGCGCGGGGGCGGCGTGGTACGTCTCGGCGCAGCTGCCCGGGTCATCGATCGAAGCGGTCGCCGATCGCCTGATCGCCGAGACCGAGCTGGCCCGAACCGTGGTCGCGCCAGCGGGGCTGGAGGCGGTCCGGCGCATCGGCGACGACGCGGCCTACCTGTTCCTCATCAACCACCGCGACGAACCGGTGGAGGTCGAGGCGGCCGGCCTCGACCTGCTGACCGACGAGAAGGTCGGCCCGGCCACCCAGATTCCCGCCGGGGGCGTCCGCGTTGTCCGGACCCCGCGCGAGACCGAAGCCAGCACGTCCGGGAGGGCCTAGTGCAGCACCACGAACTGACCAGCGGATGGACCGTCACGACGACCGCCGGGGAGGTGCCCGACGCGGCGAGGGGAACCTTCGCGGCCGCGGTGCCCGGCTGCGTCCTCACCGATCTGCTCGCGGCCGGGGCGATCCCCGAGCCCTACGACGACGCGCACGAGGCCGACCTGGCGTGGTTCCACCGCACCGACTGGCGCTACACGGCCTCGCCCGACCTGGCACCGCCGGAGCCCGGTGAACGGATCGACCTGGTGTTCGACGGTATTGACACCGTTGCCACGGTCCGGCTGGGCGACACCGTTCTGGGTCGCACCGAGAACATGCACCGCAGCTACCGCTTCGACGTCACCGACCTGACGGCACGGACGTCACTCACGGTCGACATCACCTCGGCCACCACCCACGCCGAGGCGCTGCGGTCGAGACTGGGCGACCGCCCGGCCGTCAACGTGCCCCGGCCGTTCAACTTCGTGCGCAAGATGGCCTGCTCGTTCGGCTGGGACTGGGGGCCGGACTTCCGCACGGCCGGGCTCTGGAAGCCGGTGCGGGTCGAACGATGGACGACCGCCCGCCTCGCGCGCGTGCGTCCGGTCGTCGGGTCCGACACCGTGGAGGTGCACGTCGACCTGGAGCGTTCGGGGCTGGAGACCCGCTCCGCCGTGAAGGTGCGGGTCGAGGTCCGGGGGGCCGGCGCGTCCACCGTCGTGCCCGCCGACGTCGACGAGGCGGTGCTGAGGCTGCGGGTGCCCGACGCCCCGCTCTGGTGGCCGGCCGGGCACGGTGAACAGCCCCTGTCCGAGCTGACGGTCGAACTGAGCTCCGGCGAGACGGTTCTCGACACCTGGAGCCGCCGGATCGGGTTCCGCACGGTCGAGATCGACACCGGTGACGACGAGCACGGCACCCGGTTCGTGATCCTCGTCAACGGCAGGCCGGTCGCGGTGCGGGGTGCCAACTGGATCCCGGACGACCACTTCGTCACCCGGATCACCCGCGACCGCCTGGCCCGGCGTCTCGACCAGGCGCTGGGCGCGAACCTCAACCTGCTGCGGGTGTGGGGCGGCGGGATGTACGAGTCCGACGACTTCTACGAACTGTGCGACGAGAGAGGACTTCTCGTCTGGCAGGACTTCCTGCTGGCCTGTGCGGCGTACCCGGAGGAAGAACCGTTCCGCTCGGAGATCGAGGCCGAGGCCCGCGAGAACGTGGTGCGGTTGATGCCGCACCCGTCGCTGGTGCTGTGGAACGGTGGCAACGAGAACCTCTGGGGCCACGAGGACTGGGGGTGGAAAGACCTGCTGGGTGAGCGGACCTGGGGAAAGGACTACGCGGAGCGGCTGTTCGGGGAGATCGTGGCCGAGCTCGACCCGTCGCGTCCGTACAGCGCGAACAGCCCGTTCACCCCGCGCCGCACACCGGGGCAGTCACACCCGAACGACGCCGACCGGGGCACGCACCACCAGTGGGACGTCTGGAACCGCCTCGACTGGAGTGCCTACCGCAGCGAGATCCCGCGCTTCTGCTCGGAGTTCGGCTACCAGGCACCGCCGTCCTGGCGGGCTCTCACCGAGCACGTGCACGCCGCGGACGGCCGGGCGCTGACCGAGGTCGACGACCCGTACGGCGACCCGACGTTCCTCGTCCACCAGAAGGCCGACGACGGCACCGGCAAGCTCGAGCGCGGAATGGCCCCGCACACCGGGGTTCCGGAGCGCCTCGAGGACTGGCACTGGGCCGCGCAGCTGAACCAGGCGCGCGCGATCCGGCACGCCGTGGAGCACTACCGGTCGTGGTGGCCGCGCACGGCCGGCTGGATCGTGTGGCAGCTCAACGACTGCTGGCCGGTGGTGTCGTGGGCCCTCGTCGACTCGCAGGAGCGGCCGAAGCCGGTGTGGTTCGCGTTGCGGCGGGCCTCGGCGCCCCGCGCGCTGTTCCTCACCGAGCGCGACGGGGCGCTCGGCCTGGTCGCGGTGAACGACACCGACGAGCCCTGGACGGGCACCGCCGAGGTGCGGCGCTCGAGCTTCGCCGGGGCCGAGCTGGCCCGCCGGGAAACCCGGATCGACGTGCCGGCCCGGTCGGTGCAGGTGATCGCCCTGCCTCCCGAGCTGACCACGCCGCACGACGCGGCGGAGGAGATTCTCGTGGCCGAGCTGGGTGACGAGCGGGCGGTGCACACGTTCGCCGAGGACGTGGACCTGAAGCTCGACCCGGCCCCGCTCGAGGCGACCGCGGTCAGGGTCGGGGGTGGCTACCGGATCGACGTGCTGGCCGGCAGTTTCGCCTCCGACGTGACCGTGCACCCCGACCGCCTGGCCCCGGACGCCCGGGTCGACGACGGCGTCGTGAGCCTGCCGGCCGGAGCCCGCACGAGCTTCCTCGTCACCACCACGGCCGACCTCGACCCGGCCGACCTCACCCGCGCCCCGGTGCTGCGCACGGCCAACGACCTGCGCGCGGTCGCGGTGCGGGCGGCCTCCCCGGCCACCGGACCGGGAGGCCACATGGTCAGCGCGGGCTGACCACCGCGTCCACCCTTTTCGCCGTACTCGACCACCGCACCGTTCCCTCTCATCCTCCACCGATCAGGAGCCCTGATGACCCAGCCCACCCCCGGCGCCGCACCGCGCCGTTTCCCGAGCGACTTCCTCTGGGGGGCGGCCACGTCCTCCTACCAGATCGAGGGAGCGGTCGGTGAGGACGGCCGCGGCCCGTCGATCTGGGACACGTTCGCGCGCAGGCCGGGGGCCGTCGTGAACGGCGAGAACGGTGACGTGGCCATCGATCATTACCACCGCAGCGCCGACGACGTGAAGCTCATGGCCGGCCTGGGCCTGAACGCCTACCGGTTCTCGGTGGCCTGGCCCCGGATCCAGCCGACCGGTTCCGGCGCCGTGAACCAGGCCGGTCTGGACTTCTACAAGCGCCTGACCGACCAGCTGCGGGACGCGGGGATCGCCCCGGCCCTGACCCTGTACCACTGGGACCTGCCGCAGCCGTTGCAGGACGCCGGGGGCTGGCCGAACCGGGACACCGCCCACCGTTTCGCCGAGTACGCGGGCATCGTGGCGGAGGCGCTGGGTGACCGGGTTGACCTGTGGATCACCCTCAACGAGTCGTGGTGCGCGGCCTATCTGGGACACCTGTCGGGTGAGCACGCGCCGGGCGTCAAGGACCCGGCCCAGGCCCTCGCCTCGGTGCACACGCTCAACCTGGCCCACGGGCTGGGTGCGGCCGCCGTGCGTGAGAAGGCCGGCGCCGCAGCGAGGATCGCGATCTCGCACAACCTCCAGGTGAACCGGGCGCACACCGACGCGCCGGACGACCGGGCCGCCAAGACCCGTCTCGACCTGGTCAACAACGAGATCCTGCTGCAGCCCCAGCTGAACGGCGTCTACCCCGAGGGCCTGTTCGAGGCCACGGCCCGGTTCACCGACTGGTCGTTCGTGCGCACCGGCGACCTGGAGATCATCAACGCCCCGCTCGACGCGATGGGGCTCAACTACTACTCGACGGCCACCGTGCGCGCGGGGGAGGACCCGGACCGCGACCCGTTCCAGCCCACCCTGGTCGAGGGGGTCGCCCGGGTGCGCCCGGAGGGCGAGTACACCGAGATGGGCTGGCTGGTCGAACCGCGGGGCCTGACCGACCTGCTGCTCGACATCCACCGTCGCCGGCCCGGCCTGCCGCTCTACATCACCGAGAACGGCGCCGCGTTCGACGACACGGTGGCCGCCGACGGCCGGGTGCACGACGACCGGCGCACCGCGTACCTGCACGCCCACCTCGACGCGGTGGGCCGGGCCCTGGACGCCGGGGCGAACGTGAAGGGCTACTTCGCCTGGTCGCTGTTCGACAACTTCGAGTGGTCGTACGGGTACGGCAAGCGGTTCGGCATCGTGCACGTCGACTACGACACCCAGGTGCGCACGGTGAAGGACTCCGGCCGCTGGTACAGCCAGGTCGCCTCGTCGGGGGAGCTCCCGCCGCTCGCGTAGGGGGTGGTTCCCCGTCCGGCGTCGCTGTCCGCCGTCGGTTCCGGACGGGGAACCCCCTGGAGGGGAGGGGCCGGTCAGGCCCGCCCGACGCGTCCCCGCCCGGCACTCTTGGCCGCGTACATGGCCCCGTCGGCGCGCTGGATCTCGTTCTCCGGGTCGGCGCCGTGCGGCGCCACGATCACCCCGATGCTCGCCCCCACCCGCACCGGGCTCCCGAGGGCCACGACCGGCACCGAGACCGCCGCCAGGATCCGCGCCGCGATCGCCTCGGCCTGCACGTCGTCGGCTCCGGGCAGGATCACCGCGAACTCGTCACCGCCCAGCCGGGCCACCACGTCACCCGCGCGCACCACGGAGCTGATACGGGCCGCCACCGCCTGCAGCACCGCGTCGCCGCCCTGGTGCCCGAGGGTGTCGTTGACCGGTTTGAAGCCGTCCAGGTCCACGTAGAGCAGGGCCGTGGTGGGCGTGGCCCCGGCGAGTTCGGTCTCCCAGAGCGCGTAGAACCGGCGCCGGTTGGCCAGCCCGGTCAGCAGATCGGTGTTGGCCTGCGACTTGGCGGTGTCGAGCAGACCGGCCAGCTGCTTCATCACCCCCTGGAGACGGGCCAGCACGAGCAGGTAGAGCACGATCGAGCCGGCGGCGATGACCGGCGCGTCGATCGGGTCACGGTGCAGCCACTCGAGGATCAGCACCAGCGGGGCCATCAGGCTGGCGGCGGCCAGCGCCACCAGCCGGCCGCGGCCGATGACGCCCTCCGGGACGGGTGGCGTGGCCTCGGACACCGCGGGCATCGAGGGGTGCAGGGCCGACGCGCCCATCAGGACGTGGGACGCCATCCAGCCGACATCGGTCCAGCCGCCGGTCTCGTAGGTGCCGGCCAGCTGCATCAGCGTGTAGGCGCCGTCGGTGACGAGCAGGGTGGTGACGCCGCCGACCAGCAGCCGGTAGGCGAACGGTCTTCGGCCGGTGCCGATGGTCAGGCGCACCAGCACGGCCAGGGCCAGCAGGTCGACCACCGGGTAGGCCAGCGAGACCAGACGGGCCGGCTGCGACAGGTCACCCGCGCCGGCGGTGGGTGAGATCAGGTAGAGCCACGACAGCAGGCCCGCGCCGGTCGAGAGCACGGCCGCGTCGAGCAGCCCGGAGCGGTCCCAGCCGGTGCGGCGCGCCCGGGTGAAGCCCAGCAGCGCCGCGATCAGCAACAGGCTCGACGGGATGTAGAGAGCATCGGACACCGACGGGAACGCGTCCTGGTGCAGCCACACGGACCGCCACCAGAACGCCGCGTCGCCCAGGGTGAACAGCAGGGTGCTGCCGGCCAGCGTGTACCAGGGAAGGGCGTGCTCAGGCCGGTGCCGTCGCACCCCCAGAACGATCGCGACGACCGCCGAGGTGTGCACGGCCGAGGCCACGAAGGCATGGGTGGTGGCGGAGCCGAAGAGCAGATAGACCACGGCCACCAGCGAGCAGACGGCCAGGTAGAACGCCGACGCCCGGGCGCGCCCCGCACCGCTCATCGAGCTGCTCACCGAGCTGCTCACCGTGCCGCCCCCACCGCTGCCCACACCGCCCCCACGGTCCACGAGTCATCGCCTCATCGGCGTCCCGCGGGTCGGACTGGATCGGACGCGGCCCGATCGGGACCGATCCTCAGGTGTGTGCCCCGTTCAGGTGCCGGATGCCGCGCAGCAGGTCGCTCTGCGTGATCGGCCCGGCGGCCGTGCCCCGGGCCTCGGCCATCGCCTTCTCGAGCTGGGCCCGCCGCAGCACCTCGGCCAGGTCGGCTCCGGACAGGCCGGTGGCGTGCCCGGCCAGCTCGGGCACCGACACGTCCGGCGCGAACAACCGGAACGCGTCCGTGGTGTGCCGCCGTTCCAGCGCCCGGATCTGCTTGGCCAGGATGTCCGCGCGGGCCTGCGCCCCCGGCAGGGGCACGGCCAGTTTCACGTCGAAGCGGCCCGAGCGGATCAGCGAATCGTCCACCCGGTCGGGGAAATTGGTGGTCGCGACCACGATGACGTTCGGGTTGGCCTCGATCAGGCCGTTCATCTCCTGCTTGAAGATGCCCGCCACCGAGTTGATGGCCTGGTCGGCCGAGCCCTGCGGGCGCCCGGCGTAGCTGACGATGCTGTCGAACTCGTCGAACAGCAGCACGGTGGGGGAGGTGTAACGGCGGGCCTGCGCGAAGACCTTGGCGATGTTGCGCTCGGACGCGCCCATCCAGCGATCGAGAATGTCGTTGCTGCGCACCTCTTCGAGCGTGCCGCCGATCTCGTTGGCCAGGGCCCGGGCCAGGGTGGTCTTGCCGGTGCCGGGCGGGCCCCACATCAGGATGCCCTGCGGACGGCGGGCACCCCAGCGCGCCATCACCTCCGGGTGCCGGAACGAGTCGGCGACGTCCCGCAGCTGGGTGACCACCTCGTCGAGACCGCCGAGATCGGCCAGGCGCACGTCGTCCGTCATCGGGGTCGGGTCCGCCGCCCGGGGGCCGGCGGGCGCCTCGGCGCTGATCCGGACATGCCGTCCCCGCAGGAAGTCGGCGCCGCCCGGGCGTCGGGCCGCCACCGTGACCATGAGGTGCACGATCGCGCCGATGGTGGACGCGCCGAACGCGGTGCGCGCGACCCTCACCACGAGGCGGTCGGTCACCCGCCCGTCGAGCAGGGCGCGGCCGGGGAAGAGGGCGGCACTGATCCCGTCCTGGGCCAGCGTCTCGGCGGGCTCCTCACCGGGCCCGGCGAGGAGCCGGCCGAGCTTCTCGAAGACCGGGGCCACGTAGTCGGCGCCGATCATGAACTGGTGCAGCGGGCCGTCGAAACCCGGCTCCTGTGACGTGATCCGCCCCTCCAGCAGCACCTGGTCGCCCTCGGCCCGGGCGATCAGCCCGAGCCGGGACAGTCCCGGGCCGTCGTCGTGCAGCAGGGCGTGCGGCCCGGGCCCGCGCAGGACCCGGGCGATCGTCTCGTCGGCGGCGTCCAGGGTGAAACGGGCGCCGCCGGCCTGGAAGCTGTCCACCTGGTCACGATAGGCCCGGGAGGTCCGGGTCGCAGGTGCGGAAGATCCCGGCCGGGTGTTCCGTCAATGTCCCCGGAACGCCTCCGCCAGCCACCAGGCCCCGCCGTCACTCGCGATCTTGGCGTCGATCACCAGCACGCCCCGCGGATCGGTGAGCCAGCGCTCGACGCCCACCAGGTCGTCCGTGCCCCGGACCGTGACGCCGGTGGCCCCGAAACCGGCCGCGAGCGCGGCGATGTCGGTGTCCGGGAAGCTGACCGCGCGCAGGTCGGCGTCCTCGCCGAAATGGTGCACCTCGGCCCCGTAGGCCGCGTCGTTGTAGACGATCACCACCAGCGGCCGCCCGATCCGCACCGCCGTCTCGAGTTCGGGCAGGGACATCAGGAACCCGCCGTCACCCGCCGCGACCACACCGAGCCGTCCGGGCCGGGCCAGCGCCGCGCCGATCCCGCTGGCCAGCCCCAGCCCGATCGACTGGAACGCCTGCGTGAAGCAGAACCCCTTCTCGTCCGGCACCCGCAGGTACGCCGAGGGATAGCCCATGAAGTTGCCCGAGTCCACCGACACCACGCGCTCGGCCGGCAGCAGCGAGTCCAGCGCCGACGTGAGGACGCGGGGATCGATCCGCTCACCCGTCGACAGGTCCGGGGTGGGCGTCTGGTTCCACCACCGCGACTCCCGCAGCCGGGCGGCGACCTCCTCGGTGCGATACCCCGTGGGGCGGGCCGGAGTCCCGGCGGCGCCCGCGTGCCCGTCCGTGACCTCGCCGGCGTGCGCAACGCCGTCGGTGGGCGTGACGCCGTCGGTGGGCGTGACGCCCTCGGTGGGCGTGACGCCCTCGGTGGGCGCTGCTCCCGCGGCGGCCCCGTCCAGCCGGGCGAGCACGTCGGACGCCGTTGCCCCGCAGTCGCCGAGCACCCCCAGGTCGACCGGCCGGTGGGCGCCCAGGGCGGCGACGTCGTCGTCCACCTGGACCACCCGGGCGGACGGGCCGATGAGCGAACCGTGGCGCATCGTCCACATGTTCAGGGCGCAGCCCCAGCCGATCACCAGGTCGGCCCCGCTGATCAGCTCGGCGACCAGGGGTGAGGAGAACCCGCCGGAGATGCCGAGGTCGAACGCGTCACCGCGGAAGAGACCGTTGGCCACGGCCGAGGTCGCGACCAGAGCGCCGGAACGCACCGCCAGCCGGGCGATCTCGTGACCGGCGTCGAGCGCACCCCGCCCGGCGACGAACACCGGCCGCTCCGCCCGCCCCAGCAGCTCGGTCAGGGCGGACACGGAGGCCTGGGCGGGCCGGACCGGCGCCGGCCGGAAACGGTCGGGGCGGGAACGGGTCCCGGCCTCCGGTGCCGGGACGGGTTCGGCAGCGCCGGGTTCAGGAGCGCCGGGTTCAGGAGCACCGGGTTCGGCGGCGTGGGGTTCGGCAGCGCCGGGTTCAGGAGCGCCGGGGTCGGCAGCGCCGGGTTCGGTGCCGGGCCCGATCGCGGTTGCGGCCTGCACGTCCAGCGGCAGGTTGAGCACGACCGTGCGCCGGCCCTCGACCGCCGTCCGGTAGGCCCGCTGGACGTCCGCCGCCGCGGACGCCGCCGAGTGCACCCGCTCGGCCACCGCCCCCACGCTCGTGACCAGCGCGTCCTGGTCGATCCGGAAGTTCGAGCGGATCGCCGAGGAGGCCGTGTCCGCCGCCAGCACCAGCACCGAGGTCCGGCTCTTGGCCGCCTCCCCGATCCCGGTCATCGCGTTGGTCAGTCCACAGCCCTGGTGCACCGAGACCACGGCCACCCGCCCCGACAGGCGCGCGTACCCGTCCGCCATCGACGCCGCCCCGCCCTCGTGACGGGCCGCCGTGAACGGGACCCCGTGCGTCCGCAGAGCATTGGTGACATGGAAGTTCCCGCTGCCCACCACCCCGAACGCGTGCCCCACGCCCAGCGTGGCCAGCAGCGCCCCGACCTGCTCGGCGACCGTGCCCATCAGGAGCGCGGGACGAGCGCGAAAGCCCGTGCCGGCGAACCGGTCCCGCCCACGATCGGCAACGGCGCCACCACCAGCATCGCCCCCGTGCGGGGCAGCCGGTCGAGGTTCTGCAGCTGCGTCAGGCCGTACTTGTCCGCACCCAGCAGGTGGTAGTGCACCGGGAAGGCCGGATCCAGCGAACCGGCCTGTCCCGCATCGATTCCCACGGTCTCCACCCCGAAACCCGAGATGCTCGACGCCGCCAGCCACTGCGCCCCGGCCACCGAGACACCGGGGGAGTGCGGGCCGTTCTCGTCGGCGTTCGCGAACGCCACCGGGTCGTCACCGCGCGCCGCCCAGCCGGTGCGGAACAGCAGCCACGCGCCCTCGGGCAGCGGCCCGTGATCGGCGACGTAGGCGTCCAGGTGGGCGGGCTCGAGCAGGAAGTCCGGGTCGGCCGCCACCTCCGCACGGAGGTCGAGCACCACGGCCGGGCCGATCAGCCGGGCCGGTGGGATGGTGTCGACCGAGTGACCCTCGCGCCCCGAGGCCCAGTGGATCGGCGCGTCGAGGTGCGTCCCGGTGTGCTCCCCGGTGTGGATGTTGTTCCAGCCCCAGTACGGCCCGTCGTCGTCGAAGTCGCTGACCTTCTCCAGCGACAGCGGGATGGTGTTCGCGAACGGCGGCGGCAGCTGCAGGATCGGCGTCTGCGGCGACAGCGGCGCGGTGACATCGATGATCTCGATCTCACCCGAGGACAGGGCGGCGAGCAGGCCGGAGATGGCGGTCATGCCCGCAGAGCATCCCGGCAAGAATGCACCCGGTGGTGGCGGCGCGCCGCGAACGATGACAAATGTCATCGGAGGCCGGTGAGAACCGCCAGCAGCGCCGGACCGGAGGCGGCACCAGGCTGGAACCCATGAGAACAGACGAACTCGCGATCCGGGTCCGGGGCCTGCGCCGGACCTACGGAACCGGGGCCCAGGCCTACGAGGCCGTGCGCGGCGTCGACCTCGACGTGCCGGCCGGATCCGTCACCGCCCTGCTCGGCACCAACGGCGCCGGCAAGACGTCCACCCTCGAGGTGATCGAGGGCCTGGCCGCCCCCAGCGGCGGCAGCGTCGAGGTGCTCGGCCTGAACCCGCTGACCGACCGCGCACAGGTGCGCCGCCGCACCGGGGTCCTGCTGCAGCGCAGCGGTTTCTCCGGCGACCTCACCGTGCGCGAGACCCTGCGGCTGTGGGGCGGCACGCTCACCGCGCCGCGCCCGGCCGACGACATGATCGACCTGCTCGACCTGGCCCACCGCGCGAACACCAGGGTGCTGTCGCTGTCCGGCGGTGAGGCCCGCCGCCTCGACCTGGCCTGCACGCTGATGGGCGACCCGGAACTGGTCGTGCTCGACGAGCCCACCACCGGCCTCGACCCGGAGAGCCGCCGCGAGGTCTGGAACCTGATCTCCGGCCTGCGCGACGCCGGGTCCACCGTGCTCGTCACCACGCACTACCTGGACGAGGCCGAGACCCTGGCCGACCGGCTCGAGATCATGCACGCCGGGCTCATCGTGCGCTCCGGCACGCCCGCGCAGATCGCCGAGGGCCACCCGTCCACCATCAGTTTCGCCGGATCGCTGCGGGTGCCGGACGGGCTCGCGGGCATCACCCACAGCGCCCACGAGCACGGCCGCACCGTGCTGCAGACCGCCGACCTGCAGACCGCGCTGGCCGGGCTGCTGGCCTGGGCCGGCGCGCAGAACCTGCGCCTCGAGGGCCTGGACGCCCGCAGCCCGAGCCTGGAGTCGGTCTTCCTGGCCATCGCCGACGGCCGCGACGCGTCCCCGAAAACCCCAGTCCTGGAAGGAAGCACCCGATGAGCGCCACCTTCTCGGTGCCCCGCACCCTGCACCTGGCCCGCTGGAACACCGTGCTCCTGACCCGCAACAAGCTCGCCGTCACCTACGCCCTGGTGATGCCCCTGGCCCCACTGCTGCTCCTGCTCATGGGCGAGCGCGGCGCCGAGACCACCGGCGCGAGCGCCATCGGCTCGGTGCTGCTGCTGGCCGTGCTGTTCCCCGTCTTCTACAACATCCTGAGCCAGTTCGTGAGCCGGCGCGACGAGCTCGTGCTCAAGCGCATGCGCACCGGCGAGGCCCGCGACGGCGAACTGCTCGCCGGCATCGCCCTGCCCGGCATCGGCATCGCGCTCCTGGTCAGCGCGATCGCGGTGCCCATCGCGATCGCCGCCGGTCAGATGGTCCCGGTCAACGCCCTGCTGTTCGCCCTGGCCGCGGTGCTCGCCGTGGTGATGTTCGCGGCCTTCGCCTACTGGACCGCCGCCTGGACCCGCAGCGCCGAGGCCGCCCAGCTCACCAGCATCCCGGTGATCGTGCTGGCCAGCCTGGGCCCGTTCGTCGGGGGATTCCCGGGCCTGTCCGACACCGTCCGCGAGGCCATCTCGCTCACGCCCGGCGCGGCCATGACCGAACTGATCCGGGTCGGCTGGTTCGGGCTCGAGAACGCCGACGCCACCACGTCCACCCTCGCTTTCGTGGACACCTGGAGCGCAGCCGGGCAGCCGGTCGTGGTCATGCTCTTCTGGACGGCGCTGGCCCTCGACCTGGCCCGCCGCTCGATGCGGTGGGAGCCGCGCACGTGAGTCCTAGGCTGACGGCGTGAGAGTGCGCCGGTGGTCCGAGCTGAGCCGGGTGGAGAGGGTCTCCCTCTACACCCGGCTGTCGCTGCACGTGGCCCTGTGGGGCCTGTGTCTCGCCTTCGTCGTCGGGGCCGTACCGATGATGGACGCGCCGGTCGCCGTGGCGGTCGTGGTCGCCGGGGCGGTGGTCACCGCGCTCGGGTCGTCCACGTTCAACGCCGTGATGGAGATCTACCCCCGCACCCGGCCGTTCCCCTGGTCCCGCGCCGCCGCCCTGGTCGCCGGCTGTGCCGTCTACCTGCTGATCGTGATCGTGCTCGTCGGGCAGCCGGCCCGCGGCGGGATCTCGGCGCTGGTCGTCGCCTCACTCACCACCGGGCTGGGCGGCCTGCCCGACCGTCGCGTGGCGGCCGGGCTCGTCGTGGTCAGCGCGGTGGTGGGCGGGATCGGGGGTGAGGACTGGTTCGCGGTGGCCGCGGCCGTGGTCGTGGCCGTGTTCGTCGTGGGCACCGTGCGGGCGTCGCTGTGGCTCTACGGCATCGTCGCCGAACTCGACGCCGCCCGGCACACCCAGGCCCAGCTGGCCGTGGCCGAGGAACGCCTGCGGTTCTCCCGCGACGTGCACGACGTGCTGGGACGCCATCTCTCGACCATCGCCGTGCAGGCGGAACTCGCCGCCACACTGGCCGAACGGGGTGACGAACGGGCCGCTCCGCAGATGATGCAGGTGCGCCAGGTCGCCCACGACGCGCTCACCGAGGCCCGCGAACTGGCCCGCGGCTACCGCCCGACGAGCCTGCCCCAGGAGCTCGAGGGCGCCCGGTCGCTGCTGCGCTCGGCCGGGATCGCGGTGCGGCTCGAGACCGGCGCGGTGCCGCGCGGCTGGCACGAGGCCGCCGGCTGGGTGGTGCGCGAGGGCGTGACCAACGTGCTGAGGCACTCGTCGGCGCAGTCGGTGGTGATCTCGTTCGCGGACGAGGTGCTCCGGATCGAGAACGACGGCCTGACGCCCGCTCCGGCCGGGGACGCCCCGGGACTCGGGAACCCAGGCCTGACCGATGCGGGTCTGGCTGGTTCGGCTGTGACTGGTTCGGGTGTGGCTGGTTCGGGGCTGAGCGGCCTGCGGGGACGCCTGGACCCCCTGGGCGCCCGTCTCGACGCCGGTCGCCGCGACGACCGCTGGATCGTCACCGCGCGCCTGCCCGCCAGCGGTCCGCTCAGCGCGTCCGCCGTCCCGTCCGCGGTGCCCGCCCCGACGCCTCCGGTGACCGGGCCGCCCGCCGCGACCACACCGTCCACCATGACCACACCGACCGCGCCGACCGCGCCGACCGCGCCGACCACGCCGACCAGCGCCGACCGGGAGACCCCGTGAGCACCCCCATCCGCATCCTGCTCGCCGACGACGAGAACCTCATCCGCACCGCGCTGGCCCAGATGCTCAGCCTGCAGGAGGATCTCGACGTGGTCGCCGAGGCCGCGACAGGCACCGAGGCTGTCGCGATGGCGGTGCGGCACCAGGTCGACGTCGCCGTGCTCGACCTGCAGATGCCCGGGCTCGACGGCATCGCGGCCGCCGAGCAGGTCGCGGCCCAGGTGCCCGGGTGCGCCTGTGTGATCGTCACCAGCTACGGACGTCCCGGTCACCTCAAGCGCGCGCTCGCGGCCGGGGTGCGGGGTTTCCTCCCGAAGACCACGTCGGCCGCGACCCTCGCGGCGGTGGTGCGCACCGTGCACGCCGGCGGACGTCACGTCGACCCGGAACTCGCCGCCGAGGCCATCGCAGCCGGCGACAGTCCCCTGACCCCTCGCGAGTCGGACGTGCTGGAGCTCGCCGCGACCGGCGCCCCCATCGACGAGATCGCCGCCCGGGCGTCGCTGTCGCCGGGGACGGTGCGCAACTACCTGTCCAACGCGATGACCAAACTGAACGCCGCCAACCGCCACGACGCCTGCGCCATCGCCCGCCGCATGGGCTGGATCTGAGGGACGCCCGCCCGGGCGACCACCGCGTCCACCATCGGGGACGCGGCCTTGAGCGGGCGACGGCCGATCCGCCGAAAGCGCGCGATAGCGGGCATCTCGCTCACAGGAATGTCCCCCTTCCGGGTGGTGCCGACGTTCCTGCCCGCTAGTTCGCCCCGGCTTTCTCCGAATTGGACAGCGCGGTGCCCTCGCCGCCGAAGCGGTGCGCCTGGCGTGCCGCCGGTCGTACCGACGCTGGAGAAGCTCATGAAACGCGCCCGTCCGTTCAGTGCCGCCTTCGTTGCCACGCTGGCGCTCGTCGCCGGTGTGGTCGTCGGGGGCCCTCACACGGATGACGCCGGGGTGCCTGCCCGCGGGGTGCCGCAGCAGGTTCTCGCCGCCAGTGAGCCGGTGGCTGGTTACGTGCAGGCCAAGACCACCAAGAAGGCGGCGGCGAAGAAGGCGGCGGCCAAGAAGGCGGCGGCGGCGAAGAAGGCGGCGGCGAAGAAGGCGGCGGCGAAGAAGGCGGCGGCCAAGAAGGCGGCGGCCAAGAAGGCGGCGGCCAAGAAGGCAGCCGCCAAGAAGGCAGCGGCCAAGGCGGCAGCTCAGAAGGCGGCGGCGCAGAAGGCGGCGGCGAAGAAGGCCGCCAAGACCTACGCCTCCGGGATGCCGTGGAGTGACGGCGGCTTCTTCATGCACTCCTCGACCCGGGCCACGAAATTCGCCACGTGGCGCGGAGCCCCGGTCGACAACGTGGTGGCGTACACGTCGCGCGCCAACTGGGACGAGCAGCTGAACGACTGGTGGGCGTCGACCGTCCCGTCCACGTTCAAGGCCTCGCGGGACGACTTCATCATCTCGGTGCCGCTGTGGACCGACGACGGCAAGGCCGGCAACGACCCGCGCTGGCGCGAGCTGGGCCGCAGGATCGCCGCGGTCGACCCCGACGCCCTGGTGCGCCTGGGCTGGGAGATGAACTGCTGCTTCTCCCACGCCGAGAACGCCGCGCAGTGGCGCAAGCAGTTCTCCCGCGCGGTGACGCTGATGCGCCAGACCGCCCCGGACCTGCAGATCGTGTTCAACCCGAACGAGGGCCCGGCGCAGAACGGCACCGTCAAGAGCATCGAAAGCCTGTACGTCAAGGGCAAGGTCGACATCATCGCACTCGACTCCTACGACTGGTGGGCGCCGTTCACCACACAGGCCAACATCAACAGCCACTTCACCAAGAAGTACGGCTGGAACTACTGGTACGAGTTCGCCCGCGACCGCGGCCTGCCCTTCGCCCTGGCCGAGTTCAGCGTCTCCTCGGGCTCGGGCCAGTCCGCGCACTCCGGTGGTGACAACCCCAAGTTCTTCGACGTCACCTACACCTGGCTGGCACAGAAGCAGAAGGCCGACCCGGGCTCGATCCGGTTCGTGTCGGTGTTCAACGAGGGGGCCGACTACTGCGGTTGCGAGATCTCCGCGACCAGCAACCGCAAGGCCGGGGCGAAGTACAAGTCGCTGATCGCCGGCCTCCGCAAGTAGTCGTCGTGGTACCTTCGGCTCGACCGTGACCCAGCTCGAGGAGGTGAGACCCATGAACGCGGTAGCGATGTGGGTGCTCCCCCGTGCCGTCACGGTCGGGCGGTCGATGCAGTAGTCGCCGGGAGCGCCGAAACCTCAGGCACTCCGAAAGGTGACTACCATGAACCATTCCCATGCGCTCGTGCTCGGTGGCGGCGGAGCCTCCGGGCAGGCCTGGCAGATCGGCGTCATCGCCGGCCTGACCGAGGCCGGTCACGACATCGCCGGTGCCGACCTGGTCATCGGCACGTCCTCCGGCTCCACCTCGGCCGCGTGGATCCGCAGCGGCGTCCCGGTCGCCGAACTGCTGGCGTCGATCCTGACCCAGCCGGTTGCCACGGGCCGGCCGGGACAGCCCGGTCGCCAAGGTCAGCCCGGTCGCCAGGGTCAGCCCGGTCGCCAGGGGCAGGCGGGTCTCCAAGGTCAGCCCGGCCTGCAGGGCCAGCCCGGTCGCCAGGGTCAGGCGGGTTCCCCGGGGCAGGCCGGTCCCTCGCCGATGCTCGCGGTCTTCGAACGGCTGCGCGAGATCGGCGCCGCCGCGACCTCGGCGGCCGAACTGCAGCGGAATCTGGGCGCTTTCGCCCTGGAGAGCGACGCCCGGTTCGGCCCGGAGGTCTCCGAGCGGCGGCGGGCCCTGGTCGCGTCCCGGCTTCCCCGTCAGGAGTGGGCCGAGCGGCCGATGATCGCGGTGGCCGTCAACGCGCACACCGGTGAACTGGCGCCGCTGGACCGCCGTTCCGGCGTCGACCTGGCCGATGCCGTGACCGCCAGCACCGCCCTCCCAGGGGCGGGGCCCACCCATGCCGTCCACGGCGTCCATTATGTGAATGGTGGGGTGCGCTCGGCCGAGAACGCCGATCTGGCGGCCGGTTACGCGAAGGTGCTGGTGCTCGCGCCGTTCGGCGGCCCGGCGCCCGCACCGCAGGACGGCCAGTTCGAGGGCATCCGGCGGGAGGCGGCCTGGGGCACCGACCTGCCCAGCCAGGTCGAGCTGCTGCGCGGCCAGGGCGCTCACGTCGACGTGATCACGCCCGACGCCGAGTCCTGGGCCGCGATGGGCCCGGATCAGATGGACCCCGCGAACCGGATCCCCTCGGCGCGGGCCGGTCTCGCTCAGGGGCGGCGGGAGGCGGGGCACATCACCTTCGCACCGCACTGATCGGTGCGGTGAGCTGATCGAGGCGGGCATCCGGGTTCAGCGCCCGCACCGCCGCCTCGGTCAGCGGCCGGCCCTCTCCCGACCCCCGGCCGGGCCACGCGGCGGATCATTCGAAAGACCGAGTACCAGGCCGCTCCCCGGGTGCCGTGCGCTGCCGTACGCTCCAGTCCGACGCCGATATCGAAAGCGTCCGTTGGACGCGCGTTTTCCGGATCATCTCCGGCAAACCGGTCCGGCTCGACCAACCTGCAGGGGGCAGTGGATGTTCGGGAACAAGCTGGTCGTCGACATGATCGACCGTAGTGCCGAGAGCCGTACCGACCGGCGGCGGTTCCTGCGGGCCGCGGGGGCGGCGGGGATGGGCGCCGTGGGCGCCGGCCTCGTCGGCAGCGCGGTCATGAACGCAGGTCCGGCCCAGGCCGGAACCGCCTCGGAGACGGTGGCCGCGGCGGCCCCCAGTGACGGCGCGGTGCTGAACTTCGCGCTGAACCTGGAGTATCTGGAGGCGGAGTTCTACTCCTGGGCCGTGCACGGTCACGGTCTGGCCGACAAGCTCACCTCCGGCAAGCAGGCCCGCGGGGGAGTGGTCGGTGGCGCCAAGGTGCCGTTCAAGACCGCCCGGATCCGCAAGTACGCCGCCGAGATCGCCGGTGACGAGCTCGCGCACGTGAAGTTCCTGCGCGGTGCGCTGGGCGGTGCCGCCGTGTCCCGGCCGAAGATCGACATCAAGAACAGCTTCACCGCCGCCGCCCGCGCGGCCGGGCTGATCGGCGCCAAGCAGAAGTTCGACCCGTTCGCGAACGAGGACAACTTCCTGCTCGGTGCCTTCCTTTTCGAGGACGTCGGCGTCACCGCCTACAAGGGGGCCGCCCCGCTCATCGACAACAAGACCTACCTCGAGGCGGCGGCCGGGATCATGGCGGTGGAGGCCTACCACGCCGCCACCATCCGCACCGCCCTCTACGAGAAGGGCATGGGCAAGGCCGCCGGAGCGATCTCGATGGCCCGGGACTCCCTCGACGGCAAGAACGACCGCGACCAGGGCATCACCTGGAAGGGCATGGCCAACATCGTTCCCGCCAACCCGGCCGGCATCGCCTACAGCCGCAGCCCGGGCCAGGTGCTGAACGTGGTCTACCTGAACCCGAACGCCGTCAAGAAGGGTGGCTTCTTCCCCAACGGCGTGCACGGGGACGTCACCACCAGCGCCTGAGAAATCTGACCGGGGCGGCCTCTGCGCGAAGAGGCCGCCCCGCACGTCAGAAGGGCGCCTGAGACCCCGGAAGGCTTGGAAAGGCCTCAGAAGGCCCCGATGTTGCCCGAGTCGCTGCCCTTGCCGTAGAGCGGGCTGGTCGACTTCAGCCGCAGGCTGGTCAGCACCGGCAGGCTGCCGTCGGCCTGCCGGGCCGCGTCCCACCCGGTGGTGCTCAGGCTCTGGAAGTCGCTGCTCGAGACCGCCGGGCTCAGGTTCCACGAGTTGTTCTTCTGCGTGGTGCCGGTCATGTTGCTGGTCAGGGTGCCGCCGAGGGCGATGTTGTCGGTCAGGGTGCCCAGGCCGGTCGCGGCGCCCGAGGAGGTGATGCCGAGCATGTTGTAGTTCGGCTTGTTGTTGTAGGCCGTGTTGTGCGAGAAGTCGAGCGCGAGCGGGTGGTGGTTGGCGTAGAAGCCCGCCGCCCGGTTGTTGAACGCGACCGAGTAGCGCACGACGTGCTTGACCGCGGCCGCCGAGTACACGCCGCCGTAGCCGCCGGCCTTGATGCCGCTGCCGTTGCCCGCCGCGGTCGTGGTGCCCGGCACGTAGCCGTTCGACCAGGCCCACGACTTCTCGATGGTGACCGGCGAGAACGCGTTGATCAGGTCGAAGCCGTCGTCGGCGTTGTTCCAGGCGCGGCTGCCGCGGAACACGTTGCCGGGCTTGCCGGCCGGGATGTGCGCACCGAACCCGTCGGCGCTCTCACCGGCACCGTTGGAGGTGTAGAGGTCGTAGTTGTCGTGGGAGTCGCTGTTGAGCACCAGGTTCCCGCCGCCGTCCTTGATGAACAGGCCGGCGCCCATGATGTGGTGAATGTTCAGCTGCTCGAACGTGTTGTTGCTGCCGGTGACGTACACGCCCCACGACTCGTGATTCTTCGTGTTGTTCTGCGGGACGCCCTTGATCTCCAGGCCCTTGACGTTCACGTAGCTGCCGGTGACGTTGAAACCCTTGATGCGGCAGTCGTCCTTCATCGCCGAGAAGTCGAACACCGGCGTCTCGCCCGGATAGGCGGCGTAGGTGATCGTCTTGCCCGCGCTGCCGCTCTTGTTCAGGGTGATCGCGTCGACCAGCGCGGTCTGGCTCGAGCAGGCCTTGTTCGCCGCGGTGTAGGCGTAGGTGCCCTTGCGGAAGTAGACCGTGTCGCCGGCGACGGCCTTCGACTGGGCGAACGCGATCGTCCGGAACGGCGCGGCCGCGGTGCCGGCGGCGCTGTCGCTGCCCGATGGGGCCACGTAGTAGGTGGTGCCGGTGGCCGCGGCGGCGATGGTGGACGCGGTGGTCGCCACGGTCGTGGAGGCGGCGGTGGACGTCGTGGTCGCGCCCGGGTTCACGGCGTGCGCGGTGGCGGCCCCCGCCGCCAGCACGGCGGTGACCGAGAGGATCGGGACGAGCCGTTTGCGTTGCCTACTCATGAGGGGCGGGTGCCCTTTCTGCTGTTCAGGCGCAGAATTCAGAAGCCGAGGGTCGGTGCGGTTCATGATTCCGGCGGGATGACGAGTTCGAGAGCGTAGGCCGGGCCGCTGATTCTTCGGTTAGGCGAACGAGTTCCGGACATCAAGTTTTCGTTGTGCCGAAAAGGTTGCCCGCAACTTTCGAGTTCCTGAAAATTCCGCGATCCATTTGCATCAATTGGTGTCGACGCGATCCCGAAACCTGCGGGGATCGGCCGATCCCCTTTCCAGACTCCTGCTCGGTGGTGGCACCGCGAGTTACCATCGTCGGGCAGGCGAACATGGGTTGGGGGGCCGCATGTCAGTCACGAGTCAGCCGAAGCCGGCCCTCGGCACCCCCGCGCTGTCCGTGTCCGTCGACGTGGCGGGCCCGGTCCTGGCGCTCGGCGAGATCCGCACCGGGCTGCTGCCGCACTCCGGGCCGCTGCCCTCGGACGCCACCGCCGATCTGCTCACCCCCGGCCCGGGCCGTCCGCCCCGCCGCTGGGAACGTCCGGTCGCCCACGTCGCGGCCCCGCACAGCTTCACCGGCGTCGACTGCTGGATGCCCTCGGCGGTCGGCCGCCGGCTGCGCGGGGTCGGCACCGTCAGCACCGAGGTGCGGGTCACCGGCGGCCAGGTCGTGCAGGCTCACACCCGCACCGGTCTGCGGGTGGCCGGTCAGAAGCGCCGCCTGCCCTGGTCGCACTACCTCGCGCAGCCGGGCACGGTCGAGACCTGGGGCCCGGTGCGGGCGGCCGAGCTGGCTGAGGCGTTCTTCGCCGAGCCGGCCGCCTCCGGGGGTGTGCTCGACCTGGGCGGCCCGAGCGTGCACCGGCTCAACCAGATCCGCGGCTCGGCCCGGCTCGACCGGCTCCAGACCTACCGCCCCGAGCAGACCCGGCTGCGCTGGGTCGCGGTTCCCGAGACCGGCACTCCCTCGGTGGTTTTCACGCTCCGCAGCCGGGCGGTGCACACCCTGCTGGTCCGCGTCCCGCCCGAGGTGATGCCGCAGGCCGACGAGCTGTGTCTCGACATCGCCCTGCACGACTGGCTGCTGTCGTCACTGCTCGGGCTGATCGAGCGGGCGGGCATCGGCCGGGCCGACCGGTCGGCGGTGGTGGCCACCCTGGCCCCCGCGGTCGACCACCTGATCCATGCCTGGCTCCCGGGCGCCCGGCTCGGTCCGGTCCTGGCCGAGCTGCGGGCCGAGGCCGACCGGGTCTCCGGTCTCAGCGCGCAGTGGGCCTCGGCCGTCAGCCGGGTCCGCGACCAGATCGCCCTCGCCGCCGTGGAACAGGCGGTCCGCCAGCGTCCCCGTCCGTCGCGAGTGGGAGAGCCCTGATGTCCTCGCCGACCAGCCCGCCGTCCCGCCCGCCGAGCGCCGAACTGCGCACCCTGCGCCGCATCACGGTCGCCGCGGTGGTCGGCGGGGCCACCTTCGTCGCCTCGAACATGCTGCAGGAGGTGCTCAACAACAACGTCGGCGACCAGCTGATCATGGCCTTCCTGGTCGGCGGGGTCACCCTGATCTCGCAGCTGCTGGGCGAGTTCAGCCAGGCCCAGACCGAGTTCGGCGACGGCCTCAAGCGCATCGAGCGCAGCTCCGCCTCCCGCATGATCGAGCAGTCGGCGCTGCAGTCCGAGGTGCTCAACGAGTTCCTGCTCCACGCGGGGCGTCTCAGCACCCGCAGTCCCGACCTGATCAACCGCCTGGCCGCCGAGGAGGTCGAGCGGGTCTCCCGGCTGTTGCGCACGCTCGGTGCCGGCGAGGAGGTTTACTACGACGGCGAAGACCGGGAGTACCTGCTGGCCCTGGCCAAGAGCGCCCGCCGGTCGATCGTCGCCACCAGCCTGGTCACGGTCGACGCGGGCGGCAAGGGCTTCGAGGGCGGCCTCTGGCTGACCGACCTCGGGGCCCGTTACCTCGAGATCCAGCGCGCCGCGGCCCGCCGTGGCGTGGCCATCCGGCGCATCTTCGTGTTCGACGCCCCGGAGTTCGCCAGCGACCCGAACTTCCTGCGGGTGCAGCGTCTTCAGCGCGAGGCCGGGGTCGACATCCGCGGCATCGACGAGTCCAACACCCCCGAGCGCCTGAAAGACCACGTCAGCGACTTCATCGTGTTCGACGACGTGCTGGCCTACGAGACCACCCGGGCCAGCCGCATCACCAACGCGGTGCAGCCGGTCATCATCACCACCCGCCTGGTGCAGGAGAAGCACCGTCTCGACAGCCACCGCGAGCGCTTCGAAGAGCTGTGGCGCGTGGCCGGTTCGCTGCCCGACCCCGACACCTCGCTGCAGATCGCCGGCGGCCGCAACCACCGCGGGCACCTGCTCGGCAGCGCGAAAGACGGTTTCGTGGCCGAGATCGACCTGTCAGGGCCCGACGAGGACATACCCGACGCGGGCCAGAGCGTCGGCCGGTAGCGTCAGGCCCTCGCGGGCGGCGCCGTCGGCGATCAGGCGGGCGGCCTCGGGGTCCTGCCAGACCTGGTCGAGCACGGTACGAACCGCGGCCTCCACCAGCAGGAATCGCGACGACATGATCGACAGGGTGCGCTGCGCGGTGAACGGGGCGGCGCGGTCGTCCAGGCGCAGGACGCCGGGCAGGTCGCCCCAGCGGGCGGGCCAGTGGTCGGGAACCGGCTCGGGCTCGGCCAGCGGCTGGCCCTGGTAGCGCGGCAGCCCCAGCCGCAGCCACTGCCAGGCCGCGGCCAGCAGCGCGCACGACCAGCGCCGCCCGCCGGGCTCGTCCTTCCACAGCTCGACGTCGACGAACACCGAATGCCCGCGCGCGGTGGTCTGTTCCGGTGGTTCCCAGGTGACCACACTCATCGCCGAGCCGTCGTCGGCGCCGGGCGAGCGGCGTCCGTTACTCAGCCACCCCGACTGGGTGACCGGTGGGCGCCCGCCGGTGGTGTGTGGCGGCGGTTCGACGACCAGCGCGTCGACGAGCTGCTGGGCCGGGCTGACCGGCCCGGTCGGGCCTCGCACCAGGGCGCAGGCGGATTCGCGGGCCAGGTAGTCGATCGGGACGCCGGCCTCGGTGGCGGCCGAGGTGATCATCGTGATCACCTCGCCCGGATCGCCGAGGTCGGGGGAGAAGTAGTCGTCGATCAGGAAGCAGGTGCTGATGCGGGGTTTCGGGGCCGGGACCGAGGCCCGGGCGGTCTGCAGCCAGCGCCCGACCTCGGTGAACTGCTCGCGCAGGCGCTCGGGCCCGGCCAGGAGGTCTTCGAGGTAGAGGTGACCGACCTCGACCGACAGGTGGGACATGGCCAGGGCCCGGGTGCGGGGCTCGGCCTCGGTCTGGTGGAACTCGCCGGTGGCGCTCACCGGGGTTCCCAGGCGTCGTCGTCGAGCACGGCCAGCGAGAGGTCGTGCAGGGCGTCGACGGTGACCTTGTTGGCGGTCTCCCGGCCGTACAGGTCGCTGCTGGTGAGCAGCTGCTCGTGCCACTGGAACACCGGGTCGACCGGGATGCTGCCCAGCACCCACCGGGCTCCGAGCTCGAGTTCCCGCGCGCGCAGGTGCAGTTCGGCGTTGCGCTCGCTCAGCCACGACAGCTGGGACGTGCGCAGGCCGCGCAGGTCGGGGGCGTTCGGGTCGATGATGGCGGTGCGCACGAACCGGATCCGGTCGAGCAGGTCCTCGCGGTCGTGGCCGACCTTGGTGCCGGTGTCGAGCAGGCCCTGGGCGCCGTGCACGAGGCCGTGGGCGGCGGTCAGGTGCTGCATGGTCCAGCGGTGGAACACGAGCCAGCGGGAGCGGCCCACGTTCTCGTCCGGCCGGGTGGCGGTCAGGGCCATGCGCAGGGCGTAGGAGCGGCCGGCGCTGAGATCGACCACGGTGAGGTCGTACTCGTTCTGGGCCCAGCGCAGGATGTCGAGGGCGCGCTGCACGATCGGGCCCTCGCCGACCCGGAACTCGCCCTGGCCCTCGTCACCGGGCAGCAGCTCCATGCGCCCGCTGCCGGGCGGGCGGTGCCGCAGGCTGTTGCGGTCGGAGGCGGCCCAGATATCGACGGTCTCCGGCTCGAGCACCTGCCCCAGGAAGTACGCGTGCTGGCCGCGCCCGGAGCGGGTGCCCCGGTTCAGCGAGTCGACACCGAAAATGGCTCCGGCGGTGGGAGATCCGAAGTCCCAGTCGAGGTAGCCGACGTTCAGCCCACGCAGCGCGGCCTGGTACACCAGGTTGCAGCTGGTGACCGACCGGCCGGTGCCGCCCTTGTCGGACGTGGCGAAGACGATCATGCCGTACCGCGCCCGGGACCCTGCCGGGCCATCGCCAGGCCGTCGAGCTCGCGCAGCACACCCTGCACCAGGGTGAGAGACGTGCCCGGGCGGCGGCGCAGCAGCAGCCGGGCCCGCTCGAGGTGCTTCTCGATGGAGTCGAACGAGACCCGCACGGCGTGGCCCTGGGTGCGGGTGCCCGCGAGTTTCTCCTGCGCGAAGATGTTCTCGGCCTCGGCGAGCAGGTCGGTGGCCAGCGGCAGCAGCGCCGGGCTGGGCGGCAGGTCCTCGGTGAGCATGCCGGCCGCGGTGACCAGGCCCTCGATGACGCGCTCGGTGTGGTACCAGGACGGCGGCTGCTTCTCGGACAGGGTGATGGGCAGGGCGGGGGAGAGCTGGTCCCACAGGCCGGTGCCGTCGCCCTCGGTCAGCCGCCGGGCCTGCAGGTGCTGCATGAGGGTGTCGCTGAGCCGCAGCATGGCGTCGCGCTGCTCGACGTCGGCCAGCAGCCCGGAGATCCGCACCGCGCGCTTGAACAGCAGCGAGGAGTAGTTCGCGATCCGCCAGACCTGCCGGGAGCCAAGCTCTTCCGTGCCGCGGAGGGTGAGTCGTTCACCGGGCTCGTGCAGGCGCAGCGCCTGGTCCTCGGACCTGACCGGGCTGCGGGTGACGGGGCGGCTGGTGATGCGCCCGCGGTCGGCCAGGTGCTCCATGATCCGGGCCATCCGCGACAGCAACGGTGCGCTCGCCGGGTCGTCGGCCAGCTGCTGGACGACCATCGAGGTGACGAACAGCGTGTAGTACTCGGACTCGACGCCGTCGGAGGTACGCCAGGGGACGTCTTCCACGGCGATCCGGGCGGGGCCGGTGGAGCCGGTGGTGGCGACCCGCGTCCAGAAGGCGAGGGTCAGGTCGTAGCGCAGACGCAGAGCCTGGGCCGCCCGCAGCTGCACGTCGTCGAGGAGGCCGAGGATCTGGGTGCGCCGGCTGAAGAGGTCTTCGATGCCGTCGAGCGCGACGCCGGTGAAGTACAGGTAGGGCCGGTCCTCGGCGACCCCCGGGGGCTGGGTGGTGACCTCGTCGGTGTAGGAGACCCCGGCCGCGCCCTTGATGACGCCCCACGACCAGCCGCACTCGAACAGCCGCGCCCGGTTGTCGAGCTCGTCGGCCACCACGCCGGATCCGATGGTGACGTCGCCCCGCAGGCGGCCGCGGATGTCGTCGAGTTCGCGGGACAGCCGGTCGGCGACGATCCGGTCGGGTTCCCGCGCCTGGTTCACGTTGCGCAGCAGGCTCTGCCCGGCGAGCGAGTCGATCTCGAAGACGTGCACCGAGAAGCTGCGCAGCAGGCCGGTGAGGGCCCCGGTCAGCCGGTGCGACGTGAGCCCGCGCAGCTCCTCGATCTGGGCCAGGAGGGCCCGGCTGCGCACCCCCTCGCGGAACGCCTGCAGAAATCCCAGCACGGCCAGGCACAGGGAGACCGACATCGAGTACGAGTCGACGATCTCCAGGTCGCGCTGCTCGCCGGTGGTGACGGCCCCGGCCCCGGTGACCTCTTCCGGGTCGATGTAGCTGCCGGCCCGGAACGTCGGGTTGCCCACCTCGTCGGTGTACGTCCGCATGTACTGGATGAGCAGCGTGATCATCGTGCGGGGCGCCTCGAGCTGGTTGCCCAGCGGGTGCAGGACGGCGGCGACGTCCTCGCCCATCAGGTCGGGCTGGTCGAACCCCAGGGTGGGCACGGCGGTGGCCGGGTAGAGGATGCACAGCAGCTGCTCGGCGTCGCTGATCGAGTTGCCGGCCCAGTTCCACTCGCCGGTGCGGTAGGAGTAGCGCAGCGACGCGCGCCAGATGTCGAGGATCTGGTCACGGGGTTCGAGCAGCATCGGCGAAGCACCATCCCCAGCAGTGGTTTCGGACTATGCCGTGGTTCCCACGGCGATGATCATGCCGTCGTACCCGTCGCGCAGCGGGTCGTTGCCGGGCACCGGGATCTTGGTGACCCGCGCCTTCGCCCCGAATTGCCGGAGCGTCACGTCGACGCGGAGGGAGTCGACCTCACGCACGGCGGGGAACGACTTGTCGCCCACGACGTAGCCGAGCGACTTGTCCATGAAGGCGGCGGCGAACGGGGCACCGGGAGCCAGCGACCGCAGGAAGTGCTCGGTGGCCTCCTCGAACTCGTTCTCGTAGGAGGTGAGCGACTCGGCGACGAAGAACATGGTGCCGATGCCGAACCGGCCGTCGGCCTGGAGCTGGAAGACGTCGCGCTGCTCGACCGAGCACCGCCGGGTGAGTTCCCGGCGCGGGTCGGTGGCCGCGTCGTAACCGTCGTAGGCACGCAGGGTCTCCCAGAACGGCAGCCACACCCAGGCGCCGTCGGCGTCGGTGTCGGGCTGCTGCCCGGCCAGTGCGCCGCGTAGCCAGGCGACGTTCGAGGGGGAGTGGTCGGTGAGCAGGATCTCGTCGGCCCAGGGCAGCATGGCCAGCGCCGGGTACAGGTTCGAGCCGGAGCCGACGTCGATGCCGGTCACGCGCGGCCCCCCGGCGACGCGTGGGTGCTCGCGGTGGTACTCGGAGAAGAATCCACCGACGTGCTCGAGAATGGCCCGGTCGTCTTCACGCAGGGACGCGTAGTTGTGGTGCCAGTAGGCCGACGGCTCGAAGTCTTTCCAGGCCACGTCTTCGTTGTGGCGAAGCCATTCTCCGGTGACAACGGAATCGTCAGTTGTCTCAGTGGCCTGCGCATCGATGGGAACCATCGGAGTTTCCGTCCGTTGAGCACGTGATTGACACGAGCAATTGGCAGAATACGTTCTGTGGTCCGCCTACCAGAATAAGCACCTGAAGGAGTCAGCTCCTAGGTGCCGGGTGTCCCCATCTGCGCGGCGTCCTTTCCGCTTCCCGGTGGCGCACAGGGCAGGAACTCGTCGGGATACGGCGCGGACAGCACGAACGTCGGCCCCGAGTCGGTCCGGATCAGTTCACGGGCCACCATTCCCTCGCCCGCGACGAGTGAGAATAGCGTGTCCGGGCGGTCGGCGGAGACCACTTCGGTTCTTCCCGGAAACCCGTTTTCCGGTGGCCGATGGGGCGTTCGGCGGAGCTGAAATCCGTAGCGGTCGACACCGGGTCCGAAGAAGTCCCGCAGGGCCCAGCGCACCGCGAATCCGTGATGCAGCAGAAGACTCGCCATCGCGTGATTGTGTGGTGACGACACCGCGGTCACCGGAATGCGGTTCAGCTCGTCGCGCCGGTCGTGCATCAGGCGCCCGATCATGTAACTGCCGAGCCCGGCCGACTGCACGTCCGGGTGCACGGCGAATCCCGCGATGTAGACGTGCCCGGGATCGGAGCTGTCGAGATGGGCGTACGCGGCGATCGCGTCGCCGCGCTGCAGGACGTGGATGTCACCCCGGGCCACCCCCTCCTCCAGCTCACCCGGGTCGGCCCGGACCACGTCGTCCTGACCGGCCGGGAAGGCGGCGTCGTCGAGGGCCCGCACGGCGATCTCGTCGTCCGGGCCCGAGGCGACCCTGATCGTCAGGACCTCCTGGGGCCGGTGCCGGTGGTCCCGGAGACGAAAACTGGTCACGCGCACCTCCGCGGGGACAGGTGGATCGAACCCAGCTTGACTCGAGAACTGTGACGAAAGAGACGCAAGTGCGTCGAAGCGTCCCTCAATCGCCGGAGGGTCCTTGACGTCGCGCGCTCAACTCCGGCGCCCCGGTCCCGAACAACAACGGGTGCCGTGCCCGCCGGGCCGGCGCCTCGGGGGAGGAACACGTGCTGATGCAGTTGCGCAATGTCCGCATCGGGACCCGGCTGGGGACAGCCTTCGCGGTGGTCGTGCTCCTGCTGACCACGGCGACCGGTGCGGCCCTGGTCGGCCAGTCGAGACAGCGGGCGTCCGCGACCCGGGTCGAGCACCTCAGCGACCTGGTGCAGGCCATCGACACGATCTCGTTCTACAACGCCGACATCTCCGGCTGGCAGGTGGCCTACGCCTGGGACACCCGCCGCCCCGGCGTGAGGAACCCGCTGGCCGACGACTCGCCCAACCGGGCCGGGTTCCTCGCCGACAAGGCCAAGCTGCTGGCATTCCTCGAGGCCTTCCCACTGGGATCGGCCACGGCCTCGGAACGGGCCACGTTCGAGGCGCTCTCGCAGAACTGGACCGCCTACTTCGCCTCCGACGACAAGGCCGCGGGCCTGTTCCGGCGGGGCGACCTGGCCGCCGGGGACGCCGAGATCCTCGACGTCGGCTACAGCAGCTACAGCAAGATCCTGGAACAGACCGGCTCCCTGGTGACGTCGGTGAACGAGCGCACGGCGCGGGAGCGCGCCGACGCCGCGAGTAGTGCCCGCACCGTGCGGGCCCTGGTGGTCACGGTGCTGGTGATCGCGATCGGGCTGGCCGCCCTGCTCGCCTACGTCGTCACCCGCAGCATCACCGGGCCCCTCAGCCGCACGGTCGGATCGCTGCGCCGGGTCGCGGACGGCGACCTCACCCACACCCCGACGCCGCAGGGCCGTGACGAGGTGGCCACCGCCGACGCCGCGCTCAACGAGGCGGTCGCCAGCACCCGGGCCGCCGTGCACGCCCTGACCCAGGCGTCGACCACGCTGACGTCGTTGTCGTCCGGCCTGACCGGTACCGCGGCGAGCCTGGCGGCCAGCAACGACGAGAGTGCCCAGCAGGCGGGCCGGGTCGCGTCCGCGGCCGACGACGTGTCCGCCAACGTGCAGACGGTCGCGGCGGGCAGCCAGGAGATGGGCGCGGCCATCCAGGAGATCGCGACCAACGCCACCGAGGCCGCCCGGGTCGCCGCGCAGGCCGTCGGCAGCGCCGAGAGCACCAGCCAGGTGGTGGGACGCCTGGGCGAGGCGTCGGCCGAGATCGCCACCGTGGTGCAGGCCATCACCGCGATCGCCGAGCAGACCAACCTGCTCGCGCTGAACGCCACGATCGAGGCCGCCCGGGCCGGGGAGTCGGGCAAGGGGTTCGCCGTGGTCGCCAACGAGGTCAAGGAACTGGCGCACGAGACCGCCAAGGCGACCGACGACATCGTCCACAAGGTGCAGACCATCCAGGCCGACACCGGCGCCGCGGTGGCCGCGATCAGCGAGATCACCGAGGTGATCGACCACATCAGCACCTACCAGAACACCATCGCGGCGGCGGTGGAGGAGCAGACCGCAGTGACGGCGGAGATGACCCGCAACGTCGCGGGCGCCGCCGACGGCTCCGGCGAGATCGCGGCCAACGTGGGGCTGGTGGCCCGGGCCACCGAGCGCACGTCGGCCGAGCTGGCCCAGGTCGGGGCGGCGGCCGGGGAGCTCGACGCCTCGGCGCGCGAACTGCAGAACGTGGTGCGGCGGTTCCGGATCTGAGCCGTTCCCGGACACGCCGTCCTCAGACGGCGGCCTCGGCCCGCTGCCGGCCCAGCCACTCCCGGAAGGCCGGTGGGGCCAGCGGCCGGCTGTGCAGGTACCCCTGGCTGATGTCGCAGCCGAGCTCGCGCACCCGGTGCAGGGCGGCGACGTCCTCGGTGCCCTCCGCCACCAGGCGCATGCCCAGGCGGTGCGCCAGCTCGGCGGTGCCGGCCACGATGGCGGCCGTGCGCTCGTCCTCGACCACGCGCACCGTGAACGAGCGGTCGATCTTGAGCTCGGTGGCGGGCAGGATGTTCATGTAACTGAGCGACGAGAACCCGGTGCCGTAGTCGTCGATGCTCAGGCCGACCCCGCGGCGGCTGATCGCGCGCAGGGCGGCCAGCGCCTCGTCCTGGTTCGTCATCAGCGAGGTCTCGGTGACCTCGAGCATCAGCTCGTCGGGCCGGATCTCGCCGTCGAGCAGGAGCGCGTCGATCGTCGGCAGGAGCCGGGGGTCGGTCAGGCACGAGGGGGAGAGGTTCACCGAGACACGCAGCTCCCGGCCCTCCTCCCGCCAGTCGCGGCTGCTCGCGACGGCACTGTGCAGCACCCGGTGCGTCAGCGCGGGCATCAGCCCGTGCTCCTCGGCCAGGTCGAGGAAGCGGTCGGGGTAGAGCAGGCCCAGCCGCGGGTGCTGCCAGCGCACCAGGGCCTCCGCCCCCACGACCTCGCCGCTCCACGCGTCCACCTGCGGCTGGAAGTGCACGACGATCTGCTCCGGCGCGTCCGGGTGCAGAGCCACCCGGAGTTCTTCCAGCAACTGCCGCCGTTCGCGCACCGCGGTGTCCAGACCCCGGTCGTACGCCCGCACCCCGAGCCCGGCGACCTTGGCCTGGTACATCGCCACGTCGGCCCGGCGCAGCAGCTCACCGGCGTCCATCAGCCCGGGCTCCAGCCGGGCCACGCCGATGCTGGCCCCGACCTCGAGCGCCCGCCCGCCGGGCCCGTCCTGCCGCAGCGGTGTCAGCGCCTCCAGCAGCTGCTCGGCGACGCCGACGGCCGGGATCAGTGAGGTGTCCTCGACCAGCACGGCGAACTCGTCGCCGCCCAGCCGGGCCAGCCGGGCGTGCGGCGGCAGCCGCCGGGTGAAGGCGCGGGTCACGTGCCGCAGCAGCTCGTCGCCGGTAGCGTGGCCGTAGCGGTCGTTGACCTCCTTGAACCGGTCGAGGTCGATGATCAGCAGCGACACCGGCCCGCCGAGCTCGACCGCGGTGTCCACGGCGGCCAGGAACGAGCGCCGGTTGGCGACGCCGGTGAGCTCGTCGGTCAGGGCCTCCTGCCGGGTGCGGGTCAGGTCGGTGAGATCGCCGACCATCGCGACCATCCGGTGCCCGGCCAGCAGCACCCCACCGGTGACCAGCACGACCACGACTCCACCGGACTCACCCCGCACCACCGCCTGCACGGCCAGCGTGACCAGCCCGGCCGCGAGCACCAGCAGCGACCCGTAGATCGAGGGACGGTTCAGGGCCACCGCGGCGCCCGAGCGCGGGACGTTTCCCGGCCGGGCCGCGGGCGCCGCGAGGACCAGGGCGCCCAGCAGCCAGGCGGGCACGATCGCGGTGCGGGCGGCCTCCGGGAACACCAGGGCCAGCGACCCGGTGACCGCGAAGGTGATGGCCGCGAGCACGGTGACCCGCATCGGCCGGTCACCGGTCAGCCCGGCCTGCACCGCGATCCACAGCGAGGCGCCGAGCGCGACGACCGCCGCCCCGGCCGCGAACAGGCCGGCCTGCAGCTGCCAGAGCCCCGATCCGGAGCCCGCCAGGTTGCCCATCGCCATCACGACCAGCAGGGCCCCGGCGGTGTTGGCGTTCTCGCTGGTGGCCCGGGTGCCGGTGAAGGCCTGCATCCACAGGATCAGCGCGTGGTAGAGGCCCAGGCAGCCGAGACCGGCGCCGAGCGGGAAGACCAGCGCGGCCCCCGGGAGGCCCAGGACGTCCAGTCCCGACGCGACCAGGCCGGCGGCCGCGATCACGGACACCGCGCCCAGGATCCAGCGCCGGAAGTTCTCTCCCGTCCCGGTTCGTACCACCAGCAGCCGGACGGCCACCGCCAGCAGCACCGCGGCGAGCACGCCGCACCCGATTTCCATCGACCGATCCCGTCCTTCGACCCTGGGGCCCCGACCTTCGACCCTGGTGCAAGACACGGGCGTCCTACTGCACCCCCGTCAGTTGTCGGCCGTGACGGGACCCGAGCAAGATCGACCGGTGTGCGTCACCCGCAGGGGCGATCCAGGACGCGTCGGGCCGGCGTCGGACGGTCACCCACCTGCCGTCGTGGTCCGGGCGGGCGCCCGTGAACGCCCTCGCCTACGGTGAACCGTGCCCAGTCAAGGTCCCGCCCGATCCCTCCAGCACGCCCTGCGCCTCGATCTCGTGCGCTCCGAGAAGGCGTCCGTGCACCTGACGACCTTCGTCGTCGCCGCGGTCTCGACGATCCTGGTGACCCGTGCCTACCTGGCGCTCACCGGCTACCCGCAGATCGGCGGCGACAGCGGACTGCACGTCGCCCACGTGCTCCCGGGCGGCCTGCTCATGCTGGTCGGCCTGACGCTGGGGTTCTCGTACATCGGCCCGGGGCCGCGCCCGATCGCCGCCCTGCTCGGCGGCATCGGCTTCGGCCTGTTCATCGACGAGGTCGGCAAGTTCGTGACCGCCGACAACGACTACTTCTTCGAGCCCGCCGCCGCGATCATGTACGTGGTGTTCGCCGGGCTCGTCGTCGGCGCCCACGCCTGGCGCCGCTACCGGCCGCTGACCGACGAGGAGAAGGTCGCCAACGCCGCTCACGTTCTGGTCGACGGGCTGGCCGGGCGGCTCACCGACACCCGGCGCCAGGAGGTGCTGCGCACCCTCGACGCGCTCGGCGACGTGCGCGGTGCCCGCCCGCTGCACGAGCTGCTGAGCCAGGTCGAGCCGCGCACGCCGACCGTGCCGCAGCGCCTCGAACGGCTCTGGCACCGGGTCTGGGGACTCTTCGACCGCCTGGCCGGATCCCGTTTCGCGGCACCGGTTCTCGGGGTCCTGTTCGTCGTCCAGGCGGTCGGCGCCGCGCTGGTCACGATCGGCCTGTGGCGGTCGGGGAGCTCGTACGCGATCACCCTGTCCGGAGTGCTCACCGGCACCGCCGCCTCGCTCGTCTTCGTCGCGCTGGGCCTGCGGCGGTGGCGCACGCACGACCGGCACAGCGCCCTGGGGTGGTTCCAGCGCTCGGCCCTGACCAGCCTGCTCCTGACCCAGGTGTTCCTGTTCGCCGCCTCCCAGTTCGCCGCGGTCGCGGGCCTGGCCGTCGACCTGGCCCTGCTCGGGCTGGTCGGCAACGGCCGGGCCCGGGCGCTGGCCGACCGCGACCGCTGAACCTCGGCTCCCGGACCCCCCAGGTCGATCGCGTAGACCTCCTCACCGGCGCGCGGGTCGCGGGCGGTGAGCTCGTGGAACGTCGGCGAATCGCTGGTCTCGACCACACCGGCGCCCGTCCCCAGCACCCCACGCAGCTCGTGCCCGGGGCCGTGGTGTCGACGCGGGTGACCACCCCGGGCTCGCCGCGGCCGTCGCCGTCGTCTCCGAGGTGCGTCCTCGACAGGCCGACCTAGGGTGCCGTACATGTCATCGCTCACGGAGTTCTTCACCCTCAGCAACGGCGTGCAGATCCACCAGCTGGGTTTCGGGACCTGGCAGATCCCGGACGGCGCCGACACGTACGACTCGGTCACCACCGCGCTCAAGGTCGGTTACCGCCACATCGACACCGCGCGCGCCTACGGCAACGAGGCGAGCGTGGGCCGGGCGGTGCGCGACAGCGGCATCCCTCGCGACCAGATCTTCATCACCACCAAGCTCCCGGCCGAGGTCAAGGACTACGACCAGGCCCACGCCACGTTCGAGGAGTCCAGCTCGCTGCTCGACCTCGGCCCGGTCGACCTGTACCTGATCCACGCCCCCTGGCCCTGGTCCGAGCCGGGCTCCGACCACCGGGTGGGCAACGTGGCGGTCTGGAAGGCCATGGAGGAGCTGCACGAGGCGGGGCGGATCCGCTCGATCGGCGTCTCGAACTTCGAGGTCGCCGACCTGGAGGCGCTGACCTCGGCCACCCGGATCCGCCCGCACGTCAACCAGATCCGCTGGTTCATCGGCAACACCCAGGACGAGACCACCGCCTGGTGCCGGGCCAACGACATCCTCGTCGAGGGCTACTCGCCGCTGGCCACCGGCGCGATCCTCGGCAACCCGCAGGTCAAGCAGATCGCCGACAAGTACGGCAGGACCGTGGCGCAGGTCAGCATCCGCTACCTGCTCGAGAAGGGCGTGCTGCCGCTGCCCAAGTCCACGACCCCGTCGCGGATCGCGGAGAACGCCGACGTCGACTTCACCCTCGAGGCCGACGACGTGGCCTTCCTGGACGGGCTGACGGACACGGCGAACTGATCCTCGCGCCCCCGATGTCCGATATCTTCCTGATCCGACGGGTGAGGCCGACATCGAACGCAGGGGGCGCGCATGGCCGGGAGCGACGGGACGCTGGACTTCCGGCCCAGCCCCTGGGAGTCCATCGGTTCCGGTGTGCTCCTGGGGGCCGTGATCGCGCTGCTGTACCCGGGCCCGATGGTCAACGCCGCCTACTGGCTCACCGGGGTGGCCGTCTGGGCGCTGATCGACGCGCTGCTGTCGCTGCGCTGGCGCCACGTCACCGTCTCGTCCGAGGGCATCCGGGTGCAGATGCTCTTCAGCAACGCCTTCTACCCGATCGGCACGATCGAGGACGTGCACCGCGCCAAGGGCATCCTGGGCGGCGTGCGGGTGCGGCAGACGCACGGCCGGGAGCACGGGCTCCCGGCCGTTCCCGCCGATCAGGCCGAGGCGGTCAACGAGGTCGTCCAGCGCGCCAAGGCCACCTGACTCAGCCGAGCTCGTCCACGACCACCGCGGCCGCCCGCGCGATCAGCGCGTCGTCGTAGGTCGCGTCCTCTGCCGGCCTGGTCGACAGCACCGCCATCACGATCGGGTCACCGTGCGGCGGCCACAGCACCGCGATGTCGTTGCGCGTGCCGTAACGGCCCCCGCCGGTCTTGTCGCCCACCGTCCAGTCCGACGGCACCGCCGAGCGAATCAGATTATCGCCCGTGGTGTTCCGCCGGAGCAGGTCCGCGAGCACGGAACGGTCAGCCGGGTTCAGGGCCCGGCCCAGCACCAGCGTGCGCAGGTCGGTGGCCAGTGCCCGGGGCGTGCTGGTGTCGCGGATGTCGCCCGGTGCCGCCTCGTTGAGGTTCGGCTCGATCCGGTCGACGTGGGTCGTGCGGTCGCCCAGCCTCTCCAGCGCCCGGTCGAGCGCCCGGGGCCCGCCGAGCTCCTCGAAGATCAGGTTGGCCGCCGTGTTGTCGCTGTAACGCACGGAGGCGTCGGCCAGTTCGCCCAGCGTCATCCCGGTCTCCACGTGCTGCGAGGTGATCGGCGCGTACTCCAGCAGATCGCTCTCGTCGTAACGGATCACGCGGTCCATCTCGCGGTCGGTGCGCTGCTTCAGCAGCACCCCGGCCTGCAGCGCCTTGAACGTCGAGGCGTACGCGAAACGCCGGTCGGCCCGGAAGCCGACCGTCTCACCGCTGCCGGTGTCGAGTGCGTACACTCCCAGCGTCGCGCCGAATTCCTTTTCGAGGTCCCTGAATTCACTGCTTGAGGACGCGTCGGTCGCGTCGGTCGCGGAAACCGGCACCACCGGGGTGGTGGCGGCCGCGCTCGGGCCCGCCGCGCACCCGAACAGCACCGTGACCACGGCCAGCGCGCCCCCGAGACGTCGTGCGCTCATCTGCATCGTGTCGATCCTTCCCGTCGGCCGATCTGTCACCCCCGAGCCTCGCCGGACCGATCCATGCCGTCCAATACTCGAATGCGCCGATCCATGCGATCGGGGCATAGGGTGAGGCCGTGGACGTGCTCGAGGGATGCCGCGCCTTCGTCGGCGTCAGCGAGCACGGCGGCTTCACCCAGGCCGCCGCCGCGCTGCGCGTGCCCCAGCCCGTCGTCAGCCGCCGCGTCGCCGCCCTCGAGAAACACCTGGGCGACAGCCTGTTCGAGCGCTCCTCCCGCCGCGTCACCCTCACCCCGTTCGGCGCCGACCTGCTGCCCTCCGCCCAGCGCCTGGTGCGCCTGGCCGACGACCTGCGCCACGACGCCGACCGCGCCCGCCGCCGCCCGTTCCGCCTCGCCGTCCCCGCCGTCTGCGGCACCGCCGACCTCGCCCGCCTGGAGGCCGAGGCCCGCCGCGCCGACGTCCACCTCGACCTGGTGCCCGCCGGCCCGGCCGAGCGCGCCGAACTGGCCCGCGCGCTCGCGGTGCGGGCCGCCCTCGTCGCCGTCCCGCCCGCCGAGGGGGTCTGGGCCGTGCCGCTGGGACTGGCCGGCACCGCCGGGCCCGCCACCGGCGTCCTTCATCTGGAGTCGTTGCGGCCCGGGCGCTCTCAGATCACCAGCCGCAGCCGCGTGGTCTGGCTCCAGCCGGAGGACGACGTGCCCCACGTACGTGACCGGATGACCCGCCTGCGTGACGCCGTCGGGCTGCGGCCGGCCCAGGTCGCCGTGGCCGCCACCCTGACCACGGCCGTCGCCGAGGTGCTCGGCTCGAGCGACCTGCTGCTGTGCTCACCGGCCCAGGCCGCCGAACTGGGCCTGGCCTGGCGGCCTCTGGGCGAGTTCAGCCCGGCCCGCGGCTACGGGATCGCGGCGAACGCCGGCACCGACGCCGAACGGCTGCGCACCACGTTGTGGCCGCTGGTCGCCCGCTGCCTGGGGGCCGCGCGATGAGTGACGCCCGGCTGGTGTCCCGGCTGCGGCAGGCCCTCGACGACGGCGGTCTGCACGGCTCGTTCCTGGTGCGCGACCTCGACACCGGCGCCGAGATCGGCATCGAGCCCGACCTCGAGCTGCCCGCCGCCTCGCTGGTCAAGGTGCCGCTCGCGCTGGCCGTTCTCGAGCGCATCGGCACCGGTGAGCTCGACGGCGCGCAACAGATCACCGTGCCGCCCGGGCGTCTCGACATCCCGGGCCCGACCGGCCTGAGCCGCTTCCGGCACCCGGCCACGCTCGCCCTCGACGACCTGCTCTACCTCAGCGTCTGCCTGAGCGACACCGTCGCCGCCGACGTCCTGCTCGACCTGGTGCCGCCGCAGGCCGTCACCGCCCACCTGCACCGGCACGGCCTGACCGGTATCACGGTGCGGCACGCCCTGCACGACCTGTCCGACACCCCGGCCGAGCGGTTCGACGCCGACGACCTGCACCTGGCCCACTCCCTGGCCATCGGCGCGGGCACCGCCGGGCGCGGCCATCCCGTTCCCCAGCTGGACATCAGCCGGGCGAACGCGGGCTCGGCCCGGGCCTTCACCGACCTGCTGCAGGCGATCTGGCGGCCGGTGACGATCGCGGCCGGGGCGGCCGCCCGCACCCGCGACCTGATGGCGAACAACCTGATGCGCCAGCGCCTCACGCCCGACTTCGCCTCCGACGCCTCGCGCTGGTCGTCCAAGACCGGCACCCTGCTCAACCTGCGGCACGAGGTCGGCGTGGTCGAGCACGCCGACGGCCAGACCTTCGCGGTCAGCGCCCTCACGCAGTCGCGGGTGGCCGCGAGCGTGCAGCCGGCGGCCGAGGCCCTGATGGCGGCCGTGGCGCGCGAGCTGCGCGACCAGCTACGGCATCGAGGGCCGGGCCGGTAGGGTGACGACCGGTGACCGGCCGGGCACCGCCCGTGCCACGCCGTGCCGGCCTGGTCCAGGCCCTCTCGAGACAGGCGGCGCACAGATGACCGACACCGGTGAGAACGCGTCCCCGCTGAGCCCCTCGCAGCTCATCGACGAGCGCATCGCCCAGCTGGCCGACTGGCGGGGCGCGAGACTCGCGGCGCTGCGGGCCGTCATCACCGGCGTCGACCCGCAGATCACCGAGGAGTGGAAGTGGGTCAAGAAGACCAGCCCGGGCACGGCGGTCTGGGCCCACGGCGGCGGGATCTGCACGGGCGAAATCTACAAGAGCGTCGTGAAACTGACGTTCTTCAAGGGGGCCTCGCTCGCCGACCCCTCCGGCCTGTTCAACGCCGGCCTCGAGGGTAAGGTGCGCCGCGCCATCGACTACGCCGAGCCCGACCAGGTCGACGAGCAGGCGCTCGCCGACCTGGTGCGTGAGGCGATCGCTCTGAACCTGTCCTAGCAGGCGGGCCCCGAGCCCGTGCCCCGGAAAGCGGCCACGTCCACGGACGTCCCGACGACCAGCCCGTCGGCCGAGACCCCGGCCGAGACCAGGGCGGCCCCCTCCGGCAGGTCCAGGTCGACGGTGCGCGGGGCCAGCTGGTCGTCCGCCCCGGATTCACCGAGCAGACCCGTCAGCAGGGAGGCCTGGATCCGGCGGTCGCCGATGACCACGGTCGTGGGAGTGAGCACCAGAGAACTCTTCTCGGTCGACAGGGACATCAGCAGCTGCACGGACCGGCCCATGACCTGCCGGGTGGGCCGGACGGCCAGCATCCCCGCCTGCTCACCCAGCGTGGCCCCGTCCAGCGCCGGTGCGGCCTCGGTGAGCCGGTCGGTGAGGGCGTCCCAGTCGACGGTCACGGTGGCCGTCGCCGCTCCGATCGACGGTGGCCGGCCCGGGGTGACGTCGCTGAGGATCAGATCGACGTCCCCGGTGACGGGCAGTTCCTGACCGGTGGCCCCGTCGCCGAGGGCGGAGGAGGGGACCCCCGAGACCGAGACCCGGCCGAGGTGTCCCGAGAGCAGCTGCAGCAGAACCGGTGTGCCGCCCAGGGACACGTCGGGTGTCAGGTCCGCCGTGCCGGTGGCACAGCGCAGCGAGGCCACGATGCGGCCGCGTACCTGCCGGGCCACGACGACGTCGGCGGCCACGACCAGCCCGAGCAGCACCACGACCACCCCGGCGGCGACGACGGCCGGCCGGTGCCACCGGGGCCGCGTCGCCGCTCGCCCGGAACCGGCGGCGGGCGCTCCCGTACCGGTTCTGCTCATACCGGGTCCGTCCGCGACCCGGCGGGCCCGCCCGCACCGACCACGTCGTCCTCAAGCTCGATGGTCGGCACCCCCGGCAGCCGGGCCCCCTCGACATCGAGGTCGGGCAGGACCCGGTCGAGTGCCCGGGGGAGCCACCAGGCCCGGCGGCCGAGCAGCGCCAGCACCGCGGGCACCAGGGTGAGACGCACGACGAACGCGTCCACGAGCACCCCGGCGGCCAGGGCCAGGGCGATGCTCATGATGGTGGGGTTGTCGCTGAGCGTGAAGCTGGCGAAGACCCCGACCATGATGAGCGCCGCGGCCACCACCACGCGCCCGGCCAGGCGCGCCCCGACGAACACGGCCTGCTCGGCGTCACCGGTGTGCACGTAGGTCTCCCGCATGCCGGACACCAGGAACACCTCGTAGTCCATCGCCAGGCCGAACAACACCGACATCAGCACGATCGGCATGAAGCTGATGAGCGGCCCGGTCTCCACGTCACCGAGAAGGCCCAGGCCCCAGCCCCACTGGAACACCGCGACGGTCAGGCCGAGCGCCGCACCGATGGACAGCAGGTAGCCCAGCGTCGCCTTCACCGGCACCGCGATCGAGCGGAACACCAGCATGAGCAGCAGCAGCGACAGGCCGACGACCACCACGGCGTAGGGCACCAGCGAGGCCGAGAGCCGTTCGGACAGGTCGATCTGGATCGCCGTCTGCCCGGTCACCCGCACCGAGGTGCCGGTCTCGGCGCGGATCCGCGGTTCGGCGTCGCGGATCGTCTCGACCAGCTCGGTCGTCGCCGTGTCCCGCGGACCGGTCGTGGGCACCACCTGGACGACCGCCAGCGAACCGTCGGGCGCCACCGAGGTGGGCACCGCCGTCGCCACCCCGGGCAGGTTCCCGACCTGCCCGGCGACGGCCTGGGCCGAGCGCTGCGGGTCGTCGTGGCCGGCGGTGTCCGCGACCACGAGGAGCACACCGTTGGCGCCCGGGCCGAACTCCTGCGCGACGATGTCGTAGGCCGCGCGCTCGGTGCTGCCGGCGGGAGCCGTCGACCGGTCGGGCAGCGCGAGCTCGAGATCCGTCGCGGGGACGGCGATCACGAGGAGCCCCAGCACACCGACGACCACCGTGACCCAGGGGCGCCGCGACACGAACCGCACCCAGCGCTCGCTCACGTTCGTGGTTCCGGACGTCTGCCGCCGGTGGGCCCGTGTGCCGGGCCGGGGACGCAGACGCTCACCGGCGAGGGACAGCAGGGCGGGCACCAGCGTGAGGGCGACCAGGACGGCGACCGTCACGGTCGCGGCGGCGCTCAGGCCCATCACGGTCAGCATGGGCACACCGGCGACGGTCAGGCCGAGCAGGGCGATCACCACGGTCACGCCGGCGAAGAGCACGGCACTGCCGGCGGTTCCGGTGGCCCGGGCGACCGACTCGGGCACCGGCATCCCCTCGGTGAGCTGCTGCCGGTGCCGGGAGACCAGGAACAGGGCGTAGTCCAGACCCACGGCCAGGCCCAGCATCAGGGCCAGGGTGGGGGCCGTGGAGGAGACGGTGAAGGCGTGCGAGGCGGCGAGCAGGCCGGACATCCCCACACCGACACCGATCAGGGCCGTGAGCAGGGGCACCCCGGCGGCCAGCACGGAACCGAAGGTGACCAGCAGCACCACGACGGCGACACCGACCCCGATGAGCTCGGTCGCGTGCACCCCTCCCGGGCTGTCCCCGTAGACCTGACCCCCGGTCTCGACCACCAGACCCGACCCGGCGGCGACCCGCACGCTGTCCTCGAGGGCGTCCACCGTGTCCGCCCCGAGGTCCGCGTTCGTGACCGGGTACGCCACGGTGGCCAGGGCGGTGGTGCCGTCCTTCGACACCGTGCCGGTCTCGAAGGGGTCGGAGACCCCGGCCACCTGGGGCGCCCGGGCGGCGGCGGCCAGCGCCTGCCGGATCGGCTCGCGGTAGGCCTCCGACGTGATGCCGGTGCCGTCCGGCGTCCGGAACACGATCTGCGCGCTGGTGCCCGCCGCGGCGGGCAGGGCCTCACCGAGGTCGTCCATGGCCTCCTGGGAGGTGGAACCGGGAAGCGTGAACTCGTTGTCGAGGTTCGGCCCGAGCCTGCCGGCCGTGCCCGCCACGACCAGGAGCAGGAACAGCCAGACGGTCAGGACGAGAAGCCGGCGCCGATGGGCGAACCGGCCGAGACGATGGAGAGCGGATGCCATGTCAACCTTCGGGTCAGGGCCCGGGCGGCTCTCGCCCGGCCGACCCGATCCGATCGCCCCGGCCCGACGGCTGCCCCGCACCCGGCCCCCGCGGAACCTGACGGTCTGCTGACGGTTCGCCCGGCATTGCCCGCCGGCCGGGCCCGGCGGCCCGCCCGGATGGCAGGATGACGCGGTGAGCAGCCCGGACCGGATCCTCGTGGTGGACGACGACGCCGGCATCCGTGACCTCCTCACCTCCGCGCTGGAGTTCGCGGGCTTCGCGGTCACCGCGGCCGCGGACGTCACCGGGGCGCTGCGGATCATCACGGCCGGCGAGGTCGACGTGCTCGTGCTCGACGTGATGCTGCCCGGCGCCGACGGGTTCGACCTGGTGCAGCTGCTGCGCTCGCGGGGCACCCAGCTGCCGGTGCTGCTGCTGACGGCGCGGGACGCGGTCGAGGACCGGGTGCGGGGCCTGCGGCTGGGGGCCGACGACTACGTGACCAAGCCGTTCAGCGTGGCCGAGGTGGTGGCGCGGGTGGAGGCGCTGCGGCGGCGCTCCCTGGCGTCCGTCGTCGTCGCCGGTGCGGCTGCGGGGCTGCGGGTGGCCGACCTGGAGCTCGACGAGGACGCCCACCGCGTCACCCGGGGCGGTGATCTGGTGCAGCTCTCGCCGACCGAGTTCCGGCTGCTGCGGTACCTGCTGCTGAACAGTGGCCGGGTCGTCTCCAAGTCGCAGATCCTGCAGCACGTCTGGCAGTACGACTTCGGTGGGGACGCGGGGGTGGTGGAGCGGTTCGTCAGCAACCTGCGGCGCAAGCTCGACGACGGGCGCGAGCCCCTCATCCACACCGTGCGCGGTTTCGGGTACTCGCTGCGGGAGCCCTCGCGGTGAGGGTTTCGCGATGGTGGACGTGGTGGTCCCGGTGAGGGTTTCGCGACGGCGGACGTGGTGGTTTCGGTGAGGGTTTCGCCACGGCGGACGTGGTGGCGGGGTGTGCGCGCCCGGATCGTGCTCGCGGTGCTCGTGACAGTGGCGCTCGTGCTGGTCTGCGGCGCGGTGGCCACCGCCTGGTCGGTGAGTGCCTACCTGGACGACCGCGTCGCCGGGCGCCTGCACACCGTGCACGACCAGATCGAGCGGGTGGTCGCGCTGAACGTGGCCAACCAGGGCAGCCTGAAGGTCGGCACGCCCCAGCTGGAGTCGCTGCTGGGTGACCGGACCGGCCTGATCCTGGTGGTCGGCGGGGAGCCGGGCTTCTCCACCGGGCTGCCGGGGGTTTCCGAGCGGGAGCTCATGGACGCGACCCTGCCGGACCCGGGAACGGTGGTCTTCCTCGACGACGGTGAGCCCACGGCCGGCATCGCGGTCGATACTCCCGGGCTGAGGGCCGATCTCGGCGGGCCGACCCGGATCGACGCCGTGGTGCTGGCCGTCTCGCGGGCGGACGACCGGGAGACGGTGAACCGGCTCGTGCGCACCGGGCTGCTGGTCGCGCTGCTGGCACTGGGGGTGCTGTGCGTGCTGATCGCCGCGGTGGTGCGGGCGGGGCTGCGGCCGCTGACCGACCTGGCGTCCGCCGTCCAGCGGGTCGGGCGGGGTGAGGGTGGGCCGGAAACCGTGCCCCTGGGCGGAAGCACGGAGACGGACCAGGTCGCGACGGCCGTGCGCGAGGCCTTTCGGGCGCGTGACCGGGCGGAGGACCGGCTGCGGTCGTTCGTGGCGGACGCGTCGCACGAGCTGCGTACGCCGCTGACCAAGATCGGTGGCTGGGTGGATCTGTACCTGCAGGGCGGTTTACGGGGCGAGGAGGGGACGCAGGCCGCGTTGGAGAAGGTCGAGGTCGAGGTGGGCCGCATGGGCATGCTGGTGGAGGAGCTGTCGCTGCTGGCCCGGCTCGACGCGCAGGTGCCGCTGGATCTCGAGGACGTCGACCTGGTGGCCCTGGCCGAGGAGGTGCTGGAGGACGCCCGGGTGGTGGCGGCGGATCGGGTCTTCACCTTGCAGCGGCCGGGTGATGTGCTGGCGGGTGATGTGCTGGCGGGTGGTGGCTCGGGTGGTGGCTCGGTTGGTGGCTCAGGTGGTGGCTCAGGTGGTGGCTCGGCGGTGGTACGGGGGGATGCCGAGCGGTTGCGGCGGGTGCTGCGCAACCTGGTGGGGAACGCAGTGCAGCACACCCCGGCCGGGACGGCGGTGGAGGTCGCGGTGGTGCCGGTGCAGTCGGGCGAGGACGGAGCGGTGCGGGTTTCGGTGCGGGATCACGGACTGGGCGTTCCGGCGGAGCAGGTGCCGCGGCTCTTCGAGCGGTTCTGGCGGGCCGAGGAGAGCCGTAGCCGGGCCCGGGGTGGTTCCGGGCTGGGGCTGGCCATCGTGGAGGCGGTGGTGGTGGCGCACGGTGGATCGGTGGCGGTCGAGTCGCGGAGGTCCGGCGATCCGGCGGCATCGTCGGGATCGTCGGGCGAGGGGCCGGGCACCACAGTGATTTTCACCGTGCCGGGATCGGCGCCGTCGCCGGGGTAGTGGGCCCCGGGTTCGGCACCGGCGTGGCGGCAGCGGTACCGGCGTGATGGCACCGGCGTGATGGCATCGGCGTGGCGGTAGCGGCACCGGCGTGGCGGTAGCGGCACCGGCGTGGCGGTAGCGGCACCGGCGTGGGGGCATCGGCGTGGCGGCACCGAGGTGGGGCACGGCACCAGGGTGGGGCACGGCACCGGGGTGGGGCACGGCACCGGGGTGGGGCATGGCACCGGGGTGGGGCATGGCACCGGGGTGGGGCATGGCACCGGCGTGGGGATCCGGCGCTGGCCCCGGAGACGGCCTCTGTTCTCGCTGGCTGGTGGCTCGCCACCCTCCGTTGCTCGGCTCGGTTGACGTCCGTTCCTGGGGCCAGGTGCAGCGACGGGCCCGACTTTTCGGTGCCCGGTGCCCGGTGCCCGGTGCCCGGTGCCCGGTGCCCGGTGCCCGGTGCCCGGTGCCCGGTGCCCGGTGCCCGGTGCCCGGTGCCCGGTGCCCGGTGCCCGGTGCCCGGTGCCCGGTGCCCGGTGCCCGCGTGACCGGTGGCGGCGAGCGTTACAGGAGACTCTTCAGACGTTCGGCGAACTGCTCCGGGGTCTCGATGGTGATGCCCAGGTCCTGGGCCTTCTTGTACTTGCTGGAGCCCCCTTCGGCCGCAACCAGCAGGCTCGTGGTCTTGGACACCGAGCCACTGGACTTGCCGCCCGCCCGCTCGATCAGCTCGTTCATCTCGTTGCGCGACAGCGCCGCGAGCGGGCCGGTCATCTTGCCGGTCACGACCACGCTCATCGGCTTGCCGTTCGCGGCGGTCAGCGGCTGGTCGGCGAGCAGCGCGGCCAGCGTTGCGTCGGCCTCGTCATCTACTGCTCCCACCGCCGTGGCCGCCGCACCATCAGCATCGGCCTCCGCGTCGCCAGCGGCAGCGGCAGCGGCGCGCTCGGCCGCCCGTTCGGCGGCGGCCGCGCGCTCGGCGGCCACGACCCGCCCCGGCACCCCGGGCTCGGCCATGGAAACCCCGGCCCGGCGCAGCTTCTCGATCACCGGGGCGAGCTCGATCAGCTCTTCCACGATCACCGGGGCCTTCTCCGGCCCGATGCCGTCGACCTCCTCGAGGGCTGCGGCGTCGGCGGCCTGGATGTCGTCCATCGAGCCGAACCAGCGGGCGATGCGCCGGCTCATCGAGCGGCCCGTGCCCCGCACGCCGAGCGCGGTGAGTGTGCGCGCCAGCGGCTGCGACTTGGCCTTCTCGATCTCGCCCAGCACCTTCGCCGCGCTCGTCCGGCCCATGCGGTCGAGCTCGAGCAGCTGCTCTTGCGTCAGGGCGAAGACGTCGGCCACGTCGGTGACCAGGCCGGTGTCGACCAGCTGGCGCACCAGCTTCTCGCCGACGGACTCGATGTCCCAGCAGTCGCGGGCCACCGCGTAGCGCACCGCCTGCGGCAGGGCGCAGGTGCGGCCCCGCCGGCAACGCCAGCGCTCTTGCGAACGGTCGATCTCGCCGCCGCAGTTCGGGCAGACCTCGGGCGCCTCGATCGGCGTCTCGCTGCCGGTGCGGGCCGAGACCACGGCGCCCTCGATGCGCGGAATCACCTCTCCGGCGCGCAGAACCATCACCGTGTCGCCGAGCATGAGGCCCTGACGGGCCAGGTCGTTGGGGTTGTGCAGCGTGGCGTAGGTGACGGTGGTGCCGCCCACGAAGACCGGCTTCACGCGAGCCCGGGGCGTGATCACCCCGGTGCGGCCGACCTGCCAGATGACCTCCTCGAGCGTGGTGAGGCGCGAGTCGGCGGGGAACTTGAACGCGATGCCCCAGCGCGGCGCCCGCGACGACGAGCCGGCCTGCGCGCGGTCGGCGGGGGAGTCGGCCTTGACGACCGCGCCGTCGATGCCGAACCCGAGGTCGGCGCGACGGGCGAGCAGCTCGTCGATGTACTCCTGCACGGCCTCGATCGTGTCGGCCACCGCGATGCGGGCCGGGGAGGTGGCGGCGGTGGAGACGCCCAGCTCACCGAGCAGCTCGATGGCGGCCGAGTAGCCGAGCGACTCGTCGGGCCGCTCGCCCGGGTAGGTCTCGGGCAGGGCGAGCACCTGGTAGGCGAAGAACGTCATGGGGATGACGTAGGTGCGGTCTTTCGAGCCGCGCAGGGCCCCGGCCACGCCGTTGCGCGGGTTGACGAACGGCCGGTCGGCGTTGGCCAGGCGCAGCTCGTTGGCGGCGGCGAACTGCTCGTCGGTCAGCATCACCTCGCCGCGCACCTCGAGCGTGAGCGGCCGCGAGAGCTGCGCGGGCAGGCCGGAGATGGCCGCCGCCGCGAAGGTGACGTCTTCGCCGTGCACGCCGTCGCCCCGGGTGATCAGCTGCACCAGCGCGCCCTGCCGGTAGCGCGCGGCCAGGGCCAGCCCGTCGAGCTTGGGCTCGGCCACGTAGCGCGGACCGCGGCCCAGGCGCTTGCTCAGCCCGGCGTGCCAGTCGGCGAGCTCGGCCGCGGAGAACACGTTGTCGAGACTCAGCATCGGCGCGGAGTGCTCGACGTCGCCGGCGTCCCCGCCGACCACCTGCGTGGGGGAGGCCTGCACCTGCCACTCGGGGTGCTCGGCCTCGGTGACCGCGATGTCGCGCACCAGCTGGTCGTAGGTGGCGTCGTCGAGAACCGTGACCTCGGCCGACTCGTCGGCCACCGCGTCGGCCGCCTCACCGGTGCCGTAGTACTGGGTCGACGCCGCCCGGGCGGTCGCGACCGCCTGCTCGTAGTCCGGCCGGGACAGCGTGCGCCCCGCGATCGTCTGGCTCATCGAGGGCTCCTGCCGTTGAGAAGAACGCCGGGACGGGCGACGGCCACAGCACCGAGACGGGGTTCATGATCCATGCCCGCGAACCTAGCGGCCCCCACCGACAATCTTGACCGCGGACTCTCCGCCCGGCGGTGTGACGTGAGCGGTCGTCTCCACGTACCCGGGCCGGGGCGACGGCGGCCGCCGTCCGCGCGTCCACCCGTGAAACCTGCCCAAAGATGCTGGGGCGGCCACGAATACACCCTGATGAAGGGCAGGGCAACCCCCCTGGGGTGGACCTCTCGGGCGGCAGTCATCCTCGCGGACGGTCCGCAGGTGCGACCAAAGGCGTAATAATGACGAAACGGCGCATGGGGGACGGGGTGGGCGCCTACCGTCGAGATCGCGCCTGAATTACCGGGGCGCAGCGGTTCTCGAACAGCAGGGGGCATTATGAACAGATCTCGCGCGGCCGGCGGTCTGATCACCGCGGTGGCGGTCTCCGGGATGCTCGTCGCGCTACCGGCGACGTCGTCCTTCGCCGCGGCGAAGAACTGCCCGACGGCCCTGCCCACCGCGCAGGTGGTCGACGGGCTGAAGGGCACCGGCTACACGGTCGAGAGAGGCACGCAGGCCGAGGAATTCACGGCCGAGGTGCTGGGCCGGGTCACCGACGGCATCGCGCCCGGCGTCGACATGATCATGGCCGAGGTCGACTCGCCCGCACTCGAGCGCGCGGGCGGCGTGTGGGCGGGCATGTCCGGGTCGCCGGTCTACACCTCCGACGGCAAGCTCATCGGGTCAGTCTCCTACGGCCTGGCCGCGTCGTCGAAGATCGCCGGCATCACCCCGGCCGCCGACCTGCTGGCCCTGCGGGGCGGCACGGCGGGCACCCCGAAGGTGGCCGTCTCCTCGGCGAGGGCCGCGCGCATCGCCCGGACCGGTGAGGTCTCGGTGAAGGTGGCGGCCAGGGGCTTCGAGCGGCTGCCGGTGCCGGTCACCGTCACCGGGGCGGCGCAGAAGAACGGCGGGCGCTTCCTGTCGGAGATCACGAAGGCCAGCGGCGCCACGGTGCACCGCAGCACGGCGCGCATCAGCGCCCGTGCGAAGTCGACGCCGGGGGAGATCTTCGCCGGCTCGAACTACGCCGCCGCGCTGTCGTACGGCGACGTCTCGGCCGTCGGCCTGGGCACCACCACGTACGTGTGCGGCACGACGGCGGTGGCGTTCGGGCACCCGTTCAACAATGTGGGCAAGGCCGAGTACAGCGTGCACCCGGCCACGGCGGTCTACGTGCAGGCCGACCCCAACGACGGCCCGTTCAAGGTCGGTAACCCGGGCGGTGTGGTCGGCACGGTCACGCACGACGGCACGATCGGGCTGCGGAGCACCCTGGGCACCACGCCCCGGCACACCTACCCGATCACCACGTCACTGAAGAAGGGCAGCAAGACCTTCACCGGCAAGACCGTGGGCGTCTACCAGCCCGTCGCCGGTGACGTCGCGGCCACCCACCTGATGGGCGCGATCATCAAGGCCAACGGCGCGCAGAGCGGCGGCACGGCCTCGCTGACGTACACGATCACCGGCACCCGTGACGGCGGCAAGAAGTTCTCGCTGAGCCGCAGCGAGACCTACGCCGACGCCACGGACATCGGCTTCGCGGCGGCCGACAGCCTCTACGGAACGCTCGTGCCGCTGGTCGAGCAGGAGTACGAGACCGTCGACATCACCGGGATCACGATCAGGGGCACGGTGACCTCCACCTACAAGCCCTACCGGGTCACGAAGGTGGAGACGAGGAAGAGCGGTCGGTGGGTGGCGCTCAAGGGCACCCAGAAGGTCAGGTCGGGTGCGAAGCTCCCGCTGCGCGCGACGCTGTCCGTTTACCGCGACTCCAGCAAGAAGGTCACGGTGCCGCTGACGGTCGCGGTGCCGAAGAAGAGCAAGGGCTGGAGCGGCAGCCTGTCGGTCGGTGACGCGTCGAGCGTCCTGCCCGGCGCGAAGGAGCCGAACTCCCTGACCTCGCTGCTGGCCCAGCTGCGCAGCACGCCCCCGAACGACACGCTGGTCAGCCGGATCGACGTGTCGAGCAGCAAGGGCGCCACACGCAGCAGCACCACCAGGGTCCGGCTGAACTCCTCCGTCAACGGCTACCAGAAGGTCGTGTCGGTCAAGATCAGCTAGGTCCCGGACGTGGAGTGCCACCCCCGGAACCGTTCCGGGGGTGGCACTTTCGGACAGGGTCAGACCTAGTGTCGGTGGAACACCCGCAGGCTGGTCAACAGCCACTGCAGGTGGTTGTCCCACAGCCGCACCCGTTCGGCCGGGGGCAGCAGCTTCACGTCGTTGCCCCAGAGATACTGGTACGTGCGGTGAAACGGGGTGTCGCCGCTCGTCGCGTCGGCCATGCCCTGGTCGGCCAGAGACGCCGCGGCGTCGTAGAACAGGTCGTCGGCCTGCTTCAGGTCGGCCCGGACCTGGTTGGACCACCGGTCGCTCGGCCGGGTCAGACCCCGCCGGGCCCGCCGCAGGTCGATGATCAGCATGTGTACCTGGGGACGGTCGGGCAGGCCGGCCTGGTGCAGCAGGAGGCCGGGGCTGTCGGCGCCGAGGAGTTTGCCCTCGGACGTCTCCAGCTGGTCGGCGCCCGGATACCCCTCGGCGCCGCGGCCGTGGTGCCGCAGAAGATAGACGAAGCCGGACTGGCCGGGCAGACGGAGACGGATCAGTTGAGGCTGGGACTCGCTCACCGGAGAAGGCTACGGGTAAAGGGCCGGGTCGGCGCGGCACCGGTCCCACAGCACGACCGTCCGTCCCCCGAATACGCCTGTCACTCCATGCTGCACATCCGTGACAATTGAACGCGATCGCTACCCAGAGGGGTTGCTCAGCTGCAAGGCTAGGCAACGGTGGCGAAGGCGGGAATGTCGGGAGAGCTCCGGTGACGATGGACCAGGCGAGGCGATCCGGCACGACCGTGCCCGCCCTCCCGTCCCGCCGCCACCCCATCCGCCCCGGCGAAGCGATCCCCGGCGCACCGAACCCCGGCGCACCGAACCCCGGCGCACCGAACCCCGGGGAGCCGGCCCAGCCCGACCTCCGCGCCGAACTCGCCGAACTCGCCGAACTCAACGACCTGGTCTCCTCCGAACCCACCCAGGCCCGCACCCGCGCCGCCGAGCTCGAGCAGCGCGCCCACACCCTCGGCGCCCGGGACATCGTTGCCGGTGCCCTCCTCGTGCGCGCCGAGTCGCACCAGCGCACCGGCGAGCTCACCACCGCCGTCGCCCTCATCAGCCGCGCCACCGACCTGGCCGCTCCGCTCACCGGTGAGCACCTCGTCCGTGCCTGTCTGCTCACCGGTTTCGTCTACAACGACCTGGGCGACGAGGCCACGTCGCTGCAGCACGTGATGGATGCCATCGGCGCCTTCACCGACGACGTGCCCCCACGCCTGCGCGCCCGCGTGCTGAACAAGGCCGCCGACCTGGTCTCCGACCTGGGGTCCTGGAGCGACGCGATGCTCTGGTACTCCCGCGCCGAGGAGGTGGCCCGGGGCGACGCCCGGCTGCACCTGATGGTCGCCAACAACCGGGCCTACAACGCCCTGCTCAACGGCAAGACCGACGACGCCCTGGCCAGCGTGAAGATCCTGCACGACCTGAGTGCGCGCTACGGGCACCCGCTTGACGCCGCCTCCCTCGACACGGTGGCCCGCATCCACCTGATGGCCGGCGACCTGCCCCGCGCGGCCGAGGTCGCGCTCCAGGCCGTCGCCGTGCTCGGCACCATGCCGTTCAAGTCCGCCGACGTGCGTCCCTACTACCTGCTCACCGTCGCCGTCACCCAGCGCGCCCAGGGACATCTGCGCCGGGCCGCCGACACCCTGGCCCAGGCCCGCCGGGCCTGCATCGAGGAGGGCTACACCCGCGTCAAGAACGAGATCCTGCGCGAGCAGGCCGAACTCAGCGCCGCGCTGGGCGACCACCGGGCCGCGTTCGAGCTGCTCAGCGCCTACGTCGAGGCCGACCAGCAGCTGCGCTCGAGCCAGCGCGAGGCCCAGGCCCAGATCCGCCAGGCGCTCTACGAGACCCAGACCGCCCGCGAGGAGGCCGCCCGCTACCGCGAGGAGGCCCGCCGCGACCCGCTCACCGGGCTGCGCAACCGCCTCTACGTCACCGAGCGCCTGTCCGAGCTCCTCCATGACGACGACACCGAGATCACCCTCGCCCTGCTCGACCTCGACCACTTCAAGTCCGTCAACGACCGGTTCTCGCACGAGGCCGGCGACCGCGTGCTCCAGCAGATCGCCCGCATGCTCGAGGCCGCGGCCCCCGACGACGGCTCGTTCGCCGCCCGCTTCGGCGGCGAGGAACTGCTCCTGGTGCTGCTCACCCACCAGGCCGCCCCGCTGGTCGAAGAGCTGCGGCTGGCGGTGGAGCAGCACGACTGGAACGACATCACCCCCGGCCGCGGCATCACCCTGAGCGCGGGCCTGACCACCCGCCGGCCGGGTGACACCGCCGACGACCTGCTGGCCCGGGCCGACCGTCAGCTGTACATCGCCAAGTCACGGGGACGGAACCGGATCAGCGCCTGAACCTACCCGCCGGTCGTGCCGAAGACCCTGGCCTCCGCCGAAAGGTACAGCTATGGCATGGCACCTCTTCCGCCTCGGCCGCTGGTCGTTCGTGCACCGCAAGACGGTCGCCGGCCTGTGGCTGCTCATCCTCGTCGCCATGGGCGCGGGCGCCGCCACCCTGTCCGGGCAGACCAACGACAACTTCACCCTCGACGGCATGGAGAGCACCGACGCCTTCTCCCTCATCGAGGAGCGCAGCCCCGGTGCCTCACCCGACGGCGCCACCGCCCGGCTGGTGATCCAGGCGCCGCCGGGCACGACGATCGACGGCAGCCAGGCGGTCATCACGCGGGCGCTCGCAGCGGCGAAGACCGACCACGTGCAGAGCACCGGCGCGGCCACGGTCTCCGGGAACGGACGCGTCGGGTACGTCACCATCACGTACAGCAAGTCCGCGGTCGACCTCACCGAAGCCGACAGATCGGCCCTCGAGAACGCGCGAACCACCCTGCGGCAGGCCGGTCTCACCGCCGCGATCGGTGGTGACGCCCTGGCCGCCGAGACCGAACCGCCCACCGCCGAGATCATCGGTGTCGCCGTCGCTCTCGTGGTGCTGGCCGTCACCTTCGGCTCCCTGGTCGCCGCCGGGATGCCCCTCCTCACCGCGATCGTCGGCGTCGGGATCGGTGCCGCCGGCATCACCACCCTCACCGGATTCGTCGAACTGAGTTCCACCACACCGGCTCTCGGCTCGATGCTGGGCCTGGCCGTCGGCATCGACTACGCCCTGTTCATCATGTCCCGCTACCAGCACGAGGTCCGGCAGGGGCGTCCACTGGAGGACGCGGCCGGAGCCGCCGTCGGAACCGCCGGTTCCGCGGTCATTTTCGCCGGTCTCACGGTGATCATCGCGCTGGCCGGCCTCAGCGTCACCGGCATCGGCTTCCTCACCCAGATGGGCCTGGGCGGCGCCGGCATGGTCGCCGTGGCCGTTCTCATCGCCCTCACCCTGCTGCCCGCGCTGCTCGGCCTGGCCGGCCGCCGGGTGCTCAGCGGCAGCATCAGGGGCCTCAAGCAGAGGGACGTGGAGGACGCCTCGGTGCGCACCAACGGTCTGCGCTGGGTCGAGGCGGTGAGCCGGTTCCGGATCCCGGCCCTGGTCGCGGGCGTCGCCGTGGCCGCGGTGATCTCGATCCCGGTGCTCCAGATGGAACTCGCCATCCCCGACGACGCGACCGCCCCGTCCGGCAGCGACAACCGCGTCGCCTACGACCTGATCTCCGACAACTTCGGCCCGGGGGCCAACGGCCCGCTGATCGTCGTCGTCGACACGCTCGACGCCTCCGACGGCGCCGCGGCCGTCGCCACGGTGGTCAGCCGGCTCTCCGGCATCGAGGACGACGTGGCCGCCGTGGTCCCGCCCGTCACCAGCACGACGACCAAGGCCCGGGCGGCCTTCGCGGCCCAGCTCGAGGCCGTGCACTTCGCGACCGTCACCGTGATCCCGGAGAGCGGACCCTCGGACGCCGCCACCAAGAACCTCGTCGACACCATCCGCGACGACCTCGCCTCCCTGCCGGCCGACACCGGCGCCCGGGCCCTCGTCACCGGCCAGACCGCCGTCGGCGTCGACATCTCACAGAAACTCACCGACGTCTTCCCGCTCTACCTGGTCGTCGTCGTGGGTCTGGCCTTCGTGCTGCTGATCCTGGTGTTCCGCTCGATCCTGGTGCCGCTCAAGGCCGCGCTCGGCTTCCTGCTCTCCGTCGGCGTGGCCCTCGGCTCCACCGTCGCGGTGTTCCAGTGGGGCTGGCTCAACCACCTGATCGGCCTCGACGTCACCACCCCGGTCGCGTTCATCCTCCCGCTGCTGCTCACCGGCGTGCTGTTCGGCCTGGCCATGGACTACGAGGTCTTCCTGGTCACCCGCATGCGCGAGGCCCACGTGCACGGCACGCCGGCCCGCCAGGCCGTCATCGACGGATTCGCCCACAGCGCCCGGGTCGTCACCGCCGCCGCCGTCATCATGTTCGGCGTCTTCGCCGGCTTCGCGCTCGGCGACGCCGTGATGATCAAGACCATCGGCTTCGCGCTCGCCGTCGGCGTGATCGCCGACGCGTTCCTCGTGCGCATGCTCATCGTCCCGGCCGTCATGGCCATCGTCGGCACGACGATGTGGTGGCTGCCCGGCCCCCTCGACCGCGCCCTGCCCAACCTCGACATCGAGGGCGAGGCCCTGCTGCACCGCCTCGGCCCGCCCGCCGGCGGCGTCGGGTTCCTGCCGGAACAGCCGCGCTCGGCCGACAACGCGGACCTGCCCCGGCAGCCCTGAGAACCGGCGGGCCGAGCCGGGGGACTCACCCGACCGGGCGCGTCACCACCTTCGGCACCGCGACCGACTTCAGGCCCTCGACGCCGAACTCCAGCCCGTAGCCGGAGCTCTTCACCCCGCCGAACGGGGCGAACGGGTGGACCCCGCCGTGACCGTTGATCCAGACCGTGCCCGCCTCGATCCGGTCGGCCACCGCCTGGGCCGCGGCCGGGTCACTGCTCCACACCGACGCCCCCAGACCCACGTCGAGCCGGTTCGCGCTGGCGACCGCGTCGTCCACGTCCGAGTAGCTGATGATCGGCAGCGCCGGGCCGAACTGCTCCTCGTCGACCAGCGGGTCCCCGTCCTTCAGGCCGGTGACGAGGGTGATCGGGTAGAACAGCGGCCCCAGCTCGGTGGCCGGGGCACCCCCGGTGACGATCGTCGCGCCGCGTGTCCGGGCGTCCTCCACCAACCCGGACACGATGTCGAACTGCATCCTGTTCTGCACCGGGCCGAGCACGTTCTCCTCCGAGAGCGAGACCCCCAGCGGCATTTTCGCCGCGACCCCGGCCAGCGCGTCCACGACCCGGTCGTGAAGGGACTCGTGCACGTACAACCGCTTCAGCGCCGCACAGGTCTGCCCGGTGTTGATGAACGCACCCCAGAACAGGTCCTGGGCAATGGCTTCCGGGTCGGCGTCGGGCAGCACGATCCCGGCGTCGTTGCCCCCCAGCTCGAGCGTGAGCCGGGCCAGGTTCGCGCCGGACGCCTCCACGATCTTGCGCCCGGTCGCGGTCGACCCGGTGAACATGATCTTGCGCACCGCCGGGTGGGCCACCAGCCGGGCACCCACCTCCCGGTCGCCGGAAAGGGCGGTGAGCACACCGTCCTCCAGCTCCTCGTTCGCCAGCGAGACCAGCGCCAGCACACTGAGCGGGGTGAACTCGGACGGCTTCACCACCACGGTGTTGCCCATGCGCAGCGACGGGGCGATCTGCCAGATCGCGATCATCAGCGGCCAGTTCCACGGCCCCACGGCCGCGACCACCCCGACCGGCCTGTAGGTCAGCGTCGAGACCTGCCGGCCGTCCTCGACCACCACCTGGTCCTCCAGCACGGTCGCCGCGGTCGCCCGCAGCCAGGCCGAGCAGGCCCCCACCTCGAACCGGGCGTTCGGCCCGTTCAGCGGCTTGCCCTGCTCGCGCGCCAGCAGCCGGGCCAGCGGCTCGGCGGCCGCGTCGATCCGGTCGGCGATGCGCACCAGCCGGGCACTGCGCTCCTCGTGACCCCGTGCCTCCCAGGCCGGCTGGGCGGCCACCGCCGCGGCCACCGCCCGCTCCAGGTCGTCCACCGTGTGCTCGGGCGCGCGGCCCAGCAACGATCCGGTCGCCGGCTCGAAGATCTCCCGGCCCTTCGGGTCGGTGACCCGCTCGAGCAGCGATTCCTCAGTGACGGACATCGTCGTCCTCCCTTTCGTCGTAACCGGACTAGAGCTGGTTCCCCAGCTTGAAACCCTTTTCGACATCGCCCTCACGCGTGTACGAGAAGCCGTCGGCCCCGATCGTCACGGACATCTCGCTGTCGTCGGTGCGGGTCGTCAGCGGCACCACGGTGCCGTCGAGGTCCAAAACGGGGGACGCCTCGGTGTACCAGCTGGGCACGACCGGGTTGCCCCACCAGTCGCGGCGCTGGTTGTCGTGCACGTCCCAGGTCACGAGCGGGTTGTCCGGGTCGCCCGTCCAGTAGTCCTGGGTGTAGATCTCCACGCGGTGCCCGTCCGGGTCGAGGATGTAGAGGTAGAACGCGTTCGACACCCCGTGCCGGCCCGGTCCCCGCTCGATCCGGTCGGAGATCCGCAGCGCCCCCATCTTGTCGCAGATCGCGATGATGTTGTGCTTCTCGTGGGTCGCGAACGCCACGTGGTGCATACGCGGCCCGTCGCCACCGGTCATCGCGGTGTCGTGCACGGTGGGCTTGCGCCGCATCCACGCCGCGTACACCGTGCCCTCACCGTCCTCGATGTCTTCCGTGACCCGGAACCCGAGGTCGACCATGTGGGCAGCGGCCCGGGGGACGTCGGGGGTCACCTGGTTGAAGTGGTCGAGACGCACGAGGGCGCCCGGGTTGTGGAGGTGGTAGGCCCAGGCCAGGCGCTCCACGTGCTCGACCTCGTAGAAGTACTCGATCGGGAACCCGATCGGGTCCTGCACCCGCACCGCGTCCCGCACTCCACGGACGAACCCCTCACCGCGCCGTTCCACCCGGCAGCCCAGCTCGGTGTAGAAGTCCACCGCCCGGTCGAGTTCCTCGGGGGAGCGCACCCGGTAGGCGAACGCGGCCACGGCCGCCACCGGCCCCTGCCTCAGCACCAGGTTGTGGTGGATGAACTCGTCGAACGTGCGCAGGTAGATCTCGGTGTCGCTCTCGCAGGTGACCACCAGGCCGAGCAGGTCGACGTAGAACTCCCGCGACCTCGCCAGGTCGGTCACGACCAGCTCGAGGTAGGCACAGCGCACGATGTCCGGTGCGGGGGAGGTGGGGGTGGGGATGCGCTCAGCCATGGCTCGTTCTCACTTCTGCGGGGTGGAGGAGGTGCCGAAACGGGGCGAGTGGGAGTCACTCAGGGAGATGTGCACCGCCTGCTGGTCGGTGTAGAAGTCGATCGAGCGGTAGCCGCCCTCGTGCCCCAGCCCGGACGCCTTCACGCCGCCGAACGGGGTGCGCAGGTCACGCACGTTGTTCGAGTTCAGCCAGACCATGCCGGCCTCGACGTTCTGCGCGAACGCGTGGGCGCGCTTCAGGTCGTTGGTCCAGATGTACGCGGCCAGGCCGTACTTCACCCCGTTGGCCAGTTCCAGCGCCTCGGCGTCGCTGTCGAACGGGGTGATCGCGACGACCGGGCCGAAGATCTCCTCCTGGAAGATCCGGGCCTGCGGCCTGACATCCGCGAACACCGTCGGCGCCACGAAGTTGCCCTCCATCGGCTCGCCCCCGGCCACGAGACGGGCCTCGCCCTTGCCGATCTCGACGTACCTGACGACCTTCGCGCGGTGCTCCGGGTGCACCAGCGCGCCGACCTCGGTGGCCGGGTCGGACGGGTCGCCGACCGTGATGGCGGCGGCGCGCCGGGCGTACGCAGCCACGAACTCGTCGTAGACCGATCGCTCCACCAGCACCCGGCTGCCCGCGGTGCACCGCTCGCCGTTCAGCGAGAAGACCCCGAAAACCGTGGCGTCGAGCGCTGATTCCAGGTCGGCGTCGGCGAAGACGACGGCCGGGGACTTGCCGCCCAGCTCCATCGACAGGCCCTTGAGGAAGGGCGCGGCGTTGGCGAAGATCAGCTGCCCGGTGCGGCTCTCACCGGTGAACGAGATCAGCGGTACGTCCGGGTGCTTCACCAGAGCGTCGCCGGCGGTCTCGCCGAAGCCGTTGACCAGGTTGAACACGCCGTCGGGAACACCGGCCTCGCGGAAGATCCCGGCCCACAGCGAGGCCGAGAGCGGCGTGAACTCGGCCGGTTTCAGCACCACCGTGTTGCCGGTGGCCAGGGCCGGGGCGAGCTTCCAGGACTCCAGCATGAACGGCGTGTTCCACGGCGTGATCAGCCCGGCCACACCCTTGGGCTTGCGGTTGACGTAGTTCACCTGCCGGCCGGGCACCTTGTAGGTGTCGTCGCGCTGGGCCACGATCAGGTCGGCGAAGAACCGGAAGTTCTCGGCCGCGCGCCGGGCCTGGCCCAGGGCCTGCGTGATCGGCAGCCCGGTGTCCCAGGTCTCGAGCTCGGCCAGGCGCTGGTCCTGGCCCTCGATCAGGTCGGCGATCGTGTGCAGCACGCGAGAACGGGCACGGGGCAGCATCTTCGACCACGGCCCGTCGAAGGCGCGCCGCGCGGCGGCCACGGCCAGGTCGATGTCGGCCTGCTTTCCCGAGGCGGCCTGGATGTAGACCTCGTCGGTGGTCGGGTTGATCACGTCGAAGGTCTCGCCGTCGACGCTGTCGACGAACCGGCCGTCGATGAAGTGCTGGATCTTCCCGGGCAGGCCCGCGGGTGTCGGCTGGGGCATGTCGCTCCTTACGAAGAACGGGGGACGCGTCAGAGGTCGGGGCGGGTGGACGAGCGGTACCGGGCCAGCCATTCGGCGTCGGGCGGGAACAGCCCGTCGACCGGGTGGCCCTCGGCGACGCGGGCGGCGACCCAGGCGTCCTGGGCCTCCTGCTCGGAGGCGGCCCGGGCCACCTCGTCGAGCAGGTGCGGCGGGATCACCACCACCCCGTCGTCGTCGCCGGCCAGGATGTCGCCGGGCTGCACGGTCGCGCCGCCGCAGGTGACGGTGGCGTCGACCTCCCAGGGCACGTGCCGGCGCCCGAGCACGGACGGGTGCGCCCCCTGGGCGAAGACCGGCAGGCCGATGTCGACGACCGCCGCGCTGTCGCGCACGGCGCCGTCGGTGATGACGCCGGCGGCACCGAGGGTCTGGGCCCGCAGTGCGAGCACGTCGCCGACCGTGCCCGCCGTGGCGTCACCGCGGGCCTCGATCACCAGCACCTCACCGGGTTTCAGCGAGTCGAAAGCCCGCTTCTGGGCGTTGTACCCGCCGCCGTGGCTCGTGAACAGGTCGGGCCGGTGCGCGACGAAGCGCAGGGTGCGCGCGGTGCCGATCATCCGGGTGCCGGGTTTCAGCGGGTGCACGCCGTCGATGCTGGAGTGCGGGTAACCGCGCTTGCGCAGTTCGGAACTGAGCGTCGCCACGGCCACCCCGTTGAGCAGACCACGCAGCTCGTCGGTGAGAACCGGCTCCAGCCCGGCGGCTTCGGCCGACCCCCAGGCCTCGGCCCGCTGCAGGTCGTTCACGGTCGGTCCGGCCCCGAAGTCGGCGAACGGAACGGTGCCCTCGACCACCCGGGTGACCAGTCGGCCGGTGGTGAGCCCGCCCGGGACGTCGACCTCCACCTCGACCACGTCACCCGGCACCGCGACCGACGAGCCGGCCGGCGTCCCGGTGAGCACCACGTCCCCCGGCTCCAGGGTGATCAGCTGGGACAGGTCGGCGACGAGAACCCCGAAGGGGAACAGCAGATCGGCGGTGGTGTCGTCCTGGGTGAGCTCGCCGTTGACCCAGGTGCGCACCCGCAGCCCGTCCGGGTCGAGGTCTCTCGCGGGAATCACGGTGGGCCCGAGCGGCGTGAACCCGTCCCCGCCCTTGTTGCGCAGGTTCGAGCCCTTGTCGACGGCCCGCAGGTCGTAGACGCCCCAGTCGTTCGCGGCCGTGACTGCCTCGACGGCCGCCCAGCCCTCTTCCGGGCTCACCCGGCGCACGGTGCGCCCGATGATCAGGGCGATCTCCCCCTCGTAGGCGAGAAGCTCGGTGCCGTGTGGACGTTCGATCGTGTCGCCGGAAGCGCTCACCGACGACGGGGGTTTGAGGAAGAACGACGGGAACGCCGGCCTGCGCCCTCGCTGCGCCACCCGCGACGGGTAGTTGAGGTGCAGCGCGATGATCTTGCCCGGGCGTGGCAGCGCGGTCACGGGACCTCCTCGATGTAGGTGGCGGCCAGGTTCTCGCTGCCGCGGGCCAGGAGCTGGACGTCCGCGCCGACGAGCACGAAATCGGCACCGCAGGCCAGGTATCGCCGGGCGAGCACCGGGTCGAAGGCGTTGAGCCCGACCTTGACGCCGAGCCGGTTCGCCACCGCGACACAGGTCTCGACGGCCTCGATCACCTGCGGGTGGTTCGGCCGGCCGAGCAGCCCGAACGACGCCGCGAGGTCGGAGGGGCCGACGAAGACGCCGTCCACCCCCTCGGTCGCGGTGATCTCCTCGACATTGGCCACGGCCTGGGCACTTTCGATCTGGACGAACAGCGAGATGGTGTCGCGTGCCCGGGTCAGGTACCCCTCGATCCGGTTCCAGCGCGACCCCCGGGCCAGCGCGCTGCCGACGCCGCGGATCCCGGCGGGCGGGTAGCTCACGGCCCGCACCAGCTCGGCGGCCTGTTCCGCGGTGTCGACCATCGGGATCAGCAGGTTCTGGGCGCCGAGGTCGAGGTACTGCTTGAGGACGACGGGGTCGCCGGACGGAGGACGCACCAGTGTGGGGGTGGTCCCGATCGCCTGCAACTGCGCCAGAAGGGATTCCAGGCCGTTGGGGCTGTGCTCGGCGTCGAGGAGCAGCCAGTCCAGGCCGCTGCCCGCGCAGATCTCGGCGACGAGCGGGCTGCCGCTGCAGACCCACATCCCGATGAGGGGCCGTCCGGCCTCCTCGAGCCGCCGGACGAAGGGAGGCTCTACTCGAAACGGCACGTGATCGCCCCCAGGGGTCCGTAGTCGGCGTGCACGGTGTCGCCGCGCTCGACCCACATCGGGCGGGTGAACGATCCGGCCAGCACGATCTCCCCGGCCGCGAGCGAACCCCCGTGCTGCGCGAGTTTGCCCGCCAGCCAGGCCACTCCCGCCGCCGGGTGGTTGAGGACCCCGGCCGCGACACCGGTCTCCTCGATCGTCTGGTTGCGGTAGAGCAGAGCGCCGACCCAGCGCAGGTCCACGGCGTCGACGGCGACCGGCCGCCCGCCGAGCACCATCGCGCCGAGCGCGGCGTTGTCGCTGATCGTGTCGACGATCGTGCGGTTCTTCATCTCGATGTGCGAGTTGAGGATCTCCAGGGCCGGCACCACGTACGTCGTGGCGTCGAGCACGTCGAACAGGGTGACGCCCGGGCCCTTGAGCGGCCGGCCGAGGACGAAGGCCAGCTCGACCTCGATGCGCACGTTCGAGTAGTGGTCGAACGGCACCGTCGCGCCGTTCTCGTACACCTGGTCGTCGAAGATCACGCCGTAGTCCGGCTCGGTGATGCCGGTGGCCGCCTGCATGGCCCTGGAGGTCAGGCCGATCTTGTGGCCGACCACCCGATGACCCTGTTCGGTGCGGCGTCTGGCCCAGAGGGCCTGCACGGCGTAGGCGTCGTCGATGGTCATGCCGGGATTCCGGGCGGTGAGCAGCGGCACCGTCGAACGGTTCTGGTCGGCCTGCAGCAGCTCGTCGGCGATCGCCTCGATGTGCTGGGGTTCTAGCACGAAAGCTCCTTGTCCCAGAAGGTTCACATGGTTCGGGCGGTTCGGGCGACTCAGACGAAGATTCCGGCGAAGAACGCGCTGAGGGCGTCGAAGTCGTTCAGCGGCAGCACATGGGCCACGTACTGGTCGGGCCGGACCACCACGATCGCGCCGTCGCGGCTGATCCCGCGGTCGTCGAAGATGTCGTGCTCCTCGCCGGTCGCATACACCCGCTCCCAGTCGGTGAGCCCGAACGGCCCGCCCCTGGGCAGGAACACGCCGGGCACCCGGCGCAGGTCGACCTCGCCGAAACGTTGCTGGTAGATCACTTTGAGATCGAACCAGGCCGGATTCAGGTCTTCCAGCCGGCCCGCGAGATCGGTGACCGGACCGCTGTCCGGTGCCGACGCGTCCGCGAACACGTAGACCCGCCAGCGCCCGTCGGCCCGGGCGTGATGCCCCAGATGCACGGGGGTGGTGTCGCTGACCCGGTGCACGAGCTCGGACCTGAAGCGCTTGCCGATCGGGTACCCGGTGGCCAGCTCCTGGTGCGTGTCCTCGGCGATCAGCGGCGACGGCTCGTACCGCGTCATGAAACCGGCAGGGAACTCGAAGGTCTTGACGTAGAAGTCCTCGAGGTAGTCCGGGTCGGGCATCTGCTCGGCGGGTGTGGCCATCAGTGTCGACCACTCCTTGTCGAACGTGATGAGGTTCTGCGCCACCACCTGCCGCTCGGCGCTGTAGGTGCGCAGCAGCTCCGGGCGGGCCCGGCCGTCGAGCACGTGGCCGAGCTTCCAGGCGATGTTCCAGCCGTCCTGGATCGAGACGTTCATGCCCTGACCGGCTTTCGCGCTGTGCGTGTGGCAGGCGTCGCCGGTGATGAAGACCCTCGGGTCCCGGTCGTCGTCGTGGAACGCGTCGGTCAGCCGGTGCCCGACCTCGTAGACGCTCCACCAGGGGACGTTTTTCACGTCCAGCGTGTACGGGCCGAGAATCCGGTTGGCGCGCGCCACGATCTCGGCGAGCGGCGTGTGCCGCACCCGGCCGTCGTCGTCCTCGGCCACCTCGCCCAGGTCCACGTAGAACCGCGTCAGGTAGCCGCCCTCGCGGGGGATGAGCAGGATGTTGCCGCCGTCGTGCGACTGGATCGCGCACTTGGTGCGGTAGTCGGGAAAGTCGGTGTCCGCCAGCACATCCATGACACCCCAGGCGTGCAGGGCGGCCTGGCCGACGAGCTTGCGGCCGATCGACTCGCGCACCTGGCTGCGGGCGCCGTCGCAGCCCAGCACGTACCTCGCCCGGACCGTCCGCTCGACGCCCTGGTCGAGAACCGTGACGAGCACGGCGCCGTCGAGCACCTCGAGCCCGGCGAACTCGACCCCGTAGTCGGGCACGGCCCGGGCGGGGGAGTTGGCGGCGAACTCGGCGAAGTAGTCCAGCACCCGGGCCTGATTGAGGATGAGGTGCGGGAACTCGCTGATGCCGGACGGGTCGTCGGGCACCAGCTTGGTGCGGGTGATCCGGGTCGGCTCGGCCGGGTCGGGCCGCCAGAACGCCATCGAGTAGATCCGGTAGGCCTCCTCGATCAGCCGGTTCGCGAAACCGAAGGCCTGGAACGATTCGATGCTGCGCGCCTGGAGCCCGTCGGCCTGACCGATCTCAAGTCGCCCGGGGCGGCGTTCGATCAGGCGGGTGGTGACGTCCGGGAACTGCGCGAGCTGGGCGAACGCGGCCAGCCCGGCCGGCCCGGCGCCGACGATCAGCACGTCGACCTCGTCGGGAAGCCGCTCCGGCCGGGGATCTCGATGAGCGGGCTCGACCCGGGGGTCACCGGAGACGTACCCGTGGTCGTGGAACTGCATCGACTCGCCGCCTTTGGCTTGTTCTATAATCGAATGCGTAGACCGATTATTGACCTGATGCGGGAACGGTATGTTTCCGAGAGGTCACGCGCAAGGGTTCGGAGGAGTTTTGGTGACGGACGGCAGGCCGGAGGCCCCTTTACAGACCCTTTCGCGGGGGATCAGCGCCCTCGAGGTGCTGGCCGCGGCCGACGAGCCCCTGTCCATCGGTGAGCTGGCGAGCCGGCTCGGGCTGCACCGCTCGATCACCTACCGCATCGTGCGCACGCTCGAGGGGCACGGCCTGGTGGCCCGTGACGCGGCGGGCGACCTGACCCTCGGCGCCGGTCTGGCCACGCTGGCGCGCAACGTCTCCCGCGACCTGCAGACCGCGGTGCTGCCCGAGCTGACCGCCATCGCCAACGAGTTCGGGATGACCGCGTTCGTCACCCTTCTCGACGCGCAGGAGGTGGTCACCCTGGTCAGCGTCGAGCCCCGGGCGGCGGTGGCCACGGTCGCCCAGCGCCCCGGCACCCGTCACGCGCTCGACCGCGGGGCTCCCGGCCGGGCGACCCGGCGTCTGGTCGCCCGGGAGCCGGGGGAGCTGCCCTACGAGACCAGCCACGACGAGGTGACGCGGGGCCTGTCGTCGGTGGCCGTGCCGCTCGACGTTCCCGGTCAGCCGCCCGCGGCCATCGCCGTGGTCTACCTGACCGGTGGTGTCGCCGAGGTCGACGTGATCGGTACCCGTCTGGCCGAGGCGGCCGAGGTCATCCGCCGCGACTTCTGAAGCGCCCCCTTCAGCCCGCCGGGCGGCCGGCCGAGATCCCAGGCATGGCGGCGCTGTCGATTCCCTGGCCCCTGCATCCCGGCCACGAGCCGGTCGCCTCGTCGCTGCTGCGGGCCTACTTCGAGACCGGCGGCACGGGCGTCCCGCACTACGCCGGGGCCGCGTTCGAGACGCTCGGCGGATCCGACCCCGATCCGTTCCGCTTCACCCCGACCGATCTCGCGGCCGTCACGCTGCTGTCCGTCACGGTGCCCGCGCCCGCCACGATCGCCATTCTCGAGCCCGACGCCGGTTCCCTCGCCGCCCTCCTGGCCGCGATTCCGGTCGCCCTCCCGCTGGTCGACGCGGACGACGACCTGCTCACCGCTGACCGTTCCGCGCTCGTGCGCCTGTGGCGCGCCCTGCGCGCCTATCCCGGCATCGGGCGCACGGTGGCCAGCAAGCTGATGGCGCGCAAACGTCCGTCCCTGGTGCCGATGTGGGACGCGGTGGTCGCCCGCGAGTTCGGGCTGCGGGAGAGCGGCGGGTACTGGTGGGCGATGCGCGATGCGCTGCGCCGGGACGACCTGTGGCGCCGGGCCGGTGACCTGGTCGCCGAGAACGGCCTGGAGCAGCGGGTTTCACCGTTGCGGGCGGTCGACGTGGTGACCTGGATGCACGGCCGCGACCCGGCGGCCAGCCTGCGGGCGGCGAGCGTGGCAGGGCTGGGGGTTCCGGATCAGCGGCGTCCGGACGAGGTCAGGGTACCGGGCTGAACTGCGCACTTGGGCGGCGGAACGCGCAGATCCGTGATCACGGCCGGGTTCTCGGTGCAGGCTCATTGAATTCCGGCCGGTGATCGCGGCGAGGCAGCGCAAAGGAAATGCCTCTTCGAACACCGAGCGCCGGGTAGTGGACGGATCACGGGTGGTGAGGGGTGGCGGTGTGCGGCCTGACTCCCGAAGCCTGGTTCTTTCGTGAGACGGTCACTCGTGGGCCGTGTTTCGGTGCTCGTGTTCGAGAATGCCCGGGGTCGGCCGGTGTCGGGTGCTCCCGGCCGTCCGGCGGGGCGTGAGCGGGGCCCGGCGTGCCTCGTCGGGCCGGGGACGGCCGTGGCGCAGGACGCCCGGCTCTCAGTGGCGTTCGGGCCGTCGTCGCACTGGGTATTCTTCCGGGCCATGGGCAGGTTCGCTCTCACCGGGTGTTCCTGCTCATTGATCGGCTCTTCGGCGGTCAAACAGATTTCCGGATCCGAGGAGGAGACACAGTGAGCAGCACGGGCGTCACTCAGGGAAATGTGCGCAGGTCCACGCGGTCGTCCTGGTGCCCGGGCGGGTTGGTCGTCAGAACGGACCGCACCGGGCGGGCATGATGAGCAGCTCTTTCCTGCAGCGCATCGGCATCCAGGTCTGCGTCTGCTGTCTGAGCGGTGTGGTCTTCGGGCTCGCGGTCGTCGGTGGGGCCGGGGTCGGCACCTGTCTCGCGGTGGCGGCGTCGCTCGCGGTGGTGGCGGCGATCTGGCTGGTGGTCTGGCCCCGGCACGACGCTCGCCGCGCTCTGCTGTGGGGTTCGGCCACGGTGTCGCTGGCCTCCTGGGCGCTGTCGCTGGTCTCGGCCTGGGGCGGCCTCGAGGGGCAGTTCTCGGTGATGGAGGCCGCCAGCCTGCTCGTGCTGGTCGTGCTGGTCTCGCGCCGCCGTTCCACCGGCCGTCCCGAGAGCGCCGTCCTGGTCGCGCTGGTGCTGGCCGTGGTCGCGGTGCCGTGGCGGGAACCCGGCCCGCACAGCGCGTTCTACATGTCGCTCGTGGCCTTCGCCGCCGCGGTCTCGGTGATCATCGGCTGGAGCCTGCGCGAGAGCGAGGAGACCGGTGAGCGGAAACTGGCCGCGGTGCTCGCCGCCGAACGCCAGGACATCGCCCGTGACCTGCACGACGACCTCGCCCACCACGTCACCGGCATCCTGGTGATGGCGCAGGCCGCGGCTCTGACCACCGGCCCCGACCCGGCCGCCCGCGCGGCGTTCGACCAGATCGAACGCGCGTCGGTGGAGGCTCTGGAGTCGATGCGCCGGATCGTCTCGGTGCTGCGCATCGACGACGGCGAGGTCGCCGCCGCGCGCCGCGGGCCGGACTGGCCCGCCGACCTGGAGGCCCTGACCCAGCGTTTCGAGCACACCACCGGTGTGAAGACCCAGCTCACCGTCGAGGTCGGCGACGTGCCGCCGGTGCACCGGCAGGCCGTGCTGCGGGTCATCCAGGAGGCACTCACGAACGTCAGCCGTCATGCCCGTGACGTCACCCGGGCCGTGGTGCGCGTCGACCGCGACCGGCGGGGCCTGCGCGTGGTGGTCACCGACGACGGCCGGGCCGAGACCGGTGACGGCCCCCGCAGCACGCCGCGGAACACCGCGACCGGTGGCGGGTTCGGGCTGATCGGCCTGCGGGAACGGGCCAAGGCCCTGGGTGGTAAGGTGCGCGCCGGGCGCAGCGGCGGCGGCTGGCAGGTGGAGGTCTCGCTGCCCCTGACGCCGGACCCGCTGGAGACACCGAGACTCGGGGCGTCGGGTCGGCCGACCCGGTCGGGCTGGTCGAGGCGCCCGTCGCGGCACTCCCGTCCGGCGCGCCCGGCGCGGCCCGCCCGGGCGAAAGAGCTGAGCCCGTGACGATCCGGGTGCTGGTCGCCGACGACCAGGAGATGGTGCGCACCGGTTTCGCGATGATCCTCGGCGCGCATCCGGACATCGAGGTGGTCGCCGAGTGCGCCGACGGGGTCGAGGCCCTCGAGGCCGCGCGCCGGCTGCGGCCCGACGTGGTGATGGTCGACATCCAGATGCCCGGGCTCGACGGCCTGGAGGTCACCCGCCTGCTGGCCGGCCCGGACGCGCCCGACCCGATGCGCGTCGTGGTGGTCACGACGTTCGGCGACGACGCGTTCGTCGACACCGCCCTCGACAACGGCGCCCTCGGATTCCTGCTCAAGGACGCTGGGCCGGCCCTGCTGATCGAGGCGGTGCGTGCCGCCGCGGCCGGGGACGCGCTGATCAGCCCCTCGCTCACGCTGAGACTGCTGCAGCGGCGCCAGAGCGGGCCGGCGACCGCCCCGCCCGGCCCGAACACACCGCACGAGACCGTGCTCAGCGACCGCGAGATGCAGATCGTGCGCCTCGCCGCGCGGGGGCTCACCAACACCGAGATCGGTGACGAACTGTTCCTCGCCCTCGGCACGGTCAAGTCGCACCTGGCCAACGTGCAGGCCAAGCTCGGCCTCAGCAACCGGGTCCAGATCGCGGCCTGGGCCTGGGAGCACGGGCAGGTACGCTGACCGGGCCCGCACTACGAGGCGTCGGCGCGGTCGAGGGTGGGACCTTCCACCCAGTGCCGCCAGGTGGCCTCGTCGATGTTGCCGCCGGAGACCACGCACAGGGCGCGGTGTTCCGGGATGCCCCGGTGCAGCGCGGCGGCCAGGGCCGCGGCCCCGGCGCCCTCGGCCCGGATCCCCGCGTCGCTCCAGAGCTTGCGCATCGACACCTGCAGGTCGGCGTCCGAGACGGTGAGCACCTCGAGGGCGTGCTCGGTGGCGGTGTCGAACGCGATCCGGCCGATCCGGCGCACCAGCAGGCCCTCGGGCATACCGGTCGCGCTGTCGAGGGTGACGCGTTCCTTGTCGCTCAGCGAGCGCTCCAGGGCCGGTGCGCCGTCGTACTCGACGCCGACCACCCGCACCCGGCCGCCCCACTCGCGCAGCGCCGCCGTCACCAGCCCGCCGCCGCCGACCGGCACGAAAACCACGTCCGGCAGGCCGAACTGCTCCTCGCACTCCCGGAACAGGCTGCGGTGCCCGTCGATGACCAGGTCGTCGTCGAAGCTGTGCACGAACAGCGCGCCGGTCTCCTGCGCGGCCTGCCGCGCGGCGAGCTCGCAGTCGTCGTAACCGCCCTCGATCAGCACCGGTTCGGCGCCCGCGCCGGTGATCCGGTCGAGCTTGACGCGGGGGGTGGTGCCGGGCACGTACACGGTCAGCCGGTGCCCGGCCTCGGCCGAGGCCGCCGCCAGGCCGGAGGCGTGGTTGCCGGTCGAGGCCGCCACGAGCCGGGTGCCGCGGGGCAGCCCGGCCACCCGGTGGCTGGTGCCCCGGTACTTGAAAGCACCCGACTTCTGCCGGGTCTCGTCCTTGACCGCGAGGCTCTTCCAGCGGCCGCCCGGCAGGTGGGTGACGGGAGTCCGGACCGGGCCGGGCGTTTCGGTGCTCACGCGGCGCCGACCTTCCCGGACTCCTCCGGGGCCGATTCCGGCGTGGTCCCCGCCAGTGCCTGGGCCGCGACCTCGAGACCGGCCGAGCGACTGCCCTTGAGCAGCACCACGTCGGCGGGCTCGAGCAGCGGGGCCAGCGCGGCGGCGACCTCCTGCGGCTTGTCCAGCACCAGGGTGTGCTCCAGGCCGGCCTCCCGGGCGGCGGCCGCGGCGAGCTCGGGCCGGGCACCGACCGCGACGAACAGGTCCACGCCCAGGGAGGCGGCCAGCCGGCCGATCGCCCGGTGCGCCTCGTCGGCCAGATCGGCCAGGTCCGCCATCTCGCCCAGCACCACGACCGCACGTCCACCCTCGCGACGGGAGGCGACCAGGGCCCGCAGGCCGGCCTCCACCGACACCGGGTTGGCGTTGTAGCTGTCGTCGATCACGCGCACGCCGTCGGCCCGCTCGCTGGTCTGCATCCGGCCCGGCGACAGGGTGAAACTGGCCAGGCCCTGCGCGATCTCGGTGACCGTGAGACCGAGCCCGGTGGCGACGGCGGCCGCGGCCAGCGCGTTCACCACCATGTGCTCACCGGTGGCCGGGAGGTCGACGGGGGCGGTGCCCTCGGGCAGATGCAGGGTGAACGAGGGGCGGCCGTCGGCGTCGAGGCGCACGCCCGTCGCCCGCACGTCCGCGTCCTCGTTGTGCACGCCGTAGGTCAGCACCCGGCACGCCACCTGCAGGCGCATCGCGAGAACCCGCTCGTCGTCGGCGTTCAGCACCGCGAGACCCTCCGGCGGCAGGGCGCGCACCAGCGCGGACTTCTCCACCGCGATCGCGTCCTGGGAGTTGCCGAACTGCTCGAAGTGCGACATCCCGACGATGGTCACGACCCCGACGTCGGGCAGCGCGATGTCGCACAGCTCGGCGATCTGGCCGGCGCCGGCGGTGCCCATCTCGAGCACCGCGATCTGGGTGTCGGACGAGATCCGCGAGAGCGTCAGCGGCAGCCCGACCTCGTTGTTGAACGACTTCTCGTTGGCCACGGTGCGCCGGTGCGGGGACAGCACCGCCGCCAGCATGTCCTTGGTGCTGGTCTTGCCCGAGGAACCGGTGACCCCCACGACCTGGGCGCGCGAGCGCAGCCGCACCGCGCGGGCGACGTGCCCCAGCGCGGTCTGCACGTCGGCGACCTCGATACGCGGGACCTTCTGCTCGGCCCACGAGGCGCTGTCGGGGTGCTCGCGCGGAACCAGCACCACGGCGGCACCCTCGCGGACGACCTGGGTCACGAACCGGGCACCGTCGACCCGCTCACCGGGCAGCGCGGCGAAGATCGCGCCGGGCCGGATCTGGCGGGAGTCGACGACGAGGCTGTCGGCGACGTGCTCGGGGTCGGCGTCGAGGAGCCGCCCGCCGGTGGCGACGGCGATGTGCTCGAGGCTGAGGGGGATCACTGGGCTTCTTCCGTGAGCTGGTGAAGGGTTTCGAGCAGGGCGCCGAAGGGAAGCCCGGTCTGGGCCATGAGCTGGGCGAAGGCGCTCTGGGCGGTCATCCCCGGGATGGTGTTGACCTCGTTGACCAGCAGGCTGCCGTCGCGGGTGTCGAGGAACAGGTCGACGCGGGCGAACACCTCGCAGCCGAGCGCCTCGAACGCCTCGGTGGCCAGCTGACGCGCGCGCTCGATCACCTCGGGGCCGACCCCGGCGGGCGGGTCGAACCGCAACTGCCCGCCGCGGTACTTCTCCGTGTAGTCGAGGAACTCGCCGGCCTGGATGGCCTCCAGCGGAGGCGAGACCGTCAGCGCCTCGCCGGTGCCGACGACGCCGAGCAGTAGTTCGCGATGCGGCACGAACTCCTCCACCAGGGCCACGTCGTCCCAGTGCAGGGCCTCGTCGATGGCGGCGGGCAGATCGGCGGCGCGCTCGACCGCGGTGACGCCGATGCTCGAGCCGCTGCGGTTGGGCTTGACGAACCAGGGGCCGGCACCGATCTGCTTGGCCAGCACGCGGCCGGTCTCCTCCGGGTCCTGCGTCCAGGCGCGGCGGCGCACCGCGACGCCCGGCGTGACCGGGATGCCGGCGGCCGTCAGCACGGCCTTGGTGACCTGCTTGTCGAAGCAGACGGCCGAGGAGGTGACACCGCAGCCGATGACCTTCAGGCCGTAGGTGGCGAGCAGTCCCTGCAGGGTCCCGTCCTCGCCCCAGCGGCCGTGGCACAGGGGCAGCACCAGGTCGTAGCCCTCGAACGCGCTGCGGGGCGGGGGTTCCGGGTACGTGGTGGTGCGCGGCCCGGCGGGCTCGGTGGAGGCCGCGACCCCGAGCGGCAGCTTCTCCGGGTCCGCGAGTGTGATGAGCAGGTCGCGCGACCCCGGGCCGGTGAACCAGCGGCCGTCCTTGCCGATGCCGACGGCGAGCACGTCCCAGCCGAGGACGTCGAGCTCGGCCAGGACCGACCCGGCGCTACCGAGGCTGACCTCGTGCTCGGGACCAGGACCGCCGAAGAGGACGGCGATCTTGCGTGAGCTCTTTCCCATGAGGGAAAACACTGGTGCGGCGGGGAGCTCACCACATCAGCCTGGAGACGTATATCCGGTATGTCCGCGACTAGGCCGATCGGCCGATACAGGGGAGTCGTCCCGAATCGTCACCCATCGTAGCGGATCGACATCCCCCAGGGGTCGTACACCCGCGTCCGGAGATCATATTGAGGTCTGACGACCACGCGCGGCGCCCCGATCGCGATGGGAGCACCACCGGACGAGGAGAAGTCAGCGCTGAAGAAGACCGCAGCGGCGCTGGTCGCCGGGGGAATGCTCGTGGGCGGCGCGTTCCTGGCGCCCACCGCGCAGGCGGCGACCGCGGGCACCACCTCTCTCCCGAAGGCCGGGCACCAGACGGCGTACGTGCAGCGCGGCGAGACCGTCACGGTCTACCGCGACGGCCGGACCCGGGCGACCGTCACGGTCACGTCGGCCGCGCACCCCCGGGGCAGGGGCAAGCTCGTCCTGACCGTCGACGCGAAGAAGCCGTTCGCGTTCACGGCCGGCCAGTTCATCTGGGAGGACGAGGAGGGCAGCGACAACGAGGCCGCCAACCCCGACCGCCGCATCAGCGTGGCCGCGAACACCAGGAAGACCGTCTCCATCGCCTTCGACGGGGTCGGCAACGGCGACGTCATCTACGTGCCGGACGAGAACACCGTGGCCGGCGCCTGGCTGGTCGAGGGCAAGGCCGTCGACGGCGCCGCCGAGCTCCTGCCCGCCAGCTACCTGCAGCGCGGCAGCACGGTCAGCGTCTACCGGGCCGGTCGGGTCGTGGCCAGGGTGACGCCGCGCTCGGCCACCACCCGCGACGGAAAGGGCACGCTGAAGCTCGATGTCGAGGCCGTGAAGAGCGTCAGGGTCGTGCCGGCGAAGTTCATCTGGGAGGACGCGGACGGCGGCGACCACCGCCCGGTCACCACCCAGGCCGTCACCGTGAAGGCCGGAACCCACCAGAGCGTCACCCTCACCTACGAGGACGTCGAGAAGGGGCGCCTGGTCTGGACACCCACCCGGGACCTGGTCGCCGGGGCCTGGAAGATCGGCTGAACCAGTTCCGGCCGCGGGGCCCTCGCCGGGCCCCGCGGCCACGGATCACTGCCCGGCGACCACGAGCCCACACTCGTAGGCCACCACCACCAGCTGAGCCCGGTCACGGCACCCCAGCTTGGTCAAAAGCCTGCTCACATGGGTCTTCACGGTGTTCAGGCTCACCGTCAGCACCGCTGCGATCTCGGTGTTCGACAGCCCCGCGGCCACCCGCAGCAGGATCTCCCGCTCGCGGTCGGTGAGGTGGGCGAGCCGGCCGTCGGGCTTCGCCCGGCGCCAGGGACGGGCCCTCGTGTCGGGGATGGCCACGAACGCCTTGATCAGCCCGGTCGTGACCGAGGGCGACAGCAGCGACTCACCGGCCGCGACCACCTCGACGGCGGTGAGCAGGTCTTCGGGCGGGGTGTCCTTGAGCACGAAACCGCTGGCCCCGCTGCGAAGCGCGGCGAAGACATGGGGATCCTCGCCGAACGTCGTCACGATCAGCACCCGCGTGAGCAGGGACGCGTCGGCGCTGATGTGCCGCGTCGCCTCGAGGCCGTCCATGCCCGGCATGCGGATGTCCATGAGCACGACGTCGGGCCGCAGCGCCCGGCACTGCCGCACCGCGGTGGCGCCGTCAGCGGCTTCACCCACGCACGTGAATCCCTCCGAGGCCTCGATGAGCACACGAAGACCCGCCCGGATCAGCGCCTCGTCGTCGACCAGCATCACCGAGATCATTGGGCCGATCCCGCTCGCTCGTCTGTGGTGACGTCGCGCTCGCCCGCGGTGCCCTGGCCCGCGCCGGTGGTTCTCTCGCGCTCGCGCGCGGTTGTCTCGCGCTCGTCGGTGGTTCCTGTGGGCTGGCCGGTGGTTCTCTCGCGCCCGCCTGCGGTTGTCTCGCGCTCGTCGGTGGTTCCCGTGGGCTGGCCGGCGGTTCTCTCGCGCTCGCGCGCGGTTCTCACGCCTTCCTCAGCGGTTCCGGAGGCCGGCAGGGTCGCCTTCACCCGGAAGCCACCGTCGTGGGTGGCCCCGGTCTCGAGCGAACCACCGTGGAGTTCCACCCGCCGCCGCATCCCGGCCAGCCCCAGCCCGCTGCCCGGCGAGCCGTCGCCCGGCAGCCCCCGGCCGTTCAGCACGTCGATCACCAGGATCCGCCCGTCGCCGGACAGCTCGACCCGGGTGGCCACCGCACCCGCGTGCCGCACCACGTTGGTGAGTGCTTCCTGGGTGATGCGGTACGCCGACTCCTCGACCAGGGGAGAGGCCCCGAGATCGTCGGGAAACACCAGGTCGACGGGCAGCCCGTCGCGTCGCGTGGACTCGACCAGCGGACGCACGTCGGCGAGCGACGGCCGCGAGGGCCCGGCACCGCCGAGGGACTCGTCGCGGAGCACGGCACGCAGCTCATCGAGCGCGGTACGGCTGGCCCCCTCGATCGCGGAGAGCGCGGAGCGGGCCTCGCCGGGACGCTGCTGCAGCACCATCCGCGCGACCCCCGCCCGCACGGCGATCAGGGCCAGGGCGTGCGAGACGATGTCGTGAACGTCGGCCGAGACCCGGAGCCGTTCTTCGACCCGGATGCGCCGCTCGGCCTCGGCCTCCCGCCGGGCCCGCTCGGCCCGTAGCTGGGCCTCGACCTCGCGTCGGGTGCGCAGCGCCCGCCCCAGCAGCCATCCGGCCGGCCCGATGAGCAGGTGCACGGCGTTCTGGTCGGTGCCGGGATGCACCACGTAGCCCACGATCTCGCTCGTGGTGACCGCCCCGATGGCCGCCGCTGCCATCCAGGCCGAGGCCCGGCGCGGGTAGCGCTCGGCCAGGGTGAACACGGCGACGCCCAGCGCCGGCCCGGCGTTGCTGACCCACGCCGTGAACCGGATCTCGGCCAGCGCGCCGATCACCAGGGCCAGGACGACCACGAGGGTCACCGCCCGGGGCCACCGGCGCCGGAACGCCAGGGGCGCCGCCGTGAGCAGCCCCAGCGCGGCGATCACCCCGAGCGGACCGTGCCCGTCGACGAGCCCGGCCAGGACCGGCAGGGTGGTCAGGGCGAAGGCGCCCAGCGCGATGAGTACGTCCACCCGCAGCACGCTAGAGCAGGATCCGCCGGCCGGCGTCACTCCTGAGAATGACGCCGCGTGCGGGCTTCGTCCTGGGGAGTGACGCGCGGGCGACGGGCGGCGGGCAGGCTCGGGACATGACCAAAATGCTTTCCCTCAGGGCCGTCTCGGTCGCCGCTGCCCTGTTCGGCCTGGGTGTCGTGAGCGGTGTGCCGTTCTACCTGGCCGCCGGCACGCCGACCGACCGGCAGGTGCCGGGCACCGACGCCTGGCCGGTGTTCATCGTGCTCACGGCCGTGACGGGGCTGTGGGCCCTGCTCGAGGTGCGCCGCCGGGGTGCCGCGGTGCTGATCGCCCCGTACCGCTCCCGCGCGGTGCGGCGGCTGGCCGCCACGGTGCAGTGCGGGGGCCACCTGCGCCGGGCCGCCGTCGGGTTCCTGCTCCTGCTCAACGCCTACGACCTGTGGCGCAGTGGTGTGCAGGTCGTCGGCGGCCTCGCCCCCGACTTCACCACCAACGCCTGGGGCGGCCCGGGGTATCTCGGGGCGATGTACTGCCACTACCTGGTCGCCGTGCTGATCTGGGGGGTCTCGGCCGTCGTGCTCGACCGGCTGCTGCTCACCCTCCCCACCGGCGACCGGCCCGGCGACCGGCCCGGCGATCGGCCCGGCGATCGGCCCGGCGATCGGCCCAGCGGCCGGCCCAGCGGCCGCACGAGCGTGTGAGGCGGGGCACCGGGGCGCGCCCCCGCCTGCGCTCAGCGCTGCTCGAGCTGATCCGCGATGCGGGCCAGGCTGCTCGCGATCGACACCAGGGCCAGCGCCTGCACCGCGTCGTACGTGCCGGGCTTGAGCTTGGCCGCCACCTCGGCCGCCTTGACCGCGTAGTCGTCGGTGTTCCTCTTGAGGTTCGCGTTGTCGGTCATGAGGCATGGTGCCCACGCGGTGCGCTGCGCCGTCAAGGCCCGCCCCGCTCAGACGATCTCGAAGTTCGCCATCATCATCATGTCCTCGTGTTCCAGGTTGTGGCAGTGCAGCACCGCCGCACCCCGGTTCCGGTCGAAGCGCACCAGCAGCTCCGCGCGTCCGCCGTTGTCGAGGTTCACGGTGTCCTTCCAGCCCTCGTCGACGTGCCCGGCCGAGGTGTTGCCCAGCACCTGAAAAGCGCCGAGGTGCACGTGGAACGGGTGCTCGTTGTTCTGCGCCACCACCGTCCACCGCTCCACCGTGCCCAGCTTCACCGTGGCCAGCACGGTCTCCGGGTCGAAGGCCTCACCGTTCACGGTCCACAGCGACATGCCGTGCGCCTTGGCCCCGCCCCGGCGGAACGTGAACGAGCGCGTCGCCACCACGTCGCTCCCGCTGAGTTCCTCGACGGCGCCGAGCTTCTCGGGCACCCGGCTGTCGTCGCCGGCGGGTCCGGTGACCACGAACCGCATCACCTGGGCCGTCGGGCCGTCACCCCGCTCGTTGACCATCGTGATCTCCGAGCCGGCGGCGTACCCGGAGAAGTCCACCACCACGTCGAACCGCTCGCCCTGGGCCACGTCGATACGCGTGCGGGTGACCGGGGCGGCGAGAAGGCCCTGGTCGCTGCCGATCTGCACGAACTCCGGGCCGTCGTCGAGCCGCAGCCGGAAACGCCGGGCGTTGGCGGCGTTGAGGATCCGGAACCGGTACCTCACCGCCTTCACCTCGAGCTCCGGCCACGCGGCCCCGTTCACCAGCACGCAGTCGCCGAGCACCCCGCTCATGTAATCGGCGCTCACACCGGGCACTTTCGTCAGCGAGGGGTCGGTCGAGGGATAGAGGAACGAGCCGTCGGCCGCGAACGAGCGGTCCGCGATCATCAGGGGGATGTCCCGCTCACCCGACGGCAGCCCCAGGGAGTCCTCCGACGCGTCCTCGATCAGGTGGAAGCCCGCCAGGCCCCGGTAGACCGCCGGCCCGGTGAAATCCATGCGGTGGTCGTGGTACCAGAGGGTGGCCGCGGGCTGGTCGATGTCGTACACGTAGTCACGTGTGCCCTGGGCGCCGTTGAGCCCGCCGCCGTGGTGGTCGGCCACCCGCCCCGTGACCGGGTGCAGGTAGTCGGTGGGGTAGCCGTCCTGGTCGGCGGCGACGCGCCCTCCGTGCAGGTGCACCACCACGGGCACGGGCAGTTCGTTGGTGTGCGTGACCACGGTGCGCCGCCCGCGCTGCGACACGATCGTGGGGCCGGGGAACGTGCCGTCGTAACCCCACACCGGGGTCTCGAGATCGTCGAGGATGCGGGCGGTTCCGGTCTTCTGGGTGATCTCGTAGTAGTCGGTGCCCGGCTCGGTGCGAACCGGCTTGAGGACGCGCGGGACGGGCAGTGCGCGCCCGAACGGTTCGGGGAGGGGGGCCTCACTGGGCAGCAGGCGCCCGGCGCTGCCCTGCGTGCTGACGTTCGCACTGCTGTTCTCGGACCGGCCGCCGCACCCGGTGAGCAGGAGCGGGGCGCCGGCCCCGGTGAGACCGGTCAGGGCCAGGCGGAACAGGGTGCGGCGCGAGGGGGCGTGCGGGTGCATGCCCCCAGTGTCCCGGGTGGTCGCGGTGGACCGGCGGGCGGGTCACTTCCTCACGAGGTGGAACCCGATCCAGACGACGAGCAGGATGATCAGGATCTCCATGCGGCACCTCACGTTTCGGACCAGTGGTGGGGCCATCGTGGTCGCCGCGGAACCTACTGGCCAAGAAAGTTGAAGGGTCGGGGCAGGGCGGGTTCCGACGGGTGCAGGTGTGCTGCAGTCCTACCGGGTTTAGCCCTCTGCGCCAGGGGGATTCGTGAGCAGCGAGGTGCTGGAGGGACGGAAGAAGGGTGCCGGCGTCGCAGCGTCACCTACGCGTCGGTCGGCCCAGCCGCCGGGGTGGGCCGACCGGGTGACAGTGACGCTGCGGAGTTGATGAAGCACCGTCCGGCTGTCGACATCCGTGCTCAAGGGGTTCACGAGGAACCCGGAAGAAGTCTCACGGAGGAGACGCATGCTCACCCCCAAGTTGTCAGTCAGACGGGCGCTGGGTCTGGGTGCCGTCCTGGCCCTGGCGCTCGGTGGTCTGCTCGGCGTCAGCACCACGTCCGAGGCCGGCACCACCACCACGATCAAGCTGTCCCCGGCCAGCGGTTCGTCCACCGGTTCGACCTCGATCACCGTCACGGGCCGGAACTTCGCCGACACCACCGGTACCTCGCGGGTCAGGGCGGTGCGGTTCGTGTCGGGCACGGCCTGCGGCACCGACCCGACGGTGGGCACGGCCGCCGCCGCGTACAACGTGGTCTCGGCGACCAAGATGCAGACCACCACGGCCGCCGGCCTGACCGCGGGGCGCTGGATGCTCTGCGCCTTCGACGGCACCACCTCCCCGGCGACCCTGCTGGGCGGCGGGGTGTACGTCACGGCCCTTCCCCCGACGGCCACGACGTTCGCCGAGTCGACGGCGGCGGTCGCGCGCGCGTCCGTCTTCGGCGGCACCGTCCTGAACCTCACCGGAACCAATTTCACCCGCACGACCACCGCGTCCGTCGACGGGCTCAAGGTCAAGGTGACCTACGTGAGCCCGACGAAACTGACGCTCGTCGTGCCCGCCCACGCGGCCGGCACCGGGTTCAAGGTGCTCGTGACGGCCGAGGGCGGATCGGTGCTGAGCACCGACTCGATCAGCTTCGTGCAGGTGCTCACCGTGGTCCCGGCCACCGGCACCGGCGTGGCCGGCAACATCGTCACCCTGCAGGGAGCCGGGTTCAACGCGCAGACCTTCAGCAACACGGCGGGAACGGTGGTCGCGTTCGTGCCCGGCGGCCAGACCCTGACCGCCAACACCACGCTGATCACGTCACTGAAGACCTGCACCGACATCATGGTCGAGCACGACCGGCAGCTCAGCTGCAAGGCCCCGGTGCTGAGCGGCGCCTACCAGGTCCAGCTGCTCACCGCGGTGGCCGGCAAGTACACCGCCCCGGTGAGCATCGTGTCGAGAACGGCGACCTACACGGCGGGTTACCTGTAGGCCGACCGGTCAGCGCCGGGCTGCCTGTCCATCGCGGCCTGCCTGTCCATCGCGGGCTGCCTGTCAATCGCGGCTTGCCACAAGGCCGTTCACCGTCGGGCAACCGTCCGCGGCCGGGTGACCACCCACGGCCGGCCAACCATCCACGGCCGGCCAACCATCCACGGCCGGGCAGCCATTCACGGCCGGGCAGTCATTCACGGCTGCCCGGGCGACCAGTCGCGGCGGAAGGCGTCCCAGTCTCCTGTGGTGGCGTCGAAGTCGACGTACAGCGCCACCCCCACCGGGCGGTCGGGCCGGGCCAGCTGCACCCCGCCGATCGCCGCGGCCACCGTCTCGGCGAAGTCGTACCGCACCAGCTTGCGGTCGTGGTAGGCCGGGGCACCGATGATCAGGGTGACGTCGGGCGGGACGACGTCGAGCGCGACCTCGGTCTGCCGGCGCACGTAACCGCGGTAGGCCCGTTCGCTGGGCAGCGCGGTGTCGTACGACATGATGGCGATCTGGTCGACGGTCTGCGCCACCCGGCGCAGGTACCCGGTGCTCCACTGCGACTGCGTGGGAACGAGACCGGCCAGCAGGTGCGCCCCGGGCAGCGGGTCGACCGGGGGAGTGGCCACCGACAGCAGCCTGCCCGCGGCCTGCGTCTTCGCGTGGGTCGCCTCGAAAACCCGCAGCACGTCCTCGTTCCCGTCCTTCGAGGGCTCGAAGTCGAAGTGCACCCCGTCGAACCCGCCGGCCAGCACGCTGTCGACGCCGGCCAGCACGTTGGCGCGGGACTGCTCCGACGACAGGTCCAGCCGGTCGTCGCCGAGCTTGTTGCCCAGCCAGGCCTGCACCCGCACGCCGGGGATCGCGGTGTGCACGGCCTCGATGAACCACGACGCCTTCGGGCGCTTCGCGGCGTCCAGCGTGCCGTCGTCCGCGTACGGGCCCGCGTGCACGTACAGGTCACGGATGCCGGTGCCCTCGAGCTGTGCGGCCAGGGCGTCGACGTCGGCCTGCGTCCTGCGCCCGTCGACCCAGGCGTGCCCGAGCCAGTAGGCGTCGTTGCCGGTGCTGCGCACCGTGCGGTCGATCGTGCCGGAGCCGTAGGCCATGAACGTGCCGACGGTGCCCGTGACGATCAGGAGCACGACGGCCGGCAACCCTCCGACGACCCACAGCACCCGCCGGCGCCGCTTCTTCGGGGGCGGTGCGGGGTTTTCGTCGCTCATGCCCCGAATCATGGCCCACGACATCCCGTATGGTGACCGAATGAGTCGCCTGCTGTACGTGACCGACCTCACCTACCAGGCCCGCGGGCGCCGCTACTGCGACGAGGACATCGCTCTGTCCGCCCGGCTGCGTGACGGTTTCGACGTGGCCCTGGCCCACCCGCTCGACGCCGAGCGCCTGATGCCCGCGTTCGACGTCGTGGTGGTGCGCAACACCGGGCCGGTCATCCACTACCCGGCCGCCTACGCGAGGTTCCGCACCGCGGCCCTCGCCGCCCGCGTCCCCGTGTTCACCCAGCTCACCGGCAAGGCCGACATGCTCGGCAAGCAGTACCTGCCCGACCTGTCGGCGGCCGGTTTCCCGGTGATCCCGACGGTCACGACCCCGGACGCGGCGGTCCGCCTCCCGGAGTCGGCCGGGTACGTGGTGAAGCCGGTGTTCGGGGCGGACTCGCACGGGCTGCGGTTCGTGGGGCGCGACGAGCTGGGCGCCCTGGACTACGACGGCGTCCTGGTGCAGCCGCGCATCGACTTCGTGCACGAGGTGTCGTTCTACTTCGTCGACCGCACCCTGCACTACGCCCTGTACGCTCCCGACCCGGCCCGGCGCTGGGAGCTGACGCCCTACGAGCCGACCCCGGCCGACCGGGCGTTCGCCCAGCGGTTCGTCGACTGGAACGACATCGACCACGGCATCCAGCGGGTGGACGCGTGCCGGACCCGCGAGGGGGAGCTCCTGCTGGTCGAGCTGGAGGATCTCAATCCCTACCTGTCGCTCGACCGGGTGGGCGACGACGAACGGGAGACGTTCGTGGAGGCGATGAAGGCGTCGATCACCGAGCTGCTGCGGTCGGCGAAAACCGTTTGACCACGGGTGGGCCGCGCGACAGCCTGGCCTCGATGGATCTCCTGAAGCTCTACGACGACCAGCTGCGCACCGGGTCCGAGACCCCGGGCCAGGTCTCCGACGTCCGGCTCGGGCCGCTGCGGCTGGTGACGCTCCCCGGCGGCCGCGGTTTCGTCACCTACCGCGACCTGGGCGGTGCCGACGCGGCCACGATCGGGAGGCTGGTGGGGGAGGCTCTCGAGCATTTCCGCGCCGACGCCTCGATCGAGGCGGTGAGGTGGAAGGCCCGCGCCCACGACACGGCGCCCGGCCTGCACGAAGCCCTGCTGCGCAACGGTTTCGAGCCCGCCCGGCCGGAGTCGATCATGGTCGGTGAGGCCGCGGTCCTGGCGACCGGTGGGCCGGTGCCGCAGGGCGTCACGGTGCGCCGGGTCACCACCGAGGCCGAGATCCGGGCGATGTCCGCGGCCGCCGACGAGGCCTTCGGCGACCCGCCGTCCGGCGCGATGGCCGACCTCGTCCTTCACCGCATGCGCCTGGACCCCTCCATCGAGGCGTGGGTGGCCGAGGCCGAGGGGCGCATCGTCGGGGCGGGGCGTCTGGATCCGGTGCCCGCCAGTGAGTTCGCGGGTCTCTGGGGCGGTTCCGTGCTGACGGCCTGGCGCGGGCGGGGCGTCTACCGTGCGCTCACGGCGGCCCGGGCCCGCGCCGCCCTGGCGGCGGGGCGAACGCTGATCCACTGCGACTCCACCGAGTTCTCGCGCCCGCTGCTGGAACGCTCCGGTCTGGTGAAGGTCTCGAGCGTGACACCGTACGCGTGGAAGCGCTGACCCCGGTGCTGGTGCTGCCGGTCACCACGTGGCGACGGGCGTGATCACGGGGCCTCGGCGACGGAGGGCCTGGCCGCGTTCCCGGGTTCGCCCTGGCCCGGTTCGACCCGTCGGCCTAGATTGGGTGGATGACCTCGCCGGGCACCGCCAGGTACGACGGCCAGGCCGACTGGTACGCGGAGTCCAACCGTGACTCCGCGGCGCGGCGCTCCCGGATCCTGGCCCGGTTGCTGGGGCCGGGGCAGGGGCCGTGTCTTGATCTGGGGTGCGGGCCGGGACAGTACCTCGACGCGATCCGCGGCACCGGCCGGACGCCGGTCGGTCTCGACTGCTCGGCCGACCAGCTGAGGCTGGCGGCCGGGCGGCCGTATCCGCTGGTGCGGGCCGACGCGGCCCGGTTGCCGCTCGCCGACAGCATCTTTCCGACGGTCGCGCTGGTCTGGGTCTCCACCGACGTCGACGACTTCGGGGCCGTCGTGCGCGAGGCCGCGCGGGTGCTGGAACCCGGCGGGGTGCTGGTCGTCTACGGTGCCCACCCGTGTTTCAACGGCCCGGCGGCGCAGAACGAACCCGACGGCCGGCTCGTGGTGCACCCGGTCTACCGGGACGCGGGCTGGCACTCGCGGGCCGCCTGGTGGAAACCCGAAGGGCTGCGCCGTCGCGTGGGGGTGCGGCACATTCCGCTGGCCGACTACCTGAACGCCTTCCCGGCGGCCGGCCTGACGATCGAGCGTGTGGAGGAGCCCGGTGACGAGCCGGTCCCGATCGCCCTGGCCGTGCGGGCCCGGCGGTGACCGCACGGGTGGTCCTGACCTGCGGGCTCGCCGGCTCGGGCAAGTCGACGTACGCCCGGCGGCTGGAGTCCGAGGGCTGGCTGCGGCTCTCCGTCGACGTGGCCGCCTGGGAGCTGGGGCACACCGAACACCCTCTGCCGCAGGCGGTTCGCGACCCGATCGTGGCTCGCCAGCGGGAGCAGCTCGTCGAGGCGGTGCGGGCGGGGCGGGACGTGGTGGTCGACTACGCGTTCTGGTCGCGGGCCATGCGCGACGAGTACCGGGCCCTGGCCCGGGGTGCCGCGGTGGAGGTCGTGTACTTCGACGTGCCCCGGGCCGAGCTGCTGCGCCGCCTGGCCTCCCGCACCGCCGGGCCGGACGGGGTACGGGTCTCGCCAGAGCTGCTCGACCGTTTCCGGGCCGGGTTCGAGGCCCCGGCCTCCGACGAGACCGACGTGCGCACGGTCCGAGCCTGAATCCGTCCGCACCCCGACCGTTTCCGGCGCGGTCCCTCAGCCGTCCGCGGTCGTCTGCAGCCGGTAGTGCCGGTCGCGTGTCCTGAGCACAACGGTGGCCAGGACGGCCGCGATCAGGCTGCCGAGCAGCACCCCGACCTTCACGTGGTCGTCCGCCGCGCTGCCGGAGCCGAAGGCCAGGGCGCCGATGAGCAGCGAGACGGTGAACCCGATGCCGGCGAGCACGGCCACCCCGAACACGTCGATCCAGTCCAGGTCGCTGTCGAGGTCGGCGCGGGTGAACCGGGCGGCGAGGAAGGTGCCGCCGAAGATGCCGAGCGGCTTGCCCAGCACCAGGCCGGCCATCACCCCGATCGCGATCGGGTCGCCGAGCGCCGAGGTGAAACCGGACCAGCCACCGATGTTGACGCCGGCCGCCATGAACGCGAAGACCGGCACCGCGAAGCCGGCCGAGACCGGTCGGAAGCGGTGCTCGAAGTGCTCGGCCAGGCCGGGCCCGGCGTCCGGGCCGCCCGCCGCCTGACTGCGCAGCACCGGCACCGCGAAGCCCAGCAGCACCCCGGCCACGGTCGCGTGGATGCCCGACGCGTGCACCAGGCCCCAGGTGAGGGCGGCGAGCGGGAAGAGGAGCCAGGCGGAGCGGATGCGGCGCTGCACGCAGACGGTGAACAGGCCCAGGGGGATCAGGGCGAGCAGGGCGGGGAGCACGTTCAGGTCGGAGGTGAAGAAGATCGCGATGATGACGATGGCGAGCAGGTCGTCGACCACGGCCAGCGTGAGCAGGAAGGTGCGCAGCGCGGCGGGCAGGTGGCTGCCGATCACCGCGAGAACGGCCAGGGCGAAGGCGATGTCGGTCGCGGTCGGGATGGCCCAGCCGCCCAGGTCGCCCGCGCCCGAGCCGATGCCGGAGGCGTTGACGAGCACGTAGACGACGGCCGGGGTCACCATCCCGGCCACCGCCGCGATCACCGGCAGGGCGGCCTTGCGCGGGTCCCGCAGGTCACCGGCGACGAACTCGCGCTTGAGCTCCAGGCCGGCGACGAAGAAGAAGATCGCCAGCAGCCCGTCGGCGGCCCAGGCCTCGACCGACAGGTTCAGATGCAGCGACTCCGGGCCGTAGGTGGCGTGGATCATCGACTCGTACCGCCCGCCCCAGGGCGAGTTCACCCAGACCAGGGCGAGCACGGTGCCGATGAGCAGCAGGGCCCCGCCGACGGTTTCCTCACGCAGGATGTCGGCGATCCGCCGGGACTCGGGGCGGGAGCGGCCGAACAGCGGGAAGCGGCGCTCGCGAACGGGGCGGGGCATACGAAACTCCTCGAATCCGGGCAGCACAGAACCAATTGCCGACCAGACTTCCCGGCGCACCGAGGGGAACTCTACCGGTTCCGGGGGTGAACGGCCCGTCGCTTCAGGCCGTTCACCTCACCGGATCGGATCAGAGCGCGCCGAGCTGCTTGCGTGCGTCCTCGAGAATGCCCACCACGGAGACCACTTCGTCGAGCGGGTGCAGCGGCGACTCGAGCCGGCCCTCGCCGATGTACCGGGCCGCCGCATCGGCCTCGTAGAACAGCGCGGCCGACCCCTGCGGGCCGTTGCCGCCCGAGAACCGTGCGCTCAGGGCGGACGCCGGGAAGCCCGGGCCCAGCGTCACCGACAGCGCGCTCGGCGCCAGGAACGGGCCCTCGACATCGATGCGGCCCTCCGTGCCGATCACCGTGGCGCGGGTGGGGGAGGCACTGCGCAGCGACGTGAACGCCACACCCTGCGCCTGGGCGTAGGCCAGGGTCACCGTGGCCTGCTCGTCGACGCCGGTCGGGGCGAGCGTGCCCACCGTGTGGATCGAGGTGGGCGCGCCGAGCACCGACGAGACGAACGAGACCGGGTAGACGCCCGCGTCGAGCAGCGCACCGCCGGCCTGGCCCGGCGCCCACAGCCGGTGCGAGGCGTCGAAGGGCATCGGGAAGCCGAAATCGGCCGAGACGAACCGCACCTCACCGATGTCACCGCGCTCCAGCACCTGACGCAGCACGTCGGACTGCGGCAGGTACCGCGTCCACATCGCCTCCATCGCGAACACCTTCGCGGCCCGGGCGGCCTCGAGGACCTGCTCGGCCTCGGCGCGGGTGACCGTGATCGGCTTCTCCACCAGCACGTGCTTGCCCGCCGCGATCGCCAGCAGCGCCAGCTTGGCGTGGCTGTCGTGCGTGGTCGCGATGTAGACGGCGTCGACCTCCGGGTCGGCCAGCACCTCGTCGTAGGTCGCGGACGAGCGCGTCACCCCGTGCGCCTGCGCGAACGCGGCGGCGCGCTCCGGGCTGCTGCCCGAGGCGAGGTTGACGAAACGCTGCTGCGAGTGGCGGTGCGCGGCGTCGACGAAGCTCGCGGCGATACCGCCCGGACCGAGCAGGCCCCAGCGCAGCGACGGGGCGGTGGACAGTTCACGCGGCGTCGGGAGAAAAGTCATGACGCGGAGCCTACGGGGGCCTCTGCTGCCGCCCGGCACCGGCCTTGGCACGAGCCAGAAGTCAGCCGGCCGGTGCTGGATTACGGTGGAGATCATGAACACTTTGACCTCGGCCCAGACGGCCGCCACGCTCGGCAAGCTGTACCGCCTCGCCGACGAGGCCCAGCGCCGGCCGCGCGACCCGTCGCTGGCCGGCCGGATCGACACGATGACCACCGCCGAGAAGTCCGAGGCCGCGGCCTACCGGTACATGCCGGTGCCTCCCGAGGGCGGGCGCCTGCTGTACGCCCTGACCCGCGGGGCCCGGCCGCAGACCGTGGTCGAGTTCGGCACCTCGTACGGCATCTCGACCATCCACCTGGCCGCGGCCGTCGCCGACAACGGCACCGGGCACGTCTTCACCACGGAGCTCAGCGAGGTCAAGATCGCCGCGTCCCGCGCCAACCTCGACGAGGCCGGGGTCGGCGCGCACGTGACGGTGCTCGCCGGTGACGCCCTGGAGACCCTGAAGGACGTGCCCGGCCCGATCGGCGTGGTGCTGCTCGACGGCTGGAAGGACCTGTACCTGCCGGTGCTGCGCCTGCTGGAGGACCGGCTGGCTCCCGGTGCCCTGCTGGTGGCCGACAACAGCTCGTTCGACGGGCTGCACGGGTACATGGACCACGTGTCCGACCCGGCGAACGGCTACGTGACCGTCGACCTGCCCCTCGGCTCGGGCATGGCGGTCAGTGTGCGCGCCTGATGTCGGCTCAGCTCAGTCCAGCGACTTTCGCATCAACTGGCTCGTGACGGCGTAACCGGCGGAGCGGTACAGGGCGATCGCGCGGTCGTTCCCGCCGAACACGTTCAGCTCGAGGGCCGGCAGGCCGTGCTCGCGCACGGTCCGCTCGGCCGCCTCGAGCAGGGCACGGCCCAGGCCCCGGCCGCGGTGCGCCGCGTCCACCTCGATGTCGTACAGAAACGCGCAGTCGGCGGCGCCGCGCGGGTGGTCGAAGGTGATCCACACCTGCCCGACCGGTGTGCCGTCGTCGAGCACGGCCCGCAGCATCAGCATGCGCGGGGTGTCCAGGCCCTGCGGCAGGGTCTCGGCGTTGAAGCGACGGGCCCGGTCGAGGGCGCCGTCGGCCGGCCAGGCCCCGGCCGTCACCTTGTCCTCGGCGAAGTCGCGGGCGAGCTGCTCCTGCCAGGTCACGAACTCGTCCGGGGTCATGGGGCGCAGGCTCAGCCCGGTCATCGTCGTTCTTCACCTTCGTCGTGAGGAGATCGTGCGTTCGTCGTGCGGTCTGGGGGAGGCGTGCCTCAGGCCGGTGACGGTACACCCGCGGGGGTCCGGGGCTGCGAGCCGTAGGTGATGCCCATCGTCGCCACCCGCCCGCCGTCGAGCCGGAACAGGCACGCCATGGTCGGCGGGCAGTGCTCCGGGTCGGACGGCGGATTGATGAAATCGGCCTCCCACAGCACGACGTCACGGCTCGAGGCCGAATCGTGCATCCGCACGCCGACCCCGGCGCCGAGCGTCCAGGCGAGCATGTCCTTCAGGATGCTGGTGTCCGAGCGCAGGATGCCCATGACGAGAACGGACGCGTCGGGCCGGTACCAGTCGTCGACCGTCCTCGCGAAGGAGCCGTCGGCCATCGAGCCGAACAGCTGCTGCGACTGCGCGTGCCACGGGTCGGGCGGGGTCTGGACCTGACCGGCCGTCGCCCGCAGCCGGGCCGCCAGGGTGCGCCGCCCCTCGCGCAGCCGGCTGCCGACGGTTGCCGCCGGGATCCCGCACAGCTGGCCGATCTGACGGTACGAGCTCACCCCGCTGAAGTACCGCAGCAGTGTCACCTCGCGCACGGGCGCCGACAGGGAGGCCACCGCGGCCCGCACCCAGTCACGGGTCAGGGCCGCATCGAGGGCCCGGTCGAGTTCCGCACCAGGATCGAAGGACGGCATCAGTGGCTCCGGCTCGGCCACCGGCAACGGACGGCGCGAGCGCAGCACGGCCCGGCAGTTGTTGCGCACGATCGCCTTCAGCCAGGCCCCGGCCGCCGCCGGGTCACGCAGCGACGGCAACGTGCGCAGGGCCGTGAGCAGCGCGTCCTGCACCACGTCGTCCACCTCGTCGGTGTAACCCAGCATCGCGATCGCGGTGGCCCGCAGCGACGCCCGGTGCTGCTCGGTCAGCAGCGCGAACGCGCCCATGTCACCGAGCTGAGCCGCCCTCACCAGTTCGAGCACCCTCAGCCCCTCGTCGTCCGTCCGGTGTCCCCATGATCGTGAAGCCGGGGGGCCCTGCACCTCGACCGGACCCGTGCCTGGCCTGAAGCATAGGGTGCGTAATAATCGGGCCATGGTGCATCGTGTGGTCGTGCTGGTGCTGGACGACGTCATCCCGTTCGACCTGGGGATCCCGTCGAGGGTGTTCCGGGAGGCGCTCGACGAGGCCGGGGAGCGGCTGTACGAGGTCGTGACCTGCTCGATCGGGGGCGGTCCGGTGCGCACGAACGCCGACTACTCGGTGCTGGTCGACCTCGACGAGCAGGCCCTGACCACGGCCGGGACGGTGGTGGTGGCCACGCAGGAGCCGACCGCGGCGATGCTGCGCGAGGGGGCGCTGCCCGGGAAGGTGCTGAACGCGCTGCGGCTGATCCCGGACTCCGCGCGGATCGTGAGCCTGTGCACGTCCGCGTTCGTGCTGGCCGCCGCCGGGCTGCTCGACGGCCTGACCGCGACCACCCACTGGCACCTGGCCGACGACTTCCGCCGGTTGTTCCCGCACGTCAGCCTGGACGAAGACGTGCTGTTCGTGGACAACGGGCGGATCGTCACCAGTGCCGGGGCGGCGGCGGGCGTGGACCTGTGCCTGCACCTGGTGCGCAAGGACCACGGCTCGCGGGTGGCGAACGCGGCGGCCCGGCGGTGCGTGGTGGCGCCCTGGCGCGAGGGCGGCCAGGCGCAGTTCATCGAGCACCCGGTGCCGCAGCACGTGGACAGCTCGACGGCGCGCACCCGGGAGTGGGCGCAGAACCGCCTCGACGAGCCGCTGAGCCTGCCAGACCTGGCCGGGCACGCGGCGATGAGCGTGCGCACGTTCAGCCGGCGGTTCCGGGAGGAGACGGGGATGAGCCCGAACCAGTGGCTGATCCAGCGCCGGGTGGACCTGGCCCGGCATCTGCTGGAGGTCAGTGACCTGCCGGTCGACCGGATCGCGAACGAGGTGGGGTTCGGCAGCGGCACCCTGCTGCGCAAGCACCTGCAGGCCGCGCTGGGGGTGACGCCGACGAGCTACCGGCGCACGTTCCAGGTGCCGGTCTGAACCGCGTCAGGCGTTCTCGCCGAACAGGGGCCGTTCCTGGGCGATCATCTCGCGGAAGTGCCGCACCATCGCGGTGATGTGGTCGAGGGTCGGCGTGGCGTCGGTGACCCGGCCGTGGGCCCGGTCCGAGGCCAGCTGCCCGGCCGCCGCCAGCACGGCGTGCACGGTGTCGATGTCCATGTCGATCGGCACCAGGACGTCGCCGCCCGGATCGATCGTGACGCCGTGGAGCGACGCGAATGCGGCCCGGTCGGACGGCGTGAGATGCCCGACGAGCGGATCGCCCTCGGCGCCGGTCAGGGCTCGCGGGGCGAACGGGTCGCCGCCGGGTGCCTGCGTGGCGACGGACCGCAGCACCTCGTCGAAGCCGGAGAGGTCCTTGACGGTGTCGCGCTGCGAGAACTGGCTGCGGGCATGGCGGTCCGTGACAGGGCTGACGCCCATGAATCTGTCCCCCGATCAGATACGCATGGCGATTCGACCATCGGCAGGGGACGAGCCGGACTTCAGCGCCGGAGGACGGGCACGTCGACGGACCAGGTTTTCGACGGTCTTTCACCGGCGAGAGCCGTCTTGCTCGCTATGCTCGCCGTGATGGCCGAGCAGCTGACGCCGGGGGCCGTGGGCCGCTCGCTGCGCCTCGCCCCGGCCCACCAGGACTCCCCGCTCTACCGGCACCTCGCGGACGCGTTCAACGCCTCGCCCGAAGCGCTCCGCGCCATCGACTCCGCACCGCCCCGGCGGCGCAACCTCTCGCTGGTCCTGGCCGCGCTGCACGACCGGGCCCTGGCCGGCCACGCCCCCGAGCTGGCCGCCGCCTACGTCACGCAGGACCCCGAAGCCGCCGCCGGCGCCGCGATCGGCACCCTGCTGCAGCAGACCGCGGCCGTCGTGGAGATCGTCGGACGCCGCACGCTGAAGCCGGACGAGACCGGGCACCACGCCGTCCTGTACCCGGCGATCGCCGAGGTGGCGCGCCGGGCCGGGGCGCGCAGGATCGGGCTGGTCGAGGTCGGGTGCTCGGCCGGGCTGAACCTCGGCGTCGACCGGGCCGGGATCACCTACGGCAACGGGCAGACGCTGGGGGACGCGTCGTCGGCGGTGCGGACGCAGTGCGCCGTGGTCGGCCCGGGGACGATCCCGACGACACCGCTGCCCGAGGTCGTCGCCCGCATCGGACTGGACGAGGCCCCGCTCGACCTCGGTGACCCGGACGACGCCCGCTGGCTGCGGGCGTGCCGGCCGCCGGACCGGCCCGACCCGTCGCTCCTGCCCGAAACCGCGCTCGCCGCCGGTCAGAACCGGGTGATCATCGGCGGTGACCCGCTCGAGAACCTGCCCGGGGCGTTCCGCGCGGTGCCCACGGACGCCGTGCCGGTCGTCCTCAATGCCTGGGCCCTCAACCGGTTCACGCTCGAGCGGAGGCTGCGGTTCCTGAACTGCCTGGACGCGGCCGCGACGCACCGCCCGATCGGCTGGGCGTCGGTCGAGGGGGTCGGCGTGGCACCGGGAATCGCGACGTTCGGCGACCGGCCGGCGTCGGGCCACAGCATCATCGGGCTGGGCGTGTTCGGGCACGCGACGGTCGGCACCGAGGCGGTGGGACGCGTCTGGTCGCGCGGGCGGCTGATGTCCTGGGTGGCGCGCTGAGGTATAGCGCTCCGTCAGCTATAACGTTCTAGGCGCAGAGCCCTCTAGAACGTTATAGTTCTGGCGGTGCCGAAAGGTGTTGCGGCCCCGTCAGCCCTCGTCCGGAGGATCCCGTGAGTCCGCTTCGCCGCAATGCTGCCCTGCTCGCCCTGGCCCTGGGTGGCTTCGCCATCGGCCTGACCGAGTTCGCCGCCATGGGCCTGCTGCCCGAGGTCGCGCGTGACCTGCTCGCCCCCGAGTACGCGCAGTCCGCCGAGAGGGCCATCGGGCACGCCGGCTGGCTGATCAGCGCCTATGCGCTCGGCGTGGTGGTGGGGGCGCCCGCCGTCGCGGCGCTGTCGGCGCGGATGCCGCGCAAGCGCCTGGTCCTGGTGCTGCTGGGCTGGTTCGTGCTCGGGACGGCCGCCTCGGCCCTGGCGCCGACCTTCGAACTGGCCCTGGTCGGAAGGTTTCTCGCCGGCCTGCCGCACGGGGCCTACTTCGGTGCCGCCGGGCTGGTGGCCTCCCGGCTGATCGGCCCGAACAGTCACGCCAAGGGATTCTCGCTGGTCATCGCCGGGCTGACGGTGGCCAACGTGGTGGGCGTCCCGGCGGTCACCTATCTCGGCCAGGTCAGTACCTGGCGCATCGCCAACCTCGTGGTCTCCGCCGCATTCGCCCTCACCCTGATCGCCGTGCTGGCCCTGGTCCCCGAGGTCGGCCGCGACGAGAAGGCCTCTCCCGCGGCCGAACTCCGTGCCCTCCGGTCCGGTCAGGTCTGGCTGGTGGCGTTCGTGGCCTCGGTCGGGTTCGCCGGTTTTCTCGCGATCTACACCTACGCCTCCCCGGTGACGACCGTGGTCGCCGGCCTCGACGCGTCCGTCGTGCCCTGGGTTCTCGCCACGGCCGGCATCGGCATGACGGTGGGCAACGCCCTCGGCGGATTCGCCGCGGACCGGCACCTGAAGGCCTCGCTGATCAGCGGTTTCGCGGCTGTGCTGGCCGCGAGCGCCCTGTTCTGGCTGATCGCCCGTACCCCGTCCGGGCTGTTCGTGAGCATCTTCGTGATCGGTGCCACCAGCATGTTCCTGAGTCCCGCCCTGCAGGCCCGGTTGATCCAGGTCGCACCCGGGGCCCAGCTGATGGGCGCCGCGGTCAGCCAGTCGTCGATGAACATCGCCAACAGCCTCGGAGCCTGGATCGGTGGCGTCGTGATCGCGCAGGGCCTCGGCTACCTGTCCCCGGCCGTGGTCGGTGTCGGGCTGGCAGCGGTTGGGCTGGTGCTGACGGTGGTCAGCTTCCGTGAGCGCCGTTCCGCGGCGGTGGCTGCCGCGATGGTCCCGGCCGCCTGAGTTCGTGCTTGAGGACGCGTGGGTGCCCGTCGGTCCCGTCCCTCACCTGGTCCGTGTGGCGCGGGTGGCGCGGGTTTCGATCGGGGCTGTCGTGTCCGGGTGGTGCGAGGCCCGGTATGGGCCGGCCGCGAGATTCCGGTGTTTTCGATTATCGATAATCGAAAGCAGCACGATCTCGGGTGCCTGGTGCCTGGGCTGCTGGAGGCACCAGGGGCATTGGGGGTGCCGGGAACAGATGGGGGTGTCGGGGGTGTCGGGGGTGTCGGTGCCGGGCGTCGGAGGCGCTGAGGGTGGCGGGCGGTGAGTGCAGGGTGGTGTGGCGTGGGGGGTTGTCCGGCGTACCGAGGCGGTGGGCTGGGACGGGACGGTGCGGGGCGGGCGTGGCGGGGAGGTTCGGCATGATCGCGGCAGCTACGGGGTGAAGTAGATTCGCGGGATGCGCGACGAAGCCCTCCGGGTCACTCTGGCCGACGTCGCCGCGCACGCGGGGGTGTCCACGGCGCTGGTGTCGATCGTCATGAGAGACGCGCCGGGAGCCAGTGCCGCCACTCGCGAACGCGTCAAGGAGGCGGCGGCCGAGCTGAACTACCGGCCCGATCGCGGGGCCCGGCTCCTGCGCAGCGGGCGCACGCGTCTGCTCGGCGTGGTGTTCAGCGTGCAGCACGCCTTTCACGGTGATCTGGTCACGGGTCTGTACACGGCCGCCGAGGAGGCCGGCTACGAGTTGACCCTCAGTGCCATCACCCCGCAGCGCGACGAGCGCCGGGCCGTCACCGGGGTGCTCTCCGACCGCTGCGAGGCTCTGGTGCTGCTGAGTCTGCAGGCGCCGGCGGCCGAGATCGCGGCGCTGGCGGGTCCGTTGCCGGTGGTGGTGCTGAGCCGCAACGTGCGTCACAAGGCGGTCGACGTGGTGCGCAACGACGACCGTCTCGGCCTGCACCTGGCCGTCGATCATCTGGTCGGGCTCGGCCACCGCCGGATCGCCCACATCGACGGTGGCCGCAACCCCGCCGCCGCCGAACGCCGCCGCGGCTACCGCGACGCCATGATCCGCAACGGCCTGGAGTCCGAGATCCGCGTGGTGACCGGGGGAGCGTCCGAGGTCGACGGGGCCGCGGCGGCCCGCGTCCTCCTCGACGACCCGCCCACCGCCGTCACCATGTTCAACGACCGCAGCGCCACCGGCCTTCTCGAGGTCGCCGCGAGCCGGGGCGTCGACGTGCCCGGGGAGCTCAGCGTCGTCGGCTTCGACGACGACCGGCTGGCCCGCCTCGGCTACATCAACCTCACCACGGTCGGGCAGGACGCCGTCTCGATGACCGCGTCGGCCGTGCGCCGGGCCATCGACCGCATCGAGGACCGTCCGGTGAGCCGGCGCGAGATCGTCACCCAGCCCCGCCTCATCGTGCGGGGGACCACCGGCGAGGCCACCCGCTGAGCTGACGTCGCCGGCGCCAGCGCCGGCGAACCAGGGGTGCCCTCGGGGCCAGGGCGATCCAGGGGTGCCCTCGGGGCCAGGGCAACCCAGGGGTGCCCTCGGGGCCGGGACGGATCAGGGGTGCCGCGGAGCGGGGACGGACCAGGCGTGCCGGAGGGCTGAGGCGGAACCGACGCGGGGCCGACGACCGGGGAGCCGGGCCTCTGGGGGCGTGGCGCGTGAGCGGAGGTCGGATTCGGCGCCGGGCGCACAGCCTCCGCTCAGGTGCTGAGCCGGCGCACCACGTCGGCAGCGGGGCCGGTGAGAGCGTTGCGGTAGCCGGTTCCGGCCCACAGATGCACATTCCGGGCCTCACCGGCTCGTGCGGCGGCCTGGCGCAGAGCCCGGGTCAGATGGTGGACGCCGGGGTAGGCCACCGGCGCTTTCTCACCGTGACGGTCGACGAAGGACGTGCGGAGGGCCCGGGCGGGCCTCCCCGTGAACGCCCGGGTCACGACGGTCTCGGGGAAAACGCCGACCTGGTCGGAGACGTCGGCCAGGGCGGCGCGGTGGACCGGGGTCGTTCCGGCCTCGTCGGTGAGCATCAGCAGGGTGCCGACGGCGACGCTCTCGGCGCCGGCGGCGAGGAGGCGGCGGACGGCGTCCGGGCCGTCCACCCCTCCGGTCGCGACCACCGGCAGACCGACCTCGGCGATCACCTGACGCACCAGGTCGTCGAGGGGGATCGGGGCCGGCCGACGAGCCGGGTCGTGGGTGGCGCTGTGACCACCGGCCCCGGTGCCCTGCACGACCAGGCCGTCCACCCCCACGTCCCGGGCCGCCCGCGCCTCGCCGACGGAGGTGACGGACGCGAGAACACGCGTCCCCACGTCCGTCAGCGCTGCGATGTCGGAGACGTCGGGCAGGCCGAACGTCAGGGACACCACCGGAACGGGCCGCTGCACCAGCAGGGCGATCTTGGCGGGCCAGTGGTCGTCGTCCTCGACCGGGACCGGGTTCAGCTCGAGGCCGTACCGCGCGGCCTCGGGCGCCAGCTCGGCCGCGTAGGCGGCGAACGCGCTCGGGTCGGGGCGGTCCCGGGCGGGCACGAACAGGTTCACCCCGAACCGGGCACCGGACGAACGCATCTCGTCGATCTCGGCCGCCAGCGCCTGCGGCGTCCGGTACCCGCCGGCCAGGAACGGGAACCCGCCCGCCCCCGCGACCGCCCGCGCCAGCGCCACGGTGGTCGGGCCCCCGGCCATCGGGGCACCGGCGATCGGGAGGACCGAGTCGAGCAACCGGGAGCCGGGCTGCGGGGCGTTCGGCGGCAGTGCACGCGGCGTCATGCGGGACCTCTCGGTGCTCAGGGACGAGAGTCCATGATCCCGCACCCGATTCGACCGCGGGCAGGCGACCCGGTGACCCGGCCGACCAGGCCGACCAGGCCGACCCGGCCGACCCGGCCGACCAGGCCGACCCGGCCGACCCGGCCGACCAAGGGCAGCTCGCTCGACTCGTTCAGCGGATGTCGTTGCGGATGAACCAGGCCTTCCGGACCTGGTAGCGCTTCGGCGCCGGGAAGGTCTCGTCCCCGCCACCGACCTCGCCGACCCGCACGGTCCACACCGCCCTCGACCGGTTCACACCGTGCCCACCGGCCGACAGGATCGCGAGGTCCTTGTCCTTCGAGGCGCAGACCTTGTTCGCGCACAGGTACATCCCGAACAGCCCGTCCTGCCGCGCCGGGTAGGTGCCGCCGGTCTTCAGCTCGTAGCGGCTGCCGTCCGACAGCTCCATCGCCAGCGGCTGTGCGCGCCTGGGCGCGTGCGTCCGGGGCAGGTTCGACGCCTGGTAGTCCCGCAGATGACGCGACCAGGCCGACTCCAGGCACAGCACCCGTCCCGGGTACTTCGGCGAGGCCCAGCAGAACGCCGCCCCGAGCACGGTCGGCACGCACTCGTAGGTACCGTCGTTCAGCGCCGACACCGAACTCCAGCTGCAGTCGCTGCCACCGTCGCCGGTCGGCGCGGTGCCGGGCCGGACGTCACTGCTCCAGGCCTTCTTCAGATACCCCGAGGGCCGGAACGGCGATAGCGCGACGATCTTCGTCTTCTTGATCCTCGCCGCCTTCGCCACCTTCGACGTCCCCACCACCTGCGCAGCACCGAGCGCCGGTGAGAGGCTCGATGAGGCACCCGTCACGGCCGTGGGCGCAGGCGCCGCGGAGGCGCTGACGGCTCCGACCGAGCCCAGGCCCACCAGACTCATCGCGGTGGCGAGAACGACGATTCGCTTGAGGGTGTGCACGATGATCCTTCCTGACAACGTGTGTCCTTCCCCCCCGTTCCATCGAACCGGCGGCGCCCGCGGTGGTCCCCGGCAGGCCCGCGGCACTCGATCGGCGCGCCCACGCTCACGCTCCGGTTCCGCCGGCCGATGGCGGACGCTCCGGTCACCTGACCCCGCCCGGTGAGTGGGTGGGTGGTCGCCATGACCGCCCGTAGCCAGTGCCCGCGAATTGGCTATCGCCGGGCAGGCCAGTGGCGCTCAGGATGGGACGAGTGTCCACGACGCGCGCCCACGCACTCCGCCTGACCCAGCTCGGCATCGGCCTGTTCCTCTACGGCGCCGCCATCGCCCTGATGGTCCGCGCCGCGGTCGGGGTGTCGTCATGGTCCGTGCTCACCCAGGGCCTGGAGAACGTGCTGCCCCTGTCGTTCGGCGCCCTGACCGTCCTGACCAGCTTCGTCGTGCTGCTGCTGTGGTTCCCGCTGCGCCAGAGGCCCGGCCTCGGCACCCTGCTCAACGTCCTCGTCATCGGCCCCGCCTCCGACCTGGTGCTCGCCCTGGTGCCCGAGCCGGACGCGCTCGCGGCCAAGGTGCTGCTCTTCGCCGTCAGCCTGGTGCTCCTCGCCGTCGCGACCGCCTGCTACATCGGCGCCGGCTACGGCACCGGCCCCCGCGACGGGCTCATGGTCGGCCTGGTCGAGCGGTTCGGCTGGCCGGTCTGGAAGGCCCGCACCGTGGTCGAGGTCTCGGTCGTGGCCGTCGGTGCCGTGCTCGGCGGCGACCTGGGAATCGGCACCCTGGTGGCCACTTTCGCCATCGGCCCGCTGATGCACCCGATGATGCCGGTCTTCGCGCGCTTCCCCTGGATCCCGCGGGCGCCCGAGCCGGAACGCATTCTTGACCGGATCGGTTGACTAAGCCGCCCGTCGTGCCTATCGTCGAGTCATGCCGTCGCCGCAGCTGGTGCTCACCCACCGCCGTTACGTGGACAACGGCCGGGCTCTGACCAATCGGTGTTGCTGAGGCTCTGGATTTCTTCAAGATCCCGGCCCCGCGAACCGAAAGCGAAGACATCATGCAGACCGCACTCCTGAACCACCGCCCGTCCCCGGCCCACGCCCGGCCTCGCATCACCGCCCCGCTGTCCGGTCGCCTGGTGGTGCGGGCCCCGTTCCGCGCCGACCTGCGCGACCGCCTGGCCGCCACCGGCAGCACCCCCCGCTGGGACGAGGAGGCTCGCGTCTGGACCCTCCCGCGCAAGACCCTCCAGGCCGTCGTGGCCGAGGTGCTCGGCGCCTACGGCCGGGTCGGCGTCACGATCGAGGCCCAGGGCCGCGAGCACGACACCACCTGGATCACCTACGATCTCGACCGTGCCGACGGCGAATCGCTGAAGAAGTGGCCCGACGTCGTCGACCTGGCGTCGCCCGCCCTGCAGCGCGCCTAGGTCCTGGCCCCACACGAAGAACCAGGGCCCGGTGGCCGCAACGGGCGCCGGGCCCCGGCTCGTCGTCACACCATCACGCGCAACCGGCCGTCCACCCCGATCCCCAGATCGAACGGATCCCCGATCACCCCGGGAAACGTCCCGTCCGCAGCGGTGTTCGCGAACGCCAGCAGCTTCGCCGAACCCTCGTGCTCGACCACCCGCCCGCTGTACCAGTGCTCCTCCAGGAGCAGCGACGCGTCCTCCGGCTCCAGGACGCCACCCCGCACCGGAACCGACCAGATCCCCCCGGGTGAACCGAGCCGGGCACCCGACAGCCCGGACGCCGGGCAGGAGAAGATCAGGAACTCCCGCCCGAGAACCGTGACCAGCTGCGGGACTTCGAGGTGCACGAACCCCGCGCCCGGAGCGCTCAAGGGTGGCCGTGCCTCCCAGGCGACCAGGTCCGCCGAGAAGGCCCGCCCGATCACCCCGGCCTCGGAGTCCCCGAAACCGGCCCCGGGTCGCGCCCGGGCCGTGATCAGCATCTCCCAGCCGTCCTCGACCGGGTACACCCACGGATCCCGCCACGCCTCCTCCGGCCACGACGAGTCGCCGAGCGTCTCGTACCAGCGGGAGTCGGCCACCAGCACCGGTTCCCGATCGGGAACCCAGGTGTTCAGGTCGGCCGAGACCGCGCGTCCGATCGTCTCGATGTTCGCGTGCTCGGGCTCGGCGTGCAGGAACCGCGAGCCGGTGTAGAACATCACCCACTCGTCGCCCGACCGCACGACACAGCCCGTCCAGGTGGCCGTCTCGTCGAAATACCCCGCGCCCCGGGGCCCCAGGGCCTCGGGCAGCACGGTCCAGTTCACCAGGTCGGGCGACGTCGCGTGCCCGATCCGGGCGTTGCGGTGCCGCCGGTGCTCGGAGCCCAGCGACTTCGGGGCGTACAGGTAGAACAGGTGGTGTTCCGACCCGCCCCGGGAGATGCCGGGGGAGATGTCACGGGCGAGCCAGAAGTCCCAGACCCAGTGGTCGTCGAGCTGCAGCACGGGAATCCCCTAGATCGTCAGGCCGAAGTGCACCGGGAAAAGCGGGTTCTCGGTGTCACCGGGAACATCGGCCCGCGAGGCGCGCACCGCGTCCATCGACCGCGGGATCTCGATCGGCAGCCGCCCTCGCGGTGCGATCCTGCCCCGCAGGGCCGCCAGCACCGCCGCGTCCGAACTGCCGTAGTCGGCGACGAGGGCCGACACGAAGGGCACCAGCGGCGTGAGAATCGCCGGCCGGTCGAGGGTCACGACCACGACGAGCGGGCAGTGCTCCGCGATCCGCGACAGCCGGTGCACCAGCCCGGGCGGGAAGTCGAGCGAGCCCTGGTGGAACCAGGCCTCCAGGAACAGGTCGTCGCGCGGCTCGAACGGGGCCAGGAGCCGCACCACGGCCACGTCCGCCTGCTCCGGCGTGGCGACCGGTTGCGCCCACTCGGAAACCTGCTCCGGGCGCACGTTCTCGCTGTAGACGCGAATGCTGGACGCGAGGGGCAGGGTCGCCTCCCGGTTCACCAGGACGGTGGTGGACTCGGCCTGGGCCTCGAACCCCTGGCGCCGGAAGTCCGCCCGCCCCACGATCCGCTCCGCCGCGTCCACGTCCACGAACGGGTCGTCGAACAGCCCGAGCCGGAACTTCACCAGCAGCAGCCGGCGCACCGACTCGTCGAGCCGGGCCTCGGAGACCTCCCCGTTCTCCACGAGATCGACCAGCAGATCGGTGCATTCCTCACCACCGAACTGGTCGCACCCGGCGTCGATGATCTTCGCCAGACGCTGCGACGGGGTGAGCGACTCCACGCCCCAGGCCCGTGCCGGCAGCACCTGCTCGCCCACGTGGTTGTCGTTGACGAGCTCCCAGTCGGTGACCACGACCCCGTCGTAGCCCAGCTCCTCACGCAGCAGACCGGTCACGATCTGGCGGCTGAAGCCGAACCCGACCTCCTCGATCTTCTCGCCGCCCACGGTCAGGTCGATCGGCATCCCGTAGTACGGCATCATCGCGGCCGTGCCCCGGGCGATGGCCTCCCGGAACGGCTTCAGGTGGTAGTCGAACATCCCACCCGGGTAGACCTGCTCGCGTCCGTACGGGAAATGCGCGTCCTCCCCGTCCTTCTGGGGTCCGCCCCCGGGAAAGTGCTTGGTGGTGCAGGCAACGCTGGTGCTCGACAGCGAAGCCCCCTGGAATCCCTCCAGGTACGCCGCCGTGAACTCGGAGACCCGGTCCGCGTCGTGCCCCATCGTCTGCGCCTGACGTCCCCAGCGCGGCTCGGTGGCCAGGTCGATCTGCGGGTGCAGGGCGGCCCGGATGCCCACGGCCACGTACTCCTGCCGGGCCACGTCCGCGAAACGCCGCACCGCGTCGAGGTCGTCGAGGGCGGCCAGGCCCAGGCCCTCGGGCCACTGGCTGAACGGCCCGGCCGAGAACGCGACCCCGGCGTTGTCGACGAACGCGTGCCGCGGGTCGGTCGAGATCGTGACCGGAATACCGTGCGGCGTGGTCTCGGCCAGTTCCTGGAGGTTGTTGTTCCAGGTGGCGGCCTGCCGGGCGGTGGCGATCTGGTGCACGTTGAAGTGGTTCAGGTGCTTGCCCGTGACCACCTCGGAGGTGGGGGACTTGCTGATGCGCCCGGCCGTCTCGACCAGGTCGCCGTCGGGGCCGACCTCGATCACGGTCTGGAACATCAGCCCGGCCTTCTCGGCCAGGCTGAGCCGGCCGAGCAGGTCCTCGGTGCGTTCCTCGGGGGACAGGCGGGTGTCCTCGTAGGGGTCGAGCACGCCGTTGCCGTTGAGATCGCGGTACTGGTGGCCGTTGTCGTCGGACAGGGGGATGCGCATCGGTGGTTACCTCGGTTATTTCAGGCCGGTGGTCGCGACGCCCTGGATGAAGTAGCGCTGCAGGGCGACGAACAGCAGCAGGATCGGCACGATCACGAGCACCGATCCGGCCAGCAGCAGGCCGTAGTTGGTGGCGTTCTGGCCGGTGGAGTACAGCGAGAGCGCGACCGGCAGCGTGTACCGGTCCTCGCTCTGCGCGGCCACCAGCGGCCAGAGGAAGTTGTTCCAGGACGTGAGGAACGTGAGGATGCCGAGCGTGGCCAGAGGTGGCCCGCACAGCGGCATCACGATCCGGGCGAAGATCCGCAGCTCGCCGGCGCCGTCGATGCGCGCGGCCTCGAGCAGCGCGTCGGGGATGCCCAGGATGAACTGCCGCATGAGGAACACCCCGAGCGGCGCGGTGATGAACGGCAGGATCAGCGCAGCGTAGCTGTTGAGCAGCCCCAGCTTGGAGACCATCACGAACAGCGGCACGAACGTGACCACGCCGGGCACCATCAGGGTGACCATGACCAGGCCGAACAGCAGCTTCTTGCCGGGGAACTCCATCTTGGCCAGCGCGTAGCCGACCATCGAGCAGAACACCAGGTTGCCGAGCACGGTGAGCACGGCCACGATCAGGCTGTTGGTGAAGAACGTGCTGAAGTGCAGCGGGCCGAACCACTGGCCGTAGTTCTCGCCGGTGGGCTGCTCGGGCCACCAGGTCGGCGGCCGGCGCAGGATCTCGCCCTGGTTCTTGAACGAGCCCAGGGCCATCCAGAGAAAGGGCAGGAGCCAGGCGGCGAGGCCCAGGCTCAGAACGGTGTAGGTGAGCTTCTTAGGCATGAAAGATCCCCTCAGTCCTGCGACCGCAGCACGCGGAACTGCACGAGACTGACCAGTGCGATCACCAGGAACAGCACGTAGCTGGCGGCCGAGGCCATGCCGTACTCACCGAAACCGAACTGCTGGTAGGTGTAGTAGGCCACCGACAGGGTGGCGTCGAGCGGCCCGCCCTTGGTCATCACGAACGCCTCTTCGAAGAACTGCAGGTAGCCCACGGAGATCAGCACGGCACCCAGCAGCAGGGTCGGGCGCAGCAGCGGCAGCGTGACCGAGATCAGCCGCCGGAAGCCGCCCGCCCCGTCCATCATCGCCGCCTCGTGCACGTCGGTCGGAACCGCCTGCAACCCGGCCAGGAAGATGATCATCAGCGTGCCGACGTTGCGCCAGACGGCCATCAGGATGAGCGACGGCAGGGCCCAGGTGGAGTCGTTCAGCCAGTCCGGTCCCTGGATCCCGATCAGCGAGAGTGCCTGGTTGGCCAGGCCTTCCGGCTGCAGGATGTACCGCCAGACCACCGACACCGCGACGATGCTGGTGACCACCGGGGCGTAGAACCCGACCCGGAACAGCGAGACGATGCGACCCGAGCCGGAGTTCAGGGCCAGGGCCAGGGCGAGCGCCACCACCATGGTCAGCGGGATGCCGATGACCACGAACAGCCCGGTGACGAGCAGCGACTGACGGAACCGGGCGTCGGCGAACAGGTCGGTGTACTGCTGCAGGCCGATGAAGTTCACCGAGAACGGCGACCGGATGTCGCGCGCCGTGAAGTCGGTGAACGACATGCCGAACGACCCGAGCAGCGGCACGAGCATGAACACGCCGAACACCAGCACGAACGGGAGGCAGAAGCCCCACGCGATCAGGGCCTGCTTCCGGCGGAGCCGGGCACCCACGGTCAGTCCAGTCCGATGGAGTCAGCCTTGGACTGCAGGTCCTTCAGGGCGTCGGCGGCCGAGGTGCTGCCCCGGCGCATCTGCTCGAGGGCCTGGTCGGCGGCGGCGGCGACCTTCACCCAGGAGGTGCTGATCGGCTGCGACTTCGCGGTCTCGAGCTGCGTGCCGAAGACCTGCAGGTCCTCGTCGTCGGCGAGTTCCTTCTCGTCCCAGGCGGCCTGGGCGGCGGGGAGGTCACCGGAGGTCTTGAACCACGACGCCTGGGTGCCGGCCTCGCCGAGCCACTTCGCGAGCTTCCAGGCGGAGGAGGCGTTGTCGCTGTCGTTGAACACCACGAGGTTGGCGCCGCCGCTGAACGAGACCGAGCTCTTCCGCGCGGGAAGCGTCGCCACCGAGTACTTCTCGTCGAAGTCGTCGCCGCCGACCGAGGCCAGCGAGCTGCGCATGAACGGCCCGTCGATGAGCATCGGGGTGCTGTCGTCGACGAACGAGGCCTCCTGCGCGCCGGAGGAGACGTCGGCGTTCGGGTCGGCGATCTTGTCGGTGAAGAAGCTCTGGTAGTACTCGTAGGCCTCGACCATCTCGGGGCTGTCGAGCGTCCACTTGTCGCCGCTGGTGATCTCGGCACCGTTCGACCAGGGCATCCACAACGTGCCCTGGAACGCGTCGTTGCCGGCGGGCAGGCGGATGCCGAATGTGGCGCCGGCCTTCGCCTGCATGTCGGTGGCCATCTGCTTCAGCTCGTCCCAGGTGGTGGGAGCCTTGGTCCAGCCCGCCTTCTCGGCCAGGTCGGTGCGGTAGTAGAGCACGCGGGTGTCGACGTACCAGGGCAGGCCCACCGCGCGGTCGCCGCTCTCGGTGGTGCTGAGGGCGCCCGGGAAGTAGTCGGTCGTGTCCAGGTCGGTCGGCACGGTGGCGAACGCGTCGGCGAAGTCGGCCATCCAGGTCGTGCCCATCATGGCCAGGTCGGGCGTGTTGCCGCCGGCGATCGCGGTCTGGATCTTGTTGTGCGCGGCGTCCCAGGGAATCGCCGTGAACTCGACGTTCACGTCGGGATTGGCCTTCTGGAACTCCTTCACGAACTCCGGCAGCAGTTCACCCTCGGTGCCCATCGCCCAGATGGTGATGTCACCGGTGGCGGGGTCGGTGCCGATGGTGGACGCGGCGGCCGGGCTGTCGCTGCCGGCCTCCTCGGAGCGTCCACAGCCGGCCAGGGTCATGCTCGCCGTGAGCACGATGGCCAGGGCGCCGAGCGTGGTCGTCCTCTTCACGTTGTTCCTCCTCGAACACGCAGTCGTCAATCTATACGTTTAGATTGACGGGGCCATGCTGGCACGGGGGAGGCTGTCACGCAAAGGGGCGCAGGGCCGGGTGTCGCGAGAACGTCAGCCGGGGGCCGGATTTTGTGGTGATAACGGACAGCGGTGCCGGTTCCGGCCCACCGGTGCGCCCGGGCGTTCAGCAGCCGCAGCTGGCCCGGGGTTCCACCCGCGTCGCCAGGGTCACCGTGCGTCCCCGCTCCGGGGCGTCGTCCGGGTCCAGCATGAGCAGCTGTGCCGCCACGCGTCCCATCGCCTGCATCGGCTGCCGCACCGTGGTCAGCGCCGGCTGCGACAGCAGCCCGGCCAGGATCCCGTCGAACCCGGTGACGATCACGTCGCCCGGCACCGACACCCCCTCGCGCCGCAGCAGGTCGAGCAGCTCCACCGCCAGCTGGTCGCTCGCGCAGACCAGGGCCGGGGGCAATCGGTTCTCGCGCACCAGCCGCAGCACCCCGGTGAAGGTCGGGCCGCGGCCGAGGTCGGCGTCGTCGCACACGTCGTCCGGCACCGGCAGGCCCAGCTCGCGCAGCCCTTCCTGGAACCCGGTGAACCGCTCGAGGTAGTCGTAGGCGATCGTGCCGCCGACGAACTGCGGGTCGCGCACGCCGTGGGCCGTCACCAGGTGGGTCACGAGATCCCGCATGCCGCCGCGGTTGTCGGCGAGCACGTGGTGGTAGCCGTCGTTCTCCGGGGGCAGGCTGAACAGCACCACCGGCATGTTCAGCGTGACCTCCTGCAGCGAGGCGCGGGCCGAGCGACCGGGAAAGATCGCCAGACCGTCCACCCGCCCGGCGGTCTCGGTGATCGCGCCCTGCGACGGGTCGCCGCGCCCGACCAGTACCGGGCGCCCGTGCCGGCGGGCCTCCAGCTCGAAACCGCGCTGCACCTCGTCGACGTACAGCGGGAAGGCCCGGATGTCGGCCCGCCGCGCGTCGGGCATGCCGTCCCAGGGGATGACGTCCTGGGCGAGGTCGAACGGGGCCGGCGAGACGGCGGTGACCGCCTCCTCGTGCAGGGGCCGCTCCAGCAGGAACTCGTACGAGTGAAGCCCCAGGGCGCCGGTCTTGCCGCGCACCAGCCCACGGGCCGAGGCGCTGGGGATGTACCCGATCTCCCGGGCCGCCCGCAGCACCGACTCCCGGGTCTCGGGGCGCACCTGCTCGGGCCGCCGGAACGCGAACGACACGGTGGCGATCGAGACCCCGGCCAGTTTCGCCACGTCGTGAACCGTGGGACGACGGCGTGAAGCCACGGTGCTTGCCTCCTGCGGCGGTGAGTGGAAGGCCAGGCTAATGGACGCCGGGACAGGGGCTACCGGGTGAACACCGGGCGTGCTGGGCTCGTGGAGTTCACTCGGTCCGGAGGCAGGAGCGATAACAGGCTGAGAGCAACCAGGAGGCAGCCGAGCGCCCGCGCCCGGATCACTCCCGAATGCCCGGCAGCAGTCGCTCGAGCACCGCCAGCGAACGCTCCACGTCGACCGCCCCGGGCTCCAGCAGCCACTGCAGCTGGAGCCCGTCGGAGGCCGCGATGATCAGTGCGGCCACGTCACCCGGATCGAGGTCGGCCGGCACCGAACCGGCCTCCTGCTGGGCGACGACCGCCTCCCTCAGCCGGGCGCGCAGGTCACGGAAGCGTTCGGTGATGAACTCCCGGGTGACCGGGTGCTCCTCGCCCTGCAACGCGTCCGTCGTCAGGGTCGCGTACAGCTCGACCAGACCCGGGATGCCGCGGTTGCGCTCGGCACTGGCCCGCATCCCGGCCACCGCCGAGTTCGCCTCCAGCGGGTCGGCGAACGAGTGCTCGTGCGCGCGGTACACGTCCACGAGCAACTCGTCGCGGGAGGGGAAGTGGTAGCGCAGTGCCGCGTGCGAGACCCCGATCGCGTCACCGATGTTGCGCAGTGAGGTGCTCACACCACGCGCGGCGAACAGCTCGATCGCCGCCTCGATGACCTCGGCCCGCCGCTCGCTGGCCCGGCGGTACGACCGCCCGCTCCCTTCCGGCATCTCTCCAGCCTAGAGGCGGGTGAGGAGCTCGCCGACCACGGCCTTGCCGTTCACACCGGTGCCGAAGCCGAGCAGGCTGCGCAGCGGCATCGACTCGATCATCACCCGGGCCTCCTCGTCCTCGAACAGCGCCGACGCGAAACCGGCCCCCAGCTTCGAGACCTGCTCCTGCAGCAGGGCAGCGCCCTGGGGGTGCTTCAGCCAGTCGCCGACCGTGGAGTCGGTGTCGAGCACGACCGTCGCGACCGGCACGTCGAGCGTGATGATCTCGGTGGCCGCGATGTCCCGCGACGAGGTGCCCACCTCGATCACGAAGTCGCCCGGCTCGACCGTCCAGCCGTCGGCCCAGAACGCGAAATCCCTCTCCGACAGCTCGAAAGTGAGGACGGTGCGGTCGCCGGGCTCCAGCGTCACCTTCGCGAACGCCTTGAGTTCACGGACGGGTCGGTCGGCGGACGCGCTCGGGTCACCGACGTAGACCTGGACGACCTCGCTGCCGGCCCGCTCGCCGGTGTTCGTCACGGTCGCCGTCACCACGGCCTTCGCCTGCGCGGGGTCGGCCACGCTCACCGCCACGTCACTGATCGCGAACGTGGTGTACGACAGGCCGAATCCGAACGGGAAGGCCACGTCCTTGTCGGTGCGGTCGTACCAGCGGTAGCCCACGTAGATCCGCTCGCCGTAGTGCACCTGCTGCGGGGTGCCGGGCCAGTTCACGTACGACGGGTTGTCGGCCAGGCGCAGCGGCACGGTCTCGGCCAGGCGGCCGCCCGGCTCGGCCGTCCCGAACAGCACGTCGGCCGTCGCGGCACCGGAAGCCTGCCCACCGAGCCAGGTCTCGAGAATCGCCCCGGTGCGCCCGATCGCCGGCGTGAGGTCGACGACCGAGCCGTTGCTGAGCACCACCACGACGTCGTCGCGAACCTCGGCGAGCGCCTCGAGCAGCGCCAGCTGGTTCGGCGGCAGGTCGAGGTGCTCGCGGTCGAAGCCCTCGGACTCCTCCTTGTCGGACAGGCCGAGGAACAGCACCACGGTGCCCGCGGCCTTCGCCGCCGCGACCGCCTCGGCGATCAGGGCCTCGTCCACCGTGCCGTCGAGCCGGAACCCCGCCGAGAACGTGACCTCTCGCTGCGCCGCGGCCCGGATCCGGTCGAGGGCGCGCTCGAGCTGCGTCGGGATGATGTGCGAGCTGCCCGCCCCCTGGAACCGCGGGGTGCGCGCGAACTCGCCGATCACGGCGATGGCGCCGCCCTCGGTGGCGCTCAGCGGCAGCACGCCGTTGTTGGCCAGCAGCACCGAGCTGGCGGCCGCCACCCGGCGCGCCAGCTCGTGGTGAGCGGCGTGATCCACGGTGACACCGGGCTTCTGGGCCGCGCGCAGCCGGTCGTGCACGGTGAGCAGGCGCGACACGGCGCGGTCGAGGACGGCCTCGTCGAGGTCACCGGCCTTGACCGCCTCGAGCACCTCCTCGGCGTGACCGCCGGCGGCCGGCATGGTCAGGTCGGTGCCGCCCGCGACGCCGCGCGCCGGGTTGCCGACCGCGCCCCAGTCCGACACCACGTAACCCTTGAAACCCCACTCGCCGCGCAGCACGTCTTCCAGCAGCCAGGTGTTCTCGGTGACGTAGGTGCCGTTGATCTTGTTGTACGAGGCCATGATCGTGGCCGGGTTCGCCGTCTTCACGGTGTGCTCGAAGGCGGGCAGGTAGATCTCGCGCAGCGTGCGCTCGTCGACCTCGGCGCTGACCCGCATGCGCTCGGTCTCCTGGTTGTTCGCGGCGAAGTGCTTGAGCGACGCCCCGACTCCCTGCGACTGCACGCCGTTCACCCAGGCGGCGCCCAGCTCGCCCGCCAGCACCGGGTCCTCGGAGAAGTACTCGAAGTTACGGCCGCACAGCGGCGAGCGCTTGATGTTGACGCCCGGCCCGAGCAGCACGTCGACGCCGAAGGCCCGTGACTCGCGGCCCAGTGCCTCGCCCATCTCGTGCAGCAGCTCCGGGTCCCAGGTGGAGCCGGTGGCCGCGGCGGTGGGGAACGCGGTGGCGGGTTCGCTGTGGTTGAGGCCCAGGTGGTCGCCGGTCTCCTCCTGGAACCGCAGGCCGTGCGGGCCGTCGGAGAGCAGGGCCGGCTCGACGCCGAGGCGCTCGATCGCGGCGGTCTTCCAGACGGAGGCGCCCGAGAGCAAGGCGGCCTTCTCCTCGAGGGTGAGCTGGGCGACGAGGTGATGCATGAGGGGCTCCAAAGAGGGACGCGCCATTGCCGACAGAGAGATTCTTACAGTGGAAGAATTAGGTTGGCAACGCGGGTGCGCCGAACGGGTCGTGAGATCGTGAGGTGTGAGCGACCGCCGTCACCGCATCGCCGTCCTCGTGCTCGAAGGCGCGAAACCGCTCGACGTGGGCATTCCCGCCCAGGTGTTCGCGAACCGCCCGACCATGCCCTACGAGGTGCGGGTCTGCGGGGCGGCGCCCGGGCTGGTCACCGGCGGCGACGGGCTCTCGTACCACGTGGCCGAGGGGCTCGAGGCGCTGGAGCAGGCCGACACCGTCTTCATCCCCGGCTACCGCGACCCGGCCACCACGGCGCCGCCCGCGTCCGTCGTCGGTGCCCTGCTCGAGGCCCGTGAGCGCGGCACCCGCCTGGCCGCGATCTCCACCGGCGCCTTCGCCCTGGCTGCCACCGGCCTGCTCGACGGCCGGCGCGCCACCACCCACTGGCACTACACCCGGGCGCTGGCCGCGAGGCACCCGCTGGTCCGGGTCGACGAGAACGTGCTCTTCGTCGACGAGGGCCCGGTGCTCACCTCGGCGGGTGCCGCGTCGGGTATCGACCTGTGCCTGCACCTGGTGCGCACCGACCACGGCGTGGCCCTGTCCAACGAGGTGGCCCGGCGGGTGGTCGCGGCCCCGTTCCGCAGCGGTGGCCAGGCCCAGTACGTGCCGCGCGTGGTGCCCGAGACGGTGGGTGAGCTGTTCGCCGACACCCGGCAGTGGGCTCTCGAAAGGCTGGGCGAGCACATCACTCTCGACGACCTGGCCCGGCACGCGGGCGTGTCGGTGCGCACGTTCTCGCGGCGGTTCGCCCAGACCACCGGGCACGCGCCGATGCGGTGGGTGCTGCGGGCCCGCATCGACGCCGCCCGCGAGCTCCTCGAACGTTCCGACCTCGGCGTGGAGGAGATCGCGGCGCGGGTCGGCGTGGGCACCGGCGCCAATCTGCGGCTGCACTTCCAGCGCATCCTGGGCACGTCGCCGAGCGAGTACCGGCACACCTTCACGGCCAGAGACGTTCCTTCTCCCAGCCCGTTCCGGTAGCGGTGAAACGCAGCCGCACGTGGCGCCTCTCGGCATCCCCCTGCCAGAACTCGACCGTGCGGGCCCGGAGCGAGTAGAGGGTCCAGGCCGGCTCCACGAGATCGGGCCGCTCCGCGAGGCGTTCGCGGGCCCGGTCGCTCGCCGCCCCCAGTTCGGCCGGTGAGCCGAGCACCTGGCTCTGCCGTCCGATCAGGGCCTCGGCCCGGGAGCCCGCCGGCCGGGCGAGGAAGTCGGCGGCGCTGTCGCCGGGATCTGCCGCCACGACCGGCCCGCGGACCCGGATCTGCCGGGCCTGCTCGCGCCAGTGGAAGGTCAGGGCCGCTGACGCAGTGGCCTGCAGTTCACGGCCTTTCGGGCTGGCGGCATGAACCGCGAACTGCCAGCCGTGCTCGTCGAGGTTCTTCAGGATCAGCACCCGGGCGGAGGGGAGACCGTCGAGGCCCGTGGTCGACAGGGTGAGGGCGTGCGGTTCCCGGACGCCGCCGGAGACCGCGAGGTGCAGCCATTCGACGAAGAGGTCCTCCGGGTGGTCGGGGGCGGTGGCCGGGTCGAAGGTGGGCAGATCACCCTCGAAAACCTTCAGGGTGCGCAGGTATTGCCTCAGGTCGCTCATGGTCGAGGACTCTAGGGGGCGGGCCAGGGGCGCCGGTCCTGCTCTCGGCGGCGTTCCGGCCCTGGTCACGTCGCCTGTGTGGCCAGATCCTCGCGGTAAATGGCAAAACTACTGGCCAAATCCTTTCGCACCCTGGCGACCGCGCCACTGTCGAGGGCGTCGTCCGGTCCGCAGGATGGGAGGCACGAACGAGAAGGAGGGGCGGACATGACCCGCATCGCCGTGAACGGATTCGGCCGCATCGGCCGAAACACCCTGCGCGCTCTACTGGAACGCGACAGCAAGCTCGAGGTCGTGGCGGTCAACGACCTGTCCGCCCCGTCGGCCCTGGCGCATCTCCTCACGTACGACAGTGCCCTCGGGCGGCTGGCGCAGCCGGTCAGCCTCGACGGCGACGACCTGGTGGTGGGGGAGCGCCGCATCCGCGTGCTGGCCGAGCGCGACCCGGCGGCCCTGCCCTGGGCCGAGCTGGGTGTCGACCTGGTGCTGGAGTCGACCGGCCGCTTCACCTCGGCCGGCGCGGCTCGCGCCCACATCACCGCCGGAGCGCGAAAGGTACTGGTCAGCGCCCCTTCCGAGGGGGCCGACGTGACCCTGGCCTACGGTGTGAACACCGAGGTGTACGACCCCGAGCAGCACGTCATCGTCTCCAGTGCCTCGTGCACGACGAACGCGCTGGCTCCCCTGGCTGCCGTGCTCGACCAGCTGGCGCATGTCGAGCACGGCTTCATGACCACGGTGCACGCCTACACGCAGGAGCAGAACCTGCAGGACGGCCCGCACCGGGACCTTCGCCGCGCCCGCGCCGCGGGCGTCAACATCGTGCCCACCACCACGGGCGCGGCGAAGGCCATCGGCAAGGTGCTGCCCCGGCTCGACGGCAGGCTCTCGGGTGACTCGATCCGGGTACCGGTGCCGGTCGGTTCGCTGGTCGAGCTCAACACCACGGTCGAGAAGGAGGTTTCGCGTGAGGAGGTGCTCGCCGCCTACCGTGAGGCCGCCGACGGTGAGCTGCGGGGCATTCTCGAGTACGTCGACGAGCCCCTGGTGAGCAGCGACATCACCGGGCGACCCGCGTCCGCCGTCTTCGACGCCGCCCTGACCCGCGTGGACGGGAAGCACGTCAAGGTCGTGGCCTGGTACGACAACGAGTGGGGCTTCAGCCATCGGGTCGTCGACACCCTGGAGCTCATGGCGGGCTGACCCCGGACTGCAGTACCAGGGCTGGCCGGGGGATTGATGGTTCACCAGGCAGTGCTTAGCGTTTCCGGGCAACCGGCCACGGATGGCCACCCCGCCAAGGAGGGCTGAGATTGCCATGACCTCGACCTTTTCCCCGTCCGAGCAGGTCGTTCGGCACGCGACCACCCGGCGTCTGCTGATGTGCGATCCCGAGCACTACGACGTGACCTACTCGATCAATCACTGGATGGACCCCAGCGACCCCGTCGACCGCGACCGGGCCCGCGAACAATGGTCACGGTTGCGCGAGGTCTACGGCGAGCTGGGGCATCAGGTCGAGGTCATGCCGGGAACGCTCGGCCTGCCCGACATGGTGTTCGCCGCCAATGCCGCCGTGGTGCGCGAAGGACGCGTGCTCGTCGCGAATTTCGCGTACCGCGAGCGGCAGCCGGAGAGTGCCGAGTTCCTGCGCTGGTTCGAGCGGTCGGGCTACGGGCGCAGCGCGATCGCGCGGGAGATCAACGAGGGCGAGGGCGACGTGCTCACCGTCGGCCGGTACCTGCTGGCGTCCGTGGGTTCTCGCACCACCCTGGCCGCGCACGACGAGCTGCGGGCGTACTTCGGGGTGCCGGTGATCCCGCTGGAGCTCACCGACCCGCGCTTCTACCACCTCGACACCGCCCTGGGGGTGCTCGACGAGAGCACGGTGGCCTACTATCCGGGCGCTTTCACGGCGGCGGGCGTCACCATCATCGAGCAGCTCTTCCCGGGCGCGATCCGGGCGAGCGAGGAAGACGCCTGCGGGTTCGGGCTGAACGTGATGTCCGACGGGCTGAACGTCGTGGTGTCGCACCGGGCCACGAATCTGATGGAGCAGCTGCGGGCGCGCGGGTTCAACCCGATCGGCCTGGACATGTCCGAGCTGATCAAGAGCGGCGGCAGCGTGAAGTGCTGCACGCTCGAACTGCACTGACGGCCGGGGGCTCCCGCGGGGGCGGGAGCCCCCGGGTGCTACCGGGAGATCTCGACCCGGTCGATCGACTGGGTGAAGCCCGACGTCAGCGGCTGGCTGCCGGTGACCAGGCGCGGCCCGAGGACGAGGTCCATCGGGTCGGTCGGGATGTACTGCGGGTCGCTGATCGTCGACAGCAGCGTGCCGTCGAGGAAGAACTTCACCGCGGACCTGTCGTACTGCAGGGTGGCCTCGTGGTACTGGCCGTCGTAGAGGTCCACCCCGGTGTCGACCTTGACCGACCTGGCCTGGCCCCGCTTCGCGCTCTCGAACAGCAGCTGGGTGTTCGTGTAGCTCTGGTTCGTGGTGTAGCCGAAGTTGATCTCGTTGAACTGGTCCTCGCCCCTGGTCTGGTCCCAGAGGGCGACGCCCCACCAGACGTTCTGCTTCGGGCGCTCGGTCAGCGAGAACGATACCGTGAACGTGCCCTCGGTGAAGCGCTGCCCCTTGTAGCGCGACTTCGACCAGGAGCCGTAGTTGTCGGGGGCGACGCCGGACCTCAGCCGGTAGCGCGCCTTCTCGCCCTCGATGACCGGGCAGTCGTACTCGCAGCTCCAGTTCGTCGTGTCGAAAGACGTGAAGTCGTCGCGGAACAGGACCCCGGTGGCTGACGGCGAGGTGGCCGGGCTGGTCGCCGGGGTGGTGGTGGACGTGGCGCTGGGCCGCTGGCGTGCCCGGTGCGCCGGCTCGGAGGCCTGCGCCTGAACCGCGGTGACGGTGCCGACCACGACCAGGGCGGTCGCGACACCGGCGGTGATCCGCCGACCCTGGGCTCTCACGATGTCTCTCCCTCGAACGGATTCCTGGCGAACGGTTCCGGAGATCTCACCGTAGGGAACCCGCCGGTCGAGCAGGCCTAAGCTGCCGATAAGGGGCGGATAGATCCCGGTGACGTGATGCCGGCGGGTGGAACCACGGGCCCGGAAAAGCGTTGGGAAGGACCCGGAAAGATGGGCCACCCGGTGTTGGGGTCTCCGCTCGCGGTGCCGGCCGGCGGCGCGGGCGCGGCGTCGATGAGAGAGCGCGATCACCACGGCCGGTCCGGCGAGTCCGGTGAACACCATGAGCCGGGCCGGGGCGCCCGCGGGCAGGTTCACCCGGGTGACGGGGTCCGGCGTGGCTGCTTCCGGGGGTCTGCCAGGACCTGTCACGCCCGGGCGGGTGGCCCTACGGTGAACGGCATGAGCGGCAGGAACGAGGAGGCCCGGCACTTCCTGGCCACACGGCGCGCCCGGGTGACGCCCGAGCAGGCCGGCCTGAAGCGTTACGGCGGGCAGCGGCGGGTGCCGGGGCTGCGCCGCGAGGAGGTCGCGATGCTCGCCGGGGTCTCCGCCGACTACTACGCCCGGCTCGAGAAGGGCAATCTGGGCGGCGTCTCCGACGGGGTGCTCGACGCGGTGGCCTCGGCCTTGCAGCTGGGCGAGGCCGAGCGCGTCTACCTGTACGACCTGGCCCGGGCCGCGAACACGCACGGCCCCCGTCCGCGGCGGCTGCCGCCGACCACGATCCGTCCCTCGCTGCAGCTGGTGCTCGACTCGATGAACTCCGCGGCCGCCTTCGTGCGCAACGGCCGGCTCGACGTCCTGGGCACGAATGCACTGGCCCGGGCGCTCTACTCACCGGTCTTCGACAGCCCGACGCGTCCCTCGCCGGGCTCCCCGCCGAACATCGCGCGGTTCCACTTCCTCGACCCGGCCGGCCCGGACTTCTTCCCCGACCGCGAGACCTCCGAGAACACCTCGGTGCAGCTGCTGCGGGCCGAGGCCGGGCGCCGTCCGCACGACCGCCGGCTCACCGACCTGGTGGGTGAGCTGTGCACCCGCAGCGAGAACTTCGCCCGGCGCTGGGCCGCCCACGACGTGCGTCACCACCGGGCCGGGCTCAAACGGTTCCGGCACCCGGTGGTGGGGGAGCTGTCGGTGGCGTTCGAGGCGATGGAGCTGCCCGCCGACGACGGCCTCACCATGACCGTCTACACCGCCGAGCCCGGCTCCCGGGACGCGGAACAGCTGCAGCTGCTGGCCAGCTGGGCCGCGACCCAGGTCAGTCCCCGCCCTGACGAGAGCTCTGTCGAGAGCTCTGACGAGAACCCGGACGAACCAGCCCGATCCGCTCCCGCAGGAAGTCCAGACTCAGCCTGAACACCTCGTGGGCCGTCTCCGGCGACCCGAGCCACATGTGGTCGGCCCCCTCCACCAGCTTCAGGACGACGTGGGCACCCTGCTCTCTCAGCGCGGCTTCCAGCCGCTCGGACTGCCGGTGCGGGACGTACCGGTCTCGGGTGCCGTGGATCAGCAGGAACGGCGGCGCCTGCGCGTGCACCCGGTCGACCGGTGACGCCAGGGCCGCCCGGCCGGGCGCCTCCCGGGCGGTGGCGCCGAGCAGCTGGGCCTCGCGCGCGTCGGGAGCCGACGCGTCGGCGAGGGAGATGCCCGAGGCGAGCGAGTCGTCCGCAAAGGCCCGCAGATCGGAGGGGCCGTACCAGTCGACCACCGCCCCCACCCCCTCGGCGGTCAGGCCGAGCAGCGCGGCCAGGTGCCCACCGGCCGACTCGCCCCACACCGCGACCCGGCCCGGATCCAGCCCCAGCTCTCCCGCGTGCTCCCGCAGCCAGGTGAGGGCGGCGCTCACGTCCTCGAGCTGCGCCGGGAAGGGGGCCTCCCCGCTGAGCCGGTAGTCGACCGAGGCCACCGCGAACCCGGCCGCCGCGATCCGCTCGAACGGGTCCGGGTCCCAGTCGTGCAGCGTGGGCACGAACACCGACCGGCTGCCCCCGTGCCAGCCACCCCCGTGCAGGAAGACCACCAGCGGCACCGCACCCGCGGTGTCGGGACGCAGCAGGTCGAGCAGCAGGGGCCGGTAACCGGGCACGGACGCGTACTCCACCGCCCGCCAGCGCCGCAGGTCGCCGTGACGGGCCGGACGGGGCAGAGCGGACGGGGTGGACATGATCACCAGCCTGCCCCAGATCCGGCCGGGGATCGAGACCCGGGCGTCAGAGCCGGTCGTGCTCCCGCGCGTACCGGGCCGCCTCGTGCCGGACCCCGGTCACCGGCTCCCTGATCCTGCTGCTCCCCACACTCGCCTGGGGCGCCGTGTCCGTGGCCCTGGCCGCCCGGATGTTCCGCCGGGAACCGCGCCGGTGAGGCTAGCCTGGTCGCGTGCCTCGCCTGATCCTGCTGAACGGCGCGCCCGGCAGCGGAAAGTCGACCCTGGCCCGGCGTTACGCCGACGAGCACCCGATGACGCTCGCCCTGGACATCGACACCGTGCGCGGGCTGCTCGGCGGGTGGCTCGAGCGGCCCACCGAGTCCGGGCTCGCGGCCCGGGAACTCGCGCTCGCCATGATCCGCGGGCACCTGCGCGCCGGGCACGACGTGGTGGTGCCGCAGTATCTCGGCCGCATCGACTTCGCGCTCCGGCTGGCCGAGGCGGCCGGGGAGGCCGGGACCGGGTTCGTCGAGGTCGCGCTGGTTTCCGACGTCGAGGAGGCGGTGGCGCGGTTCGGGCGGCGCTCCCGGCAACCGGTCACGGCCGAGCACCGGGACGCCGCCGCGCTGCAGGCCCGCACCGGTGGCGAGGAGGAGCTGCGGCTGATGTACCAGCGTCTGCTCGACGTGATCGCGCAGCGCCCCGGCACCCGCACCGTCCGGAGCGTCGAGGGTGAGATCGACCAGACCTACGGCCGGTTCACCGAGGCCCTGGGCCCGGCCCTGGCCTAGAAGCCGTCCGGGAATCCCGCGCACGCGGGCTCCCACCCCCGACGTCCGGCCCGCGAACGGATCCTCGCCGGTGGACACCGAGCTGCCGACGATCCGGGTGCTCACCCGGGCCCCCGGTCGGTGCCGCACGACTTGAGTCTCCGGAAACGGGGGACGCGCCCGCGCACCTCAGGTGCGCAGGCGCGTCCCCCATTTCGAGACTACGGACGCACCAGCACCTTGAGGCTCTTGCGGTCGGCCATCTGCCGGTAACCGTCGGCGATGCCGTCGAGGTCGGTGGTGACGTCGAAGACCCGGCCCGGCTCGACGGTCCCGTCGAGCACCGCCGGGAGCAGCCGCTCCATGTACGAGCGGGTCGGCGCAGCCCCTCCGGTGAGCCGCACGTTCCGGAAGAACAGGCTGCCCGTCCCGATCGGGGCCTCCTCGTACTGCGGCACCCCGACCCGGCTGATCGTGCCGCCGCTGCGCACCGCGCCCACGGCCTGGTCGTAGGCGGGACGGGTGCCCACGGCCTCGATCACGACGGACGTGCCCTGCCCGTTCGTCAGCGCGCGCACCGCCTCGACGCCCTCCTCGCCCCGGGCGGCCACCACCTCGCTCGCCCCGAACTCGCGGCCCAGATCGGTGCGGGCCCGGTGCCGGCCCATCAGGATGATCTGCCCGGCGCCGAGCTGCCTCGCCGCGAGCACCCCGAGGAGCCCGACCGCGCCGTCACCGATGACCGTGACGCTCGACCCCTGGGTGACGCCGCCCCGCACGGCCGCGTGGTGCCCGGTGCCGTACACGTCGGAGAGCGTGAGCAGTGACGGGACGAGCTCGCTGTCGGCCGGACCCGGGATCCTGAACAGGGTGCCGTCGGCGAACGGGACCCGGACCGCCTCGGCCTGCGCGCCGTCCGCGTCACCGTAGCCCCACATGCCGCCGTGCGGGCACGAGGTGGTCAGGCCCTCCCGGCAGAACTCGCAGGTGCCGTCGCTGAACACCCAGGGTGCGACGACGAGGTCGCCCCTGGCGACAGTGGTGACGTCGGGGCCGGTGTCCTCGACCACGCCGACGAACTCGTGGCCCATCCGGGCCGGGGCGCCCGTGTGACTGGCGTAGGGCCACAGGTCGGAACCACAGACGCAGGCGGCGGTGACGCGCACGACGGCGTCGGTGGAACGCAGGACGCGGGGGTCGGGGACGCTCTCGACGCGGATGTCGTGGGGGCCGTGCAGAAGAGTTGCTCTCATGGCGTCCAGACAAGACGCCGCCGGCCGGGGGCGGCAGAGCGAGCTCATCGGGGGGACAGACGCCACCCCCTTGTCCTGAGCTTCGGATCGTACGGTGGGGGTGTGAACAACCGCACCGCCGTCCGTGACTTCCTGATCAGCCGCCGGGCCCGGATCACGCCGGCCCAGGCCGGGCTGCCCGGCACCGCCCGCCGCCGGGTGCCCGGGCTGCGTCGTGAGGAGGTCGCGGTGCTGGCCGGGGTGAGCACCGAGTGGTACGTGCGGCTGGAGAAGGGGCACATCGCCGAGGTCTCCTACGACGTGCTCGACGCGGTGGCCCGGGCGCTGCGGCTCGACGACGGGGAACGCATCTACCTGTTCGACCTGGCCCGCACGGCACGCGACGAGGCACCGTCCCGGGAGTGCGTGTTCACCGAGACCGAGCTGCCGCCGACGGTGCAGTGGCTGCTCGACAGCATGACGCTCTCCAGCGCGATGGTGAGCGACAAGCGGCTCGACGTGCTGGCGATCAACCCGCTGGGCCGGGCGCTGTACTCACCGATGTTCGCGAGCCCGGCCACGCACGAGCACGGACGGGCGAACCTGGCGCTGTACCACTTCCTCGATCCGGGGTCGCGGGACTTCTACGGCAACTGGGACGTGACGGCGGAGGTGCTCGTGGGCCTGCTGCGGGCCGAGGCCGGGCGGGCGCACTGCGACCCCCGGATCGGTGAGGTGGTCGAGGTTCTCAGCCGTTCGAGCGCGGAGTTCCGGGAGCTGTGGGACGCGCACCACATCGTGATGCACAACCGGGGCGTGAAGCTGTTCCGGCATCCGACGGTGGGTGGGCTGGAGCTGGCGTACCACTCGATGGAGCTGCCGTTCTCGGTGCGGGAGGCGGCGATGCTGACGGTCTGCACGGCTGCTCCGGAGTCGGCGGACGAGGAGAGGCTGAGGTTGCTGGCGAGCTGGTCGGCGTCGGTGGCCACCTGAGGGCGACGGGACACCGGCCGCGAAAAGGACCTGCGTCGCCATCCCGGTACGAGCTTGACCGAGGTGTGCATCACGTTCGTCACCACCCGGAAAGTGCTTGAAAGTCGCGGGGCCCGACCGATCGGTCATCTGGACAGGATCTGGCGGGCGGCGCGGTCGATGTGCTGCGGGCGACGTTTCGGCGGGACGTGAGGACGCGGTATGAGCAGCGGCAGGGCACGGCGCGGGCACGAGGAAGAGGCCGAGGAGCACGAGAACCACGAACGCTGGATGATCAGCTACGCGGACATGATGACGCTGCTGGTCGCGCTGTTCATCGTGCTGTGGGCCATCAGCCAGGTCGACGTGGTGAAGTTCCAGGCCCTGAAGACCGGCCTGGCCTCGGGTTTCGGGTCGCCGACGACGATCATGCCGGGGGGCAGCGGGCTGCTCGACCCGGGTGGCTCGGTGGCGCCGGACTCGCTGAACCTGTCCGGCTCGGCCGGGGTGCAGCGTGAGAACCCGAACGCCGTCACCACCGGCGTGGCGCCGCTGGACGCCGAGAAGGTCGCCGAACTCGTCAACGCGACCGAGCGCTCGCAGGTGCTCGAAGAGGTCAAGAACCTGCAGCGGGCGCAGCTGAAGCTGCGCAACGCGCTGGTGAAGGCCGGCATGAGGAACGGGGCCTCGCTGCGGATCGACGAGCGTGGTCTGGTGGTCACGATCGCCACGGACAACGTGCTTTTCGCGAGCGGCAGCGCGGAGCTGATGCCGCGCGGCGAGAAGATCCTCAAGGCGCTCGGCCCGACGCTGCGAGGGCTGCCGAACCGGCTGAGCATCGAGGGTCACACCAACTCGATCCCGATCAACACGGCGCAGTACCCGTCGAACTGGGAGCTGTCCGGGGCACGGGCGTCGAACGTGCTGCGCTACCTCAAGCGGGAGGACGCGATCCCGTTCAAGCGGATGGGCTTCGCCGGGTTCGCGGACACGCAGCCCCGTCTGGCGGCCAGTGACCCGCGGGCGCTCGTGGTGAACCGGCGCGTCGAGATCGTGGTGCTGGCGCGGGTGGACGACTCCAGCGGCCGGGCGGTGCAGGAGCTGGGTTCGACCGACCAGACCAGCTCGTCCTCCTCGGGTACTGCCTCCCCGAGCAGCGGTACCGCGGGCAGCGCCACGTCCACGTCCACCTCTACCTCTTCCGACGCCTCGACCGACGCCTCGACGACGCGGGTCAAGCCGTCGCCGGACGTCGTCAACCCCCACGTCATCACCCCGTAGCCGCACCTGGCCGGCTCCTCGTCGCAGCGCCCCTTCCCGGAGACGATCCGGGGAGGGGCGCTGTGCTGTCCGGGGCGCCTGCGGTTGCGATCTCAGCTCTTACAGTTGTAAAACTATTGACGTGAGTAAGACGAACCCGATCGTCCTCCGGTCCCGGGCCGCCCTGGTCGGGGCGGCCACCGAGCTGCTCGACGAGCGGGAGGCCGCGGCCGTCTCGGTCAAGGACGTCTGCGAGCGGGCCGGGATGAGCCGGCCGACCTTCTACCAGCACTTCGCCGACCTGGGGGCGCTGTTCGCGTCGGCCGGGCTGGCCCGGCTGGCGGGAGATCTGGACGGTCTGGAGCCGGGCGGCTCCCTCGTCGGGACGTTCACGGCGAGCGTCGATCGCATGCTGCCGCACCTGGAGTTCTACTGCCGCATCTCCGCGGGCCCGGGTGGGCAGCTGTTCCAGGCCGAGCTGGTGCGGCACCGGGCGCTGCGGTTGCGGCGCGAGCCGGCGCTGGCCGTCTGGGGAGAGCGCGACGACGTGTTCTGGGAATTCCTGGCCGCGGGCTGGGTCTGGGTGATGACCCGGCACCTGCACGCCGTGCGCGCGGGGGAGCCCAGCGACGTGACGCCCGGGCTGGAAGCGGTTTTCGGCGTCGTCCTCACGTCTGAACCGAACTGAACCGAACCTCGAGCGAGAGTTGAGAAGAAGCCATGCGCGCAGTCGTCCACCACGAATTCGGCGAGCCCACCGAGGTTCTGGCCGTGGAAGAGGTGCCCACCCCCGAACCCGGCCCGGGCGAGGTGCGGGTGCGCACGGTGCTGTCCGCGGTGCACAACCACGACCTGTGGACGATCCGGGGTACCTACGGGTTCAAGCCGGAGCTGCCCGCCCGGGCCGGCACCGAGGCCGTGGGGGTCGTGGACGCGCTCGGTGAGGGGACCGAGGGTGTCCAGATCGGGCAGAGGGTCGCCGTCAGCACGGTTTTCGGGGTGTGGTCGGAGTACTTCGTGGCCCGGGCCGCGCAGCTGATCCCGGTGCCCGACGCGATCTCCGACGAGGCCGCGGCCCAGCTCGTCGCGATGCCGTTCTCCGCGCTCAGCCTGATCGACTTCCTCGGGCTGAAGGAGGGTGACTGGATCGTGCAGAACGCCGCCAACGGGGCGGTCGGCCGGCTGGTGGCGCAGCTGGCGAAGCCCCGCGGCATCAACGTGCTCGGGCTGGTGCGCCGGGCCGAGGCGGTCACCGAGCTGGAGGCGCACGGCATCGGCAACGTGGTCGCGACCGGTGTCGAGGGCTGGCAGGAGAAGGCCCGCGCGATCACCGGTGACGCGGTGGCGCTGACCGGCGTCGACTCCGTGGGTGGCTCCGCCGCCGGCGACGTGGTCTCGCTCCTCGGTGACGGCGGCACCCTCGTGGTGTTCGGCGCGATGGCCTCGCCCACGATGGAGCTGCCCTCGGGCGCCATCATCTTCCGCGACCTCACGGTGCGGGGCTTCTGGGGCAGCCAGGTCAGCAAGAAGATGGCCCCCGAGAAGCGCCGCGAGCTCATCACCGAGCTGATCACCCGCGCCGCCGACGGCTCGCTGACCCTGCCGGTCGACGCGGTGTTCCCGTTCGAGAAGGTGCGCGAGGCCAGCACGGCGAACTTCACCGCTGGACGCGACGGCAAGGTCCTGCTCAAGCCCTGAGCCGGCGGTGACCTACAGGTAGAACGGCTGCTGCTGCTCCGGGTCGGCGCGCACGACGTCGAGACCCGGGGTGGCGAGCAGCTCCTGGATCGCGGCCTCGGAGGCGCCGACGCCGAGCCAGTGGTGGTCGACGTCCTTGGCCAGGCACCAGGAGTGGTCTTCCGGCCAGACCAGGGCAGCCTCGAGGTCTTCGTCGGTGCTGCCGGGCACGTCCCACTGCCCGGCGTCGGCGAGCGGGCCCGTGAACAGGTAGTAGGCGCGGTTGGGGATCATCACCATCGGCTTGAAGCCGGGAATCTGCGTGCCCCAGCCCTCCCACAGGCAGAACCATGCGGTGGCGGGGGTGCCGGTGTGCCGCGCGAGCACCTCGAGCACTCGCCGGGTCTGCTCAGGCTCGCTGTTCGCAGCGGACGGCACCTCGCTCGCGCTCTGCAGCGGCCGCTCCGGGTCGGGCAGGAAACGCACTCGCACGTACCCCGGGAAGCCGCCCGGGCCGAACCCGGCGACCTGCGTCCAGTCCTCCTCGGCCTCCATGATCCACGCGGCGGCCGGGGTGTCGGGTGAGGGCTTCAACGTCACGCGAACATCCTGGCAGCACCTCACAAGAACCTAAAAACTGCCTGCGAGTCTCGATCTCACCCGCAGGAAGGCCCGGCGGGGATCGAAGGAGGCTTCTTCCCTTGCGCAGGAAAGCTTTTCAGGCCGGAACCGTTCTGCCGGCCGGCACCGCGGCCGTCTTCCTCGCTGTCTCCATGGCGGCGTGCTCGTCGGGTTCCTCGTCGGCCGCCGGGACGGCCCCGAGCGTCGCCAGCCTGGTGACGCAGGACGCCCGGACCGCCGCCGGCAGCTCCCCGGCCGGCACGTCCAAGCAGCTGAGGGAGCGCATCGACATGACCGAGGCCGAGCGCGACGCCCTCCAGCAGCCGTACCTGGACTGCATGAAGGAGAACGGCGTCGACGTGATGAAGTCCCGCGGAACGGTGAACGACAAGACGGACGCCGCCAACGAGGCCTGCGAAGACCTCCTGCCCCTGCCCGCCTGGGAGCTCGACCCCGCCAACCCGGAGGCCCGCACCTTCGCCGGTCACGTCCGCGACTGCCTGAAGGACAGGGGTATTCGCTACGTCGAGGTCAACGAGGACGGCGTCGGCCTGTCCCTCGGCGGCGCCAAGAACGACGCCCGGTCCATCGAGCTGGGCCTGCAGTACATGAACGAGTGCGAGCGCGAGGCCGCCGCCCAGAAGTAACCGCCCTGCCCCGCCCACCACCAGCCCCGCCCACCACCAGCCCCGCCCACCACCAGCCCCGCCCACCACCCGCCGGAAGAGGGGCGGATCGGCCCTGACCACGGGCGAACGCCCGCCGGCGATCAGGCCCGATCCGCCCCTCTCGGCGTCGCCCCCACCGCCTCGAGCCCGGCTGCACATCCCGGTCGCAGCCCAGAACTCGACGCGACACTCGTCGGCAACCCAGACTCGTCGGCAACCCAGACTCGTCGGCAACCCAGACTCGTCGGCAACCCAGACTCGTCGGCAACCCAGACTCGTCGGCAACCCAGACTCGTCGGCGACCCAGACTCGTCGGCGACTTACGCCTGTTGGCGGCCCGCGCTCGTTGGCTACTTGCGCCTGTTGGTGGGTCGCGCTTGTTGGCTACTTGCGCCTGTTGGTGGGTCTGACCCGCGTCATGATTCTTGGCAGAGGTAGTTTCTTGTCCCTCTGACCAGCAAGGGAGCATGTCGATCATGCCTCGTCCACCGTCTCTGCCACCGGCCGAGAAGCAGCGGATCATCCTGTCGATCCTGGCCGGCGAGATGACCGTTGCTCAGGCCGCCCGCCAGGCCAAGGTCTCCGAGCAGTCAGTCGGGACCTGGAAGCGGCAGTTCCTCGAGGCCGGCCTGGCCGGCCTGTCGTCGTCCTCGAACCGGGCCTCCAGCCGAGAGCAGCAACTCGAGGCCGAGGTCGCGGACCTGACTACGGCGCTGGGCGAGGCCGCGGTCGAGCTGCGGGTGTGGAAGAAGTCGGCCGAGCACCGCCTGGGCCCTTCGAAGACCTCGAGGTGATCCGCTGCCAGGCGGGCATACCGACCACGAGGTTTACCGACATGATCGGCATGCCCGAAAGAACCTGGCGCCGCTGGCAAGCCCGCGCCAAAACCGACCAGCCGCCTCGCGGCCCGTGGCCGATGCCGGTCTCGCAGGCCGCCGAACCGATCGTGGCCAAGCACGCGCAGGAGCACCCGGCCTGGGGCCACCGAAAGATCTGGGCCATGACCCGCTACGACGGCGTGAGCGTCTCCCAGGCAACAGTTCTGCGGATCATGCGCCGACGCGGCCTGCTCCTGCCAGCCACCTATCAACGCGAACGCCGCCAACTGGCAGCCGCCCGCAAGGCCGCCTTCGTGAACCCACCGACCGGACCGAACCAGGTCTGGCAGCTTGACTTCTCGGAGTTCGAAACGCGAAAGGGAGGAACCTGGAGACTGGCTGCCTGCCGCGACTACTGGTCGAAATACGAGTTCGGCTGGCACCTGTCACCCACCGCGAACCAGCACGACGCGATCGCCTCGATCGACCTGGCCACCACCGAGGCCGAACGCCTCGCCGACGGCCTTGACCTGCTCGAACAGGTCGTCGATCGTTCCACCGGGCTGATCTCACCCGTCGTGATCGTGACCGACAACGGCGGACCGTTCCGCTCCTTCAGGTTCGAGCACTACATCAAGACCCGACCCGAACTGGCACACGTGCGCACCCGAGTCCGCACGCCCGGACAGAACGGCACCCGCGAACGTGGCTTCGGCACGCTGAAATACGAGTGGCTCTACCGCCACGACATCGACCACGGCCCGGCCCTGGCCGAGCAGGCCGAGGCCTACCGGCTCGAATACAACACCCTCAGGCCTCACGAGGCCATCGCCTGGAACCGCCCGCTCGAAGTCCACCTCGGCCTCGCCGACCCGGCAACACCCAACTTTCCCGACCCAAAAAGTCTGCCAACTACTTGACGCGGGTCAGGTCGCGCTTGTTGGCTACTTGCGCCTGTTGGTGGGTCGCGCTTGTTGGCGACTTACGCTTGTTGGTGGGTCGCGCTTGTTGGTGACTCGCGCCCGTCGGCGACTTACGCCCGTCGGCAACCCCCCCGACGCATCTCGCCGGTGGAACGGCACCTCGCGAATGGATCGGTAACTCGCGTCCTGGGGGCCACCTCGTCCGAGGAGAAGAAGCGTGGTGCTTTCGATTATCGATAATCGAAAGCACCACGCTTCCCTGCCGGGCCATGAGAGGACAGCGGTCCGCCCGAGCCGTGGCCCGGCCATCTGATCACTCCGGCAGCAGCGTGGCCGAGTGGGTCGAGCTGGGCCTGGCGCCTAACGAGCTTCGCAGCGGGCAGCGGGCAGCGGGCAGCGGAGCAGCGGGTCACGGGGATCCAGGGGGCCGGTTTCCTGTGGGGCAGGGCTGTTTCAAGGGGACGGACGGCTCAGGGCTGGAAGGTGCAGGGGCGGGTGCGGTTCGGGGCTGGACGACGCAGGGGCGGGCGTGGCTCGGGAGTCAGGGGGGCGGGCGTGGCTCGGGAGTCAGGGGGGGCGGGCGTGGCTCGGGAGTCAGAGGGGCGGGTGTGGTTCGGGCCAGACGGTTCGGGGGTGGGTGAGGTTCGGGGCCGGATGGTGCAGAGGGGCGGTGCGGTTCGGGAGTCAGATGATTCAGGGGGCGGGTGCAGTTCGGGGTCGGATGGTTCGGGGCCGGACGGGAGTCGGAGGATCGGGTACGGGTACGGGTACGGGTACGGGGCTGATGAGGGCTGGGGCTGAGGGGGCGTGGGGTTGGGGCTACGTGGAGGCCAGGGCGACCGTGGGGGTGAGGCGGGATGCCCGGACCGCGGGGTACAGGCCCGCCAGGACTCCTACGGCTACCGCGCCGATCACGCCGGCCAGCGCGGCGGCGGCCGGGATCACGACGGGCCAGCCGTTCCAGGAGGCGTAACCGGCCGTGGCCAGCACACCGAGCAGGGTTCCGGCCAGGCCTCCGAGCCCGGCCAGCATCACCGACTCGGTGAGGAACTGGCTGCGGATCTGTCCCCGGGTGGCTCCCAGCGCTCGTCGCAGCCCGATCTCCGCGCGGCGTTCGAGCACCGAGATCACCATGGTGTTGGCCACGCCGATTCCGCCGACCACCAGGGCGACGCCGGCCAGGCCCAGGAACAGGACCGAGAAATTCTGCTGCGTCGCCCGTTTCGCGGCCAGAGCGTCGGAGGGGCGGCTCACCGTCACGTCGCCCGGGCGCTCCGGCGCCACCGTCGTCGCCAGCACCGACCTCACCGCCTCGAGCTGGGCCTCGACGCTGCGCACGTACAGGGCCGTCGGGTGGCCGTCGAACCCGAGCGTGTGGGTGGCGACCGGCCAGCCGACCAGCGCCGCGTAGTCCAGGTCCGGCGTCAGCGCCACCGGCTCCAGCAGGCCGACGACCGCGAACTCGGTGCTCCCGATCGTCACCAGCGGCGCATGGTCGAGCGAGGTGATGCCCAGCCGCGCCGCCGTCCGCGCCCCGAGCACGGTCGTCGGAAGGCCGGGATCGAGCCAGTGCCCGGCGGCCAGGGAACCCCCGACCGCCGGCATCAGCCCGGGCGCGGCGGCCAGCACCGCCAGGTCGGGATTGGCGTCCGCCGCGATCTCGGCGTTGCGCCGCACCGGGGTGTGCGTGTTCCCGACCGCGCTGACCTCGGTCACCGGCTGGATCCGCGACACCATGGCCACCGCCGACTCCGGGATCCGCGCCGGCGGGTCCTGGTCGGGCACCGCCGTGACCTGCAGCAGGTTCGTGCCCAGCGCCGACAGCTGCCGCATCAGGTCGGCCTGGCTGGAGGCGGGGACGGCGGTGACCACGATCATCGTGGCGATCCCGATCGAGATGCCCAGCGCCGACAGCCCGGCCCGGGCCCTGCGCACCCGGATACCGAGGGCACCCAGGCTCAGTGTGTCCAGGATCTTCACGCGGCCAGCCGCCCGTCCCGGATCTCGACCCGCCGCGGCAGCGCCGCCGCGATCTCCCGGTCGTGCGTGATCAGCGCGATCGTCGTGCCCTCCTCGTTCAGCCGCCGCAGCAGCCCGAGCACGGCCTGCCCGTTCGCGGTGTCCAGCGCCCCGGTCGGCTCGTCGGCCAGCACCAGCGACGGCCGGTTCACCAGCGCCCTCGCGATCGCCACCCGCTGCCGCTCACCCCCGGACAACTGCTGCGGCCGGTGCCCCGCCCGCGCCGCCAGCCCCACCCGGTCCAGCGCCTCCAGCGCCAGCGGACGCCGCCGGCGCCGCGCCACACCCCCGTACAGCAGAGCCGTCTCCACCTGGGCCACCGCACTCAGCCCGTCGGTCAGGTGGAACTGCTGGAAGACGAACCCCAGCTCCCGCGCCCTCAACGCCGACAGCGCCCGGTCACCCAGCCTCGACACGTCCTGCCCGGAGATCCACACCGACCCACTCGTCGGGTGCTCCAGCGTTCCCATGATGTGCAGCAACGTCGACTTGCCCGACCCGGAAGGCCCCACGATGCCCACGAACTCACCGGCCGACACCGTCAGCGACACCGCGTCCAGCGCCGTCACCCCGCCCGGATAGACCACCGAGGCCGACCGCACGTCCAGCACCGCAGCCATCCCCGTCACTCCACCCGTCCCAGCCACTCCACCCATCACGCTCACTGCGCCACCACCACGGAAAGCCCCTCGGCGAGCCCGGACCCGCTGACCTCGACCATCCCGTCGGCGAACATGCCGGTCTCCACCCCGATCAGCCCCCGGCCGTCGGCCGGCTCGACCGCATACCCGCCCTCACGCAACGAAACCAGGGCCTCGACCGGGGCGACCAACGCGTCCTCGATCGTGCGGGCCGTGAACGTGACCTCGACATCGGCCGCATCGATCTTCGCCAGCGGCTTGAGCCGGTCGAGGGTGATCGTCACCGCCAGCTTCTGGGCCTCGTCGGAACCGCCCGGAACCCCCGAGCCGGAGGACGCGGTGAGCACCCGACCCTTCCCCGTCACCTTCCCGGCGACATCGGATCCGTCGGGGAGCACCACGTCCACCCGATCGCCCCGGTTGATGCCGCCCGCCTCGGTCATCGTCGCCATCACGGTCACGGCCTTGCCCGTCGACGTCAGCCCCAGCAGCGGCTGCTCGACCTCCGCCCCGGTCTGCACCAGCACGGACTCCACCCGCACCGGCCCGGACCGGACCTCCACGTCACCGATCTCGATCCCCCCGGTCGGCTCGCGACCGGTGTCCTCCTGCCAGCGCCTGATCGCCGCCTTCAGATCCGCCGTGAGCACCGCCTCACCACTGCCGGTCACCGACCGGTCCGCACCCCGCACCGACCCCGGGGAAGCACCGGTACCCGAGCCGATGTCGTACCCCAGCGCCTCCAGGTTGTCCGCCACGATCTTCACGTCGCGCCCCACCAGGCCCACCTCCGACAGCGGCCGGTACAGCGGCAGCCTGCCGTAGAACAGGGCCACCGGCTGGTCGTCGTTGCGGTACAGCGACTGTCCCAGCGTCACCGTCGCCCCCGGCTCCGGCAGCCAGGTCACCGTGCCCCCGCCCCGCCCCGTGAGCTCGAACGCGGTGCCGTACCCCACCTGACCAGTGAGCGTCTGCCCGGTCGAGAGGTCCCGGCGTTCCAGCTGCGCCGTGCTCGCCGGCGGCGTCGCCGCCTCGGTGGCCCGGGCCGGTTCGTGCCGCACGACCAGATAGCCGCCGGTCGCGACCAGGGCCACGAGAATGATGGACGCGGCGGTCCGGAACGCCCGTCGGCGCCCCTCGGGCGGGGGCGGGGAGGCAGAGCTGCTCGACATGGCCATCAGGCTGGTCAGGACTTTTGAGGAACTTGTCAGGTTTCGGCCTCGATCGAATTCCGGCCGCCGCGAACGTTTAGCATCGGCCGGGTGGGAGCTCACGTACTGGTGGCCGAGGACGACGCCCGGCAGGCCGAGATGCTCCGCCGCTACCTCGCGGCGGAAGGGCACACGGCCACGGTCGTGCACGACGGCGCCAGTGCGCTGCAGCAGGCCCGCGCCGCCGCCCCCGACCTGCTCGTGCTCGACGTGATGATGCCCGGACTGGACGGCCTTTCGGTGTGCCGGGCACTACGGGAGGAATCGGCCGTCCCCATCCTCATGCTCACCGCCCGCGCCACCCTGGACGACCTCGTACGCGGCCTCGACACCGGCGCCGACGACTACCTCACCAAGCCCTACAGCCCCCGCGAGTTCATGGCCCGCGTCCGCACCCTCCTGCGCCGCGTCACCGTGCCCCGGCCGAACCCCTCGAAACCCCCGAACGACCCGGAAGACCGCACCTTCGGCATCGGTGACCTCACCGTCGACCCGGCCCGGCACCAGGTCACCCTGGCCGGCTCCCAGATCGACTGCACCCCGGGCGAGTTCGCGATCCTGGAGACGCTCGCCGCCGCCCCCGGCCGGGTCTTCACCCGCGCCCAGCTGCTCGTGCACACCAACGGCCTCGACCGCAGCTCCACCGAGCGCACCATCGACGTGCACGTCATGAACCTGCGCCGCAAGATCGAGCAGAACCCCCGCCGTCCCGCCTACCTGCTCACGGTCTTCGGCATCGGCTACCGGATGAACGCCGACGTCCGCCCCGGCCCCGGGCAGCCGTGAGCGTCCCCCTGCGCCACAGCCTCGTCGCCCGCCTGCTGGTGATGTCCGTCGCCATCGCCGTGATCTCGGTCGCCGCCACCGCCTGGCTCGCCACCCGCACCGCCACCCAGGCCATCCGCCAGGAGCAGGGGCGCTCGCTGGCCGGCGAGAAGGCTCTCTACGACACCCTCATCGACTACGCGGCCACCCGTCGCGACTGGTCCGGCGTGCGCCCACTGCTGGCCGAGCGGGCCGACGACCTCGACCGCCGCATCACCCTGACCGCCCTCACCGACGGCGCGGTCGTGGCCCAGTCCTCGGCGGGACCGGCCCCTCCCGCCGGCACCCAGCCCTCCGCGACCGTCGACCCGCTGCGCATCGACACCACCCTCACCGGTGGCAGCAGCCGCATCGACGCGCGCGTGCTCGGCCCGTACGTCCTCACCGACCAGGAGAGCGCGGCCCTCGACGACGCCGCGGTGAGCCTGATGCGCTGCCTGACCGCGACCGGGGGAGTGGACCTGGACGACGTGGAGATCGTGAGGGCGGCGAGCGGCCGCCCCACGGTCGAGACGGCCGCGGGCGTCGACGCGGCCGTGCTCGCCGACTGCCGCGCACGCAACCCGAGCCCGGTCACGGCCACCGAGCGCGCCGCCCTGCTCGACCTCGGGCGGCTGGTCACAGACTGCCTCGGGGCGGGCGGCACGACCCGGCGCCCGGTCACCGTCCCGCGCGCGACCACGGCCACCAGCGTGCTCCTCGACCAGGACTCCTGGTACACCGGCCCGGACACCGCCCAGGCCCGCACCTGCCTCGAGCAGGCCCGCCGCGAGCAGCTGCAGCCCTACGTGGCCCCGGCCGTTCAGCTCTTCGTCACCGATCCCGACACCGGGCAGGCCGGCACCGCCTTCACGCTCTCGAACGGCAACGTCGTGCGCATCGTCGCCGTGACCGGCGGCGTGCTGCTCGCGACCATCCTGGTCACGGTGCTGCTGGGCCGCCGCCTGGTGCGCCCGCTGCGGGCACTGACCGACGGCGCCGCCCGGCAGGAGCCGGTGACCCTCACGTCGAAGGACGAGTTCGCCTATCTCGCGCGGGCTCTCAATGAGGCCCGGGAGCGCCGCGACCGTTCCGAGGCGCAGCGCCGGGCCATGGTCGGCGACGTCGCCCACGAGCTGCGCAACCCGCTGACCACCATCCGCGGCTGGCTGGAGGCGGCCCAGGACGGCCTGACCCCCACCGACCGTCCGCTCGTCGACCTCCTGCACGACGAGACCATGCTGCTGCAGCACGTGATCGACGATCTGGCCGATCTCGCCGCGGCCGACGCCGGCACCTTCCGCGTGCACCGCGAACCCCTCGAGCTCAACGACGTGCTGGTGCCCGTGCTCGAGGCGCACCAAGGGGCGGCCGACGCGGCCGGTGTCGTGCTGCGGGCGGACGTCGAGGGGGAGCCGACCCTGACGGCGGACGCGGTGAGGCTGCGTCAGCTGGTCGGCAACCTGGTCTCGAACGGTCTGCGTTACACCCCGGCCGGGGGGACGGTGACGGTGAACGCCCGCAGCGACGGCGATCTCGTCACCGTCGCGGTGGAGGACACCGGCACCGGCATCGCTCCCGAGCACCTGGACAAGGTCTTCGACCGCTTCTGGCGCGCCGACACCTCCCGCACCCGGGCGAGCGGCGGCAGTGGGCTGGGCCTGGCCGTCGTGCGCCAGATCACCGAACTGCACGACGGCACGATCGAGGTGGAGAGCAGGCTGGGGGAGGGGACGACCTTCACCGTCCGCCTCCCCGCCCACTCAGCAACGGCCTGCGACACGGCCTAGAGCCGGAACGGGTTCCACCCCTTCGCCGCCAGCAGGTACCAGGCCGTGGCCCCGGTGTGCAGGCTGGCGTGGTAGAGATCGCCGAAGCCGGTGTCCAGACCGTCGGACGACGCGGCCGGGATCCCCCGTCCGTCACCGTGTTCGGTGGTCGCCTGAGCCTTCTCGATCGCGGCCAGCAGTGGCCGCGCCGCCTTCGCCGACCCCCGGGCCCTGAGCGCCAGCGCCGTCTGGGCCGTGCCCTCCAGCCAGACCTTGCTCACGTCTGCGTCGCTGTAACTGACCCCGGTGATCCCGGCGTCGGTCGCGGCCAGGTTCGCGAGGGTCCAGTCGACCGAGCGGCTGTACCGCCGGTCGAGCGTGGCCAGGTAGGCCCACGTCTGAACGTCTTCCGGGATCGGGCGGGTGTTGGTGGTGACCCCGTCGGGATCGGTTCCGGTCCACAGGTGCCCGTCCGACGCGTCCTGCATCGCCTCCACGAAACCGAAGGCGACCCGGGCCCGCTGCCGCCACACCGGCCGGCCCGTGAGCGAGGCCAGCATGGTGAAGAACGCGCCCACGTCGATGTTGTGCTCGGTCGCCTTGAACGTGTTCGGCTCGTCCGCCGCGTTGCGGCCGCCGGTGTACCCGTACGGCGCCCGCACGACGTCGTAGGTCCTGTCCTGGATCCACTCGGCCTCGGCGAGAGCCCCTTCCAGGAAACGCTTCTGGCGGGTGCGGGCGTACAGGTGCGCGAACGCCATGCCCACCCACGCCTGGTTCCCCGTGAACGCCGCCGGGGAGCCGATGTCGAGCGAGCCGTTGAGGGTGGTGAACGAGTCGGGCTGGTAAGACGCCCGGGTGCGCCCGTCACCGATCGGGTCGTGTTCCTGGGCGTAGAGCAGGGTGTCGCCCAGGATCGTGGCGCGCCGCACGTCACCGCCCGCCAGCCAGGCCATGATCACCAGCGCGTCGTCGTAGGCGAACGACGAGACGAAGTCCCAGGTCGGCGTCTGGAAGAACCCACCCGTGTAGCTGCGCGGCACCCGCAGGTCCGAACCGCTGCCGAACTCGTCGAACTTCGCGGACAGGAACGCGTAGGCCCGCCGCACCGGGTCGGGGGACACGGCGGCCGGGGTCACGGCCGCCGAAGCTATCGAAGGCCGGGCCAGGCCGGCAACGACCGCCGCGCCGCCCAGACCGCCCAGCAGCATCTGCCGCCGGGACGCGCCATGCTTTCCGTCCATGGAAACGCTACCTCTCGAGAGGAATTACCGAATGTTCGCGACCAGGGCGGCGATGTGCTCGGCCCGCTCCTGGCGGGTCGACGGCCGGCCCGCCACGCCCGGCCGCTTCTGCCACGGCCGCGGCCCGTCGGCGTGCCGGTACTCCACGCCGATCGCGTCGAGCCGCTCCAGGTGCTGCTCCAGCCGGGCGCTGAAGTCGGCGAAGTCGCGGGGCTGGGTGCTCCACAGCGCCTCGGCCACCGCACACAGCCGGGGGAACACGAGATAGTCCACGGCGCGGGGGTTGTCGGCGTGCTCGGTCCAGATGTTGGCCTGCCCGCCGAGCACGTGCCGGGCCTCGTCGGCCGAGAGTTCCGCGGGCACCGGCTCGAACCGGTACACGTCCTCGAGCGTCAGCGGAATGGCCACCGGGATCGGCTCGTCCGGCGATTCGGACTGCCGGTAGTCGAGGTAGACCACGTCGTCGGGGCAGGCGATCACGTCGTGACCGCGCCGCGCGGCCGAGACCGCACCGGCCATGCCCCGCCACGAGGCCACGGTCGCGCCCGGTGCCAGGTCGCCCTCGAGGATCTCGTCCCAGCCGAAAACCCTTCTCCCGGCGGCGGTCAGGTGGTCGTCGAGACGCCGCACGAACCAGGTCTGCAGGTCGGCCTCGCGGGTCAGGCCGAGCTCGGCCATGCGCTCCTGGGTGCGGGGGTCCTTCTCCCACTGGTCGCGCGGGCACTCGTCACCGCCGATCCCGATGAACGTCGACGGGAACAGGTCCATGACCTCGTCGAACACGTTCAGGAAGAACTCGACCGTCGACTCCTCCAGGTTCAGCACGTCACGGCTGATACCCCAGCGGGTCCACACCTCCACCGGCTTCCCGTGCACCCCGAGCTCCGGGTAGGCGGCCAGCACGGACTGCACGTGACCGGGCGTCTCGATCTCCGGCACCACCGTGATGAAACGCTCGGCGGCGTAGGCGACGATCTCGCGCACATCGTCCTGCGTGTAGAAACCCCCGTGCGGGCGCCCGTTCTCGGGAGCGCCTTCGCGCTCGGCCCCGACCTGGCTGCTGCTGCGCCAGGCGCCGACCTCGGTCAGGCGCGGGTAGCGCTTGATCTCGAGCCGCCAGCCCTGGTCTTCGGTCAGGTGCCAGTGCAGTGTGTTCAGGCGGTGCAGGGCCATCAGGTCGATGAATCGCAGCACGTCGTGCTTGGGCATGAAATGCCGCGCCACATCGAGCATCACACCGCGCCAGCCGAAGCGCGGGGCGTCGTCGAGAGTGCCGGCCGCGGCCTCCCAGCGGACGCCGGTCACGAGTCCCCGACGGTGGATCTCGGGCGGCAGGAGCTGCAGGAACGCCTGGCAGCCGTAGAAGACCCCGGCCGGCCCGCCGCCGGTGACCACCGCACCGGTGGGGGTGACCACGAGACGGTACGCCTCGTCCGCCATCTCGCTCGAGAGCGCCAGGCGGATCGTGCCACCGGCCTTCTCGCGGAACGGGAGACCGGTGGCGGGCCTCAGGGCCGACTGGAACCAGGTGAGGACGCCGGTGAGCTCGTCGGGTGCCTCGAGCGTGGTCACGCTGTCGAGGACGAGGAAGCCGTCGGAGGCGGTCTGTGTGGTGGCGCGGGGGATCATGGTGGATCAGCCCTTCACGGCGCCGGCGGACATGCCGGCGACCAGGTTGCGCTGGATGAAGAGGAAGAAGACGACGACGGGCAGCGAGAAGATGACGGAAGCGGCCATCTGGCCGCCGTAGTCGGTGCCGGAGATGGGGTTGGTGAACGATGCCAGCCACACCGGCAGCGTGTACCGGCTCTGGTCCTGCATGAAGGTGTAGGCGACCAGGTAGTCGTTCCAGGCCGCGATGAACGCGAAGATGCTGGTGGCGATCACGCCCGGTCCGACCAGCGGGAACAGCACGCTGACGAGGATGCGCCAGGTGCCGGCGCCGTCGCAGCGGGCGGCCTCCTCGATCTCCTTCGGGATGGCCACGAAGAAGCCGCGCATCACCCAGATCGAGAACGGCAGCGTGGTGGCGAGATACGCCAGGATCAGCGCGAAGTAGGTGCCGAGCAGGTTGGCCGTGTTGAACAACGCGAACATGGGGATGAGCAGCGCGGTTCCGGGCAGCATCTGCACCGCCAGGATCACCACGAGGATCGCCCGGCGGCCGGTGAACCGGAACCGCGAGAGTGCCGCCGCGGCGAAGATGCCGACCACGATCGACAGCACCACGGTGACCGAGACCACGATCACGCTGTTGCGCAGGTTGGTCAGGAAGTTCGCCTGCGTCACGGCGGTGACGAAGTTGTCGAACGTCGGGTGGTACGGCACGAAGTGCGGTGACGTGGTGAGCAGTTCGGAACGCGGCTTGAAGGCGCTGTTGATCATCCAGTAGACCGGGAAGACCCAGACCAGGCAGAAGATCGCGGCGAGGACATTCGAGAGGCGGGGTCGGCTCACAGATCTTCTCCCGACCGGAGCAGGTTACGGATGTAGAGGGCGGTCAGACCGAGCAGCAGCACCGTCGTGATCACGGAGATGGCAGCGCCCTGGCCGATCTGGAACCCGACGAACGCGGTCTTGTAGGTGTAGACGCCCAGGGTCGACGTGGAGTCGCCGGGGCCACCGCCGGAGAACAGCCAGATCTGGTTGAACACGTTGTAGTCCCAGATCACCGACAGGATGGTGACGAGCAGGAGCGTCGGGCGCAGGAACGTCAGCGTGATCACCCGGTAGACGGTGAACTCGCTCGCCCCGTCGAGCCGGGCGGCCTCCTGGTACTCCGGGGGCACCTGCTGCTCGGCCGCGTTCAGGGTCAGGGCGATGAAGGGCACCGCCTGCCAGACGATCAGCAGCCAGATCGCGGTGTAGGCCAGCGCCGGGTCACCGGCCCAGTTCAGGCTGGTGGTGTCGCCGAAGACCCGCACCTGGGCCAGGGCCCAGTTGACCACGCCGTAGCCGGGCTGGAAGAGCCAGTTCCAGACCAGCGACGAGGCCACGTTCGGCATCGCCCAGGCCAGGATCAGCACGACCGTGGTGGTGTGCCGCCAGAACCGGCTGACCCGGGTGAGCAGGTGCGACACGGCCATCCCGATGACCATGCTGCCGGCCACCATCGCCGCCGTGAAGAGCACGGTGCGCAGCAGCGAGCGCCAGAACGCGCCACTGCTCAGCAGACTCGTGTACTGCTCGAGCCCGGTGTAGCGGAACTCGCCGGTGAACAGCGTCTTCTGGTCGTAGTTCGTGAACGACGTGTAGACCAGGTAGACGATCGGCAGCAGGGTGACCAGCGTGATCACCACGCCGGCCGGGGTGAGGAGCCAGAGCGGGGTCAGATCGGGGCGCCGCCCCCGCGCGCTGGGCGCGGGGGCGGTCTCTTTCTGAGTACCGGTGGGAGTTTCGACGGTCACAGCGTGTCGGTGAGGTGCGCGTCGAAGGTCTTGGCGGCTTCCTCCGGCGTCTTGTCACCGGTGGCGATCGAGGAGAAGAGCTGGTTGATGCTCTTGTCGCCCTCGATCGCGGCCCACTGCGCGGCGGCCGGCGTGGCCTTGGAGTTCAGGGCCGCGGTGAAGAAGCCCTTCAGCTGCTCGCTGGTGGTGGCCTGGGCGGCCTCGATGCCCTCGGTGCTGTTCGGGATCCAGCCGTCCTTGCCGAAGACGTACTTGTCCTGGAAGTCGGGGCTGGTGGCGATCTTCGTCCAGACCAGGGCCAGGTCGACGGCGTCACTCTTGGCCGCGATGCCCCAGTCCGAGCCGCCGAGCATGGCCGGCTGGGTCTTGCCGGAGATGCCGGGCAGCGGGAAGGTGCCGATGTCCTCGCTCTTCATCTTCGGGTTGATCTCGAGCGCCTTGGCGATGCTGCCGGTGGTGGTGAGGATGGCCGAGGCCTTCTCGTCGGCGAACAGCTGGTTGAAGTCGGGGTTGTCGGTGTGCAGGGCCTTGGACGCCTTGCTGGAGTAGGCGTCCTGGAAGGCCTTGAAGTCGTTGAGGCCCTTCTGCGCCTCGGGCGTCTCGAAACCACCGGTCCAGGTGTCGCCCGAGTTCGTGGCGATCTCGCCGCCGGCGTCCCACACCCACTGCATGCCCGCGGCCCAGTACTGGCCCGGCAGGTAGAACGCGGAGAAATCGCTCGCGGTGTTCGCGGCCTTCACCTTGTCCAGGGCCGCGGTGAGCTCGTCGTAGGTGGCGGGCACCTCGGTGACCCCGGCGTCCGCCCAGATCTTCTTGTTGTAGACGACCGCCCGGGCGCCCGCGAAGCCCGGCACGGCGTAGAGCGAACCGTCCACGGTGGCGGGCTCTTCCAGACCGGCGAGCCAGGTGCGGCCCCCGGCCAGGTCTTCCTTGTAGGCGGTGAGGTCGACCAGGCCGCCGTTGGCGGCGAAGCTGGCGACCTGGGTGTTGCCGAGGTCGAGCACGTCCGGGGTGTTCGCGGTGGACAGCGCCGTGCTGATCCGGGTGGTGATGCCGTCCCACTCCTGGATCTGGACGTCGACCTTCGCCCCGGTCTGCCGGGTGAACTCGGCGTTGATGGCCTCGATGGTGGCCTCGGTGTAGTCGCCGTTCATCGTCCAGACGGTGAGGGTCTTGCCGTCGCCCTTGGCCGCGGGGACGGTCTTGGCCGAGGTGTCGGCGGCGGTGTCGGAGCTGGAACCGGTGCTGGCGCAGGCGGTCAGGGTCAGAGCCGCGGCGATACCGATCGCGACGGCCGAACGCTGGGGATTCACGGGTGGGACTCCTTTGAGATGGCGTGACTGAACGGCACCTTCACCTGGCAGGTGTGAAGGGAGGAGCTACTGGACGGCCTCCACCGCGGTGGTGACAGCACCCAGCAGAGCGGCGCGGCGTCCGAGTTCCGCGGGCAGTACGGCGATGCCCTCGGCGGTCAGGGGTTTGGTGTAGCGGTTCACGGCGTCGCGCACGGCCCCGGCCAGATGCGTTCCGCCGTCGGCCAGTTCGCCGCCGACCACCACGGCCTGCGGGGCGAGCACGTTGCAGAGCGCGGCCACGGCCTTGCCGATCGCGGCGCCGGCGTCGGTGACCACACGGATCGCGGCCCGATCGCCCGCGCGCACCAGATCGGCCAGGTCGGCGGGTGTCTGCACCTCGGGACGCACGACGCGCAGGGCGGTGAGCACCACGTCCACCGACGCGAGCGTCTCCAGGCACCCCCGGTTGCCGCACAGGCAGAGGTCACCGAACTCGTCCACCTGCACGTGCCCGAGTTCGCCCGTGCCGCCGTGCTTCCCGCGGTACAGGTGCCCTGTCAGCACCAGGCCGACACCGATGCCCGACGACGCCTTGAGGTAGACCACGTCGCTCAGCCCGACGGCCGCGCCGAAGGCCCGCTCGCCCAGGGCGCACAGGTCGGCGTCGTTCTCGACGAACGTCTCCAGGCCGGTGGCGGCGGCCAGCACCGGACCCGGCGCGATGTGCTGCCAGCTCGGCAGGCGGGCCGAGTTCACCTGCCCGGTGCGGGTGTCGACCACCCCGGGCACGGCCACGACCAGGCGCGAGACCAGATCGCGGGGGCCCTCGGCCAGCTCGTTGACGAGTTCGGCGATGCGGGGCAGGTTCTCGATGTCGTGCACCGGCAGGGGCCAGCGCCGCTCGGTGACGACGGCGCCGGACAGGTCGCAGACGGCGGCCTGCACCTGCTCACGGCTGAGGTCGAGGGCCACGACGAGACCGCGCCCGCCGACCAGCCGGACCAGGCGCCCCGGACGCCCGGTTCTGCCCGTTCGCCGCGGGTTCTCGAGACCGGCCTCGGTGACGACGCCCTCGGCGGCCAGCTCGGTGACCAGGCTGGAGACGGTGGTGGCCGACAGCTCGGTGAGCCGGGCCAGGTCGGCGCGGCTGATCTCGCCGTGCTCGCGCAGCAGGTCCAGCAGCCGACGGCGGTTGACGGCGCGCAGGGCGCCGAGGCCGCGGGAGCCGGACATGATTGACATGCCGGAACCATCCTCGTTCCGACAGTTAGCGGTCAATATCCCGATTGATAGCCCGCTATTAAGTTTTGGTTTCTCCAGAGTCCGGACAAAATAAGCCCTGGTGGGCTCCGGAAAGCCTGGGTTTCTCCGGATCCTCGGCAAACGGCGAACGGCCGGCCCTCGCGAGGACCGGCCGTTCGGTGAGGCGTCAGGGCTGCAGGAGCACCTTGATCGCGCGCCGCTCGTCCATCGCCCGGTAGGCCTCCGCCGCCTCGTCGAGGGGGAGCGTCAGGTCGAAGACCCGGCCCGGGTCGATCTTGTCGGCCAGGATCAGGTCGATGAGCTCGGGCAGGTACTGGCGCACCGGGGCCGGGCCGCCGTGCAGGTGCACGTGGGAGAAGAACAGTTCCAGGCCGGGCAGGTTCACGTCGTGGGAGACACCGACGTAGCCGACGTGGCCCCCGGCGCGGGTGGAGCGGACGGCCTGGAGCATGGACTCCTGGGTGCCGACGGCCTCGATGACGCTGTGTGCGCCCAGGCCGTTCGTCAGGTCCTTGATGCGCCGCACGCCCTCGTCGCCGCGTTCGGTGACGATGTCGGTGGCCCCGAACTCACGGGCCAGGTTCTGCCGGGACTCGTGCCGGCTCATCGCGATGATGCGCTCGGCGCCGAGTTGCCGGGCGGCCAGCACCCCGAGCAGGCCGACGGCGCCGTCACCCACGACGGCGACGGTGCGGCCCGGTCCGGCCTGGGCGGCGTGGGCCGCGAACCAGCCGGTGCCGAGGACGTCGGAGGCGGCCAGGAGGCCGGGGACGTGCCGGGTCTCGGGCGTCTGGGGGGTGGCCACGAGGGTGCCGTCGGCCAGGGGGACGCGCATGAGCTCGGCCTGGGAGCCGCCGATGCCCTGGCGGTGCACGCAGCCGCTCTGGTAGCCGGAGCGGCAGATCTCGCAGGTGTTGTCGGAGGCGAAGAACGAGCCGACGACGAACTGGCCGGGTTCGACGGTGGTGACGGCGCTGCCGGTCTCGACGACGGTGCCGGCGTACTCGTGGCCCATCGCGGTGGGCCCGGCGGTGTGGTCGTGACCGCGGTAGGGCCACAGGTCGGATCCGCAGACGCAGGCGGCGGCCAGGCGGATGATCGCGTCGGTCGGCTCGAGGATCGTGGGGTCGTCGACGGTCTCGACGCGGACGTCGCGGGGGCCGTGCATGATCGTGGCGCGCATGAGCGTTGGTCCTTCCGGCTGAACAGGTCGTCACGATCAAACCTGCTGTTCAGCGCGGGTGGGAGGCCCAGCTGGGAGGAGGGTCCGGCAGAACCCCCCTCACCGCTGGGCGGCGGCTCAGCCGTCGGTGGCGGCTCGCGCCCCCAGCACGCAGAACTCGTTGCCCTCCGGATCGGCCAGCACGACCCACGACGCATCGCCCTGCCCGATGTCGACGCGCCTCGCCCCGAGCCCCTCCAGCCGGGCCACCTCGGCGGCCTGGTCGTCGGGCCGGAAGTCGAGGTGCAGACGGCTCTTGCCCTGCTTCGCCTCCGCGAGCCGCACGAAGTCGATGCCGGGTCTGCGGCCGGGCGCCGGCAGGATCTCGAACTCGTCGTCGCCGGCGAAGTCGACCACCCAGCCCAGCGCGTCCGCCCACCACTGCCCCAGTGCCGCCGGATCCTCGGCGTGCACGATCACCTGTTCCCATCGAAGAGCCATGCCCCGACCCTAGGCCCACGGCGTCATCCGCGGGTGCGGACTTCCGGCGGGACCTCGGCGCTGACCAGCTCGTCGATGCGTGCGCGCCTTCGGCGCCGCCGAAGCAGCGCGTCAGATTGGTTCCAGTGAGTGTGTGTTCGGTGTCTCGGCCGTCGATGAACTGGTCTGGGTCTTCAGTCGCAGGCCGGCGGTCGACGGCTGATCCGTGCGACCAGGCCGTGGAGCCCGGCCTCACCCAGGACCAGGTCGAGCGGGCTCACGGGCTCGCCGTCGCTCGAGAGGCCCTCGCCCGTCAGGAGAACCGCGTCCGCGACCGGTCCGTGCACCGGCTCGATCCGCACGCCGAGCGTGAGCAGGGCCGGGTCGAACATCAGATTGAGGACGCGGGTGGGCCCCTCGAGAAGGCCCGCGGACACCGTCGCGTCCCCCGGGAAGCGGGTCGCGGTCCACGGTTCCGCGCGAGACACGACGCCGTCGACGGCCAGGGCGACCGCCGCGTCCACCGGTATGAAAACCCGCTCCAGGCCCGGGAAGACCGAGAAGGGGCCGTCCTGGGCGATGGTCGCGACGCTGACCCGGAGGCCGGCGTCGGCGTAGAGGCGGCGCGTGGTGCCGGCGCCGTTCTTCCAGGGCTCGTCGGGTGCGGACGCGTAGCGGTGCAGCATCAGATGTTGCTCGCACCCGCGATCGCGATGCTCGCCCCGGACAGGAACTGCGCCTGGCCGGACAGCAGGAACGACACCGTGGCGCCGATCTCCGCCCCCTCGCCGAAGCGCCCGGCCGGGATCCGGGCCAGCAGCTCGGCCCGGGTCTGCGGGTCCTCGAGGTAGGGCGACGTCATCCGGGAGGGGAAGTAACCGGGCAGCACGCTCGTGACGCACAGCCCCTGCGCGCTCCACTCCAGCGCGAACGACCTGGCCAGCGACTCGGCCGCGGCCTTGCTCGCGTTGTAGTCGGCGAAGTGCGTCTCGGGCCGAACCGCATTGACGGACGCGTTGATCACGATCGCGCCCGGGCGCGCCAGACGCGCGTGGGCCGCCTGGGCGCACAGGAGGATCCCGGTCACGTTCACCGCCAGCAGCCTGGTGAACTGCTCGGGGTCGAGGCTTTCCGCCGCGACGCCCTGCCCGTCGATGCCCGCGTTGACGAAAACCCCGTCCAGTCCACCGAGGTTCGCCGACGCGTCCTCGAAAGCCTGGGAAACGGCGGAGGCGGACGCGACGTCGCAGACACTGCCACCCGCCACACCGGAACCGGACAGGGCGGGATCCAGTGTCTCGCGCCGGGTTCCGGTGATCCAGACCGCGGCCCCCTCGTCGGCCAGATGCCGTGCGACGGCCGCCCCGATGCCGCTGGTGCCGCCGGTGACGAGATAACGCCGGGTCATGGCTGCCCCTTGATCAGGACCTTGACCGCGTCGGGGCGGCCGTGGGTGAGGAAGCCGGGCAGTTCGGCGAGCCGCAGACGGTGGGACACGACCGGGCGGAACTCGTGCGGGGCCTCGGCCAGGAACGTGATGGCCTGCCGCAGGTGCTCGTCGTCGAAGCCGTGGCTGCCGGTCAGCGAGAGGCTGCGCTCCACGATCATCGCCGACTCGACGCTGCTGGGGCCGTGGGCCAGGGCGATGAGCAGGACCGCACCGCCGTTGCGGGTGGCCCGGACCGCGGCCTGGAGGGCACCCGGGTAACCGGCGGCGTCCACCACCACGTCGAAAAGTCCCTCGGGGGCGTCAAGGACGGTGAAGCCCATGCTCCGGGCCAGTTCCGCACGTCCGGCGCCGGGTTCGACCACCTCGACGGCGCACGACGGCCAGCGCCGGCGCGCGGCGGCGGCGGTGAGGGCGCCGATCGGCCCGAAACCGAGCACGAGCAGCCGGTCCGGTGCGGATCGGACGCCGTCCAGCGCGCACAGGGTGACCGCGAGCGGCTCGGCGAGCACCGCGTCCTCAAGATCCAGGGAATCCGGCACCGGGAAGGCGCTTTCGGCCGGAACGGTGACGAGCCCGGCGAAACCCCCCGGGCGTTCCTCGCCCAGCCAGGCCAGGTCGGCGTCGAGCCGGTCGGCGCGCAGCGCGCCGTCGTCGCGGCGGCGGGGGATCCGGGAGTCAAGCACCACGCCGGTGCCCACGGGCAGCGCCGGGTTGTCGGACTCCAGCACCCGCCCCGTCACCTCGTGGCCGATCGTGGCGGGCCAGTAGCTGACCCAGGCCCCGGTGTTCACCACGTGCAGGTCGGAGCCGCAGATCCCGGCCCAGGCGACCTCCACCAGCACCTCGCCGGGCTCGCGGGGAGCCAGCTCGCGGGTACCGATCTCGTAGGTGAGGTCCTGCTGGAGCATCAACGCCGGTGTCGTGCGCTTCATGGGGTTGCCCTCCGTGATCCGGAAACGTTCTTGGTCTCGTTTCTCAGACTTGGGTCTTGGAATATACACACGGCTCCTGCGCGGGACTCAAGAGCCGGGCTCGGCGTTAAATCTCTGTTTCGTTGATTGCGTCGGTGTTTCCGGAGCCGCTGTTCTCATTCGTCAGGGAGTTCGAGAACGAGCGGGCGGCGTCCAGCACCGAAGCGGTCAGGGCACTCGCGTCGACACCCGTTCCGGCGACCATCGCGATCCCGACGGCGGCCACCGCACTGCCGTCGGCGACCAGCACCGGGGCCGCGATGCACTCGATGCCATCGGTGGTCGCGCCCAGTTCCAGGGCGTATCCCTGCCGCCGGACGTCGTCCAGGGCGGGCAGCAGGTCGCCCAGCGACGCGACCCGCACGTCGGTGCGCTGGGGCCAGTCGTAGCCGGTGTACATCGACACCAGCGCGTCGGTACCGAGGGTGGACAGCAGTGACCGTCCGACCGCCGTCAGGTGGGCCGGAAGCCGGGTGCCGACGTCGGTGACCAGCCGGATGCCGGAGCCCCGAGGTTCGCGTTTGTCCAGGTAGATGACGTCATTGCCCTGCAGGACGGCGAGATGGCTGGTGTGCCCGGTGCGCGCGGTGAGGTCGCTGAGGTACCGCTGGGCGGCATGCTGCAGGTGGCCGCTGCGGTGGTAGGCCGCGCCGATCTCGAAGGCCGCCACGCCCAGCGTCCACATCCGGATGTCGGGCCAGTAGGCCACGTACCGCTGGCGCAGCATGACGTTGAGCAGGTGGTGGGTGGTGCTCTTGGGCAGTTCGAGCTCGGACGAGACGGCGGCCGTCGTCACCGGGCCGGCGTGCCGGGCGAGGAGGTCGAGCACCGCCAGCACCCGCTCGGCGGACTTCACACGGCTGCTGCTGCCAGTCATCGGAAGTGTTGCTCCTGCTCTGTCCGGGTCGACGTTCCGTAGAGCATCGGGGTGAAAGTGCCCCCTTCGCAAACGTCTTGAGGTGCCCTACACTCCTGGAAATCGTAAAGCCGAGACTTGAGTCTGGTATTTGAGACTGTGCCTCTGGAAGAGTCGCCGAATATAGGGGACGCACGTTCTCCCGAGTTTGTTGAGGAGCTGATCCACCCATGGCCGACACCGGTGTTCTGCGCGAGCGCGGCTACTGGCACGAGATGGACCTTCCGTCGCGCGCCGACCTCACCACGCGCGGCAGCGCGGCGATCTTCGACCCGAAGCTGCGCGAGGGCATCCTCGAGCTGCTCGAGGACGTGCGGGCCCACGGCGACGCGGCGGTGCTGCGGGCGCTGGAGAAGTTCGACAAGACGGTCATCACGGCCGACCAGATCAAGGTGTCCGAGGCCGAGTTCGCGGCCGCGCGCTCCGAGATCAGCGAGGACATGATCGAGGCGATCCGCGACAGCATCGCCCACGTGCGCAGTTTCAACGAGCAGCTCGTCAGCCATCACGGTGACTGGTCGTTCGAGAGCGAGCCGGGCCTGCGGGTCGGCGAGAAGGCCAGCCCGATCGCCAGCGCCGGCCTGTTCGTGCCGAGCGGCAAGGGGTCGTACCCGTCCGTCCTCATCCAGCTCGCGGTGCCGGCCGTGGTCGCGGGCGTACCGCAGATCGCCGTGGTCGTGCCGCCGATCCCGGGCAGCAACGGCAAGGTCGACCCGGCCGTCCTGGTCGCCGCCGACGAGCTCGGTATCCACGACGTGTTCCGCACCAACGGCCCGGCCGGGATCGCGGCCCTGGCGTTCGGCACCGAGAGCATCCCGGCCGTGCGCAAGATCTGCGGCCCGGGCAGCCCACCCGTCACCGCCGCCCAGGTCGAGGTGCAGCGCTTCGGCGTGGCCAGCGTGATGCTGCTCGGCCCGAGCGAGAGCCTGATCCTCGCCGACGACTCGGCCGATCCCCGCCTGCTCGCCGCCGACCTGCTGAACGAGGCCGAGCACGGCCCGGACTCGACCAGCGTGCTCGTCACCGACAGCACGTCGCTGCTGGCCGCCGTGCAGGCCGAGCTCGCCACCCAGATCGACCGGCTCCCCACGCCGCGCGACGAGTACGCGGCCACGGCCCTCGGCACCAACGGCGGCGTGGTGCTCGTGCGTGACCTGGTGGAGGGCGCCCAGGTGGCGAACGCCTTCGCGCCCGAGCACATGCAGCTCGTGGCCCGTGACGAGGACAGGGTCCTCGACCTGCTGCACGACGCCGCGGAGATCCTGCTCGGCCAGAACACCACCGTGGCCATGGCCAACTTCTTCATCGGCTGCCCGGCCTCGCTCCCGACCAGCGGCTACGCCAAGGTCTCGAGCGGCGTCACGGCCAACGCCTTCCGCAAGTGGTCGGCGGTGGCCAAGGCCGACCGCGGCGCCCTGGAGCGCTCGGCCAAGACCGTTCTCACGTTCTGCGAGCACGAGGGTTTCCCGGCCCACGGCGCCACCATCACCGCGCGAACGGCCCCCTGATGTCCACGCCCACCTCGGCCGTGACGGTCGAGACCCGCACCATCGACTTCGTCCCCGAGACCGAGCGTCACGGTTCGGTCCGGAGCCTGTTCACGCTCTGGTTCGGCGGCAACATGCAGGTCACCGCGGTGGCGGCCGGCGCGATCGCGGTCGCCGTCGGCCTGCCGCTGGGGTGGGCGCTGCTGGCCTCGGTGCTCGGCCACCTGCTGGGTGCCGTGTTCATGGCGCTGCATTCCGCGCAGGGGCCGAAACTCGGTATCCCGCAGATGATCCAGAGCCGGGCCCAGTTCGGTTACCTGGGCGCGGTGCTTCCCCTGCTGCTCGTGGTGCTGATGTACGTCGGGTACTTCGCGAGCAGCGCCGTGCTCAACGGGCAGGCGCTGGCCTCGCTGACGGGCCTTCCGGTCGACGTCGCCATCGTGGTCGCGAACGCGTTCACCGCGGCCCTGACCATCTTCGGCTACCGCCTGCTGCACGCGACCGAGAAGTGGCTCTCGGCCATCAGCGGCATCGCGTTCGCCGTGCTGTCCATCCAGCTGCTGCGCACCTACGGCCTGGGTGACACCGGTTCCGGTGAGTTCGACGTCGGCCTGTTCCTGCTGGCCGTCGCCATCGCGGCGACCTGGCAGCTGACCTACGCGCCCTACGTGGCCGACTACTCGCGGTACCTGCCCGAGGCCACGTCGGTGCGCGCGGCCTTCTGGTACACCTACACCGGCACCGTGCTGGCCTCCAGCTGGATGTTCGCGTTCGGCGCGGTGGCCACGTCGGCCGCGGCCGGGGCGTTCGACGGCGGCTCGGTCGACTTCATCGCCGGTCTCGGCGGCGCCCCGGTCTGGCTGTTCCTGCTGGTGATCCTGGCGGGCAACGGCGCGGTCAACGCCCTGAACCTCTACGGCATGTTCATGTCGACCACCACCACGCTGACGGCCCTGGGCACCAGCAGGGTCGGCCCCGCCCTGCGGACGGGCCTGATCCTGCTCGGCGCGGTGGTCGGAACGGTGATCGCGGTGGTCGGACGGGAGAACTTCCTGGGCAACTTCACCAACTTCATCCTGCTGCTGGCCTACTTCCTGATCCCGTGGACGTCCATCAACCTCGTGGACTTCTACCTGGTGCGGAAGGAGCGCTACGTCATCGACGACATCTTCAGCGCCACCGGGCGTTACGGTGGTGTGGACTGGCGCGCGATGACCGCCTACCTGGTCGGCATCGCGATCGAGCTGCCGTTCGTCAGCTCCGACTTCTACGCCGGCCCGTTCGTGGAACCCCTCGGCGGCGCGGACGTCTCGTGGATCATCGGCATCTTCGTGGCCGGTGGCCTGTACTGGGCCCTGATGACGAAGTACCCGGTGCGGCGCGGATTCGACGCGCTGCGGGGCGATGCGCCGGTGGCCTCGTGAAGCCCCGCGAGATCCGGGAACTCATCCAGCTCAGGCCCCCGGCGCTGGACCAGGTGGAACGCCGTCTGGCGGCGGCCAGGACGGTGGAGGACCTGCACCGGTTCGCACGCCGCTCGCTGCCGCGCAGTGTGCTCGACTACGTCGACGGCGGGGCCGACGACGAGCTGAGCCTGACCGGCAACGTCGATGCGTTCCGGCAGTGGCGCTTCAGTCCCCGCTCACTGGTGGACGTTTCGGCACCTTCGCTCGAAGGTTCCGTTCTCGGGGAGCGGGTCGCGCTGCCGCTGGGCCTGTCGCCGACCGGTTACACCCGCATGATCTCGCCCCTGGGGGAGCCGGCCGTGGCCCGGGCCGCGGCCGCGGCGGGGATCCCGTACGTGCTCTCGACCATGGCCACGACCTCGCTCGAGGAACTGGCCCGCCAGGCGCCCGATCTCGACCGGTGGTTCCAGCTCTACGTCTGGAAAGACCGCGAGATGGCGCTGAAGCTGGTCGAACGGGCGGCGGCGGCCGATTACCGGGTGCTCGAGATCGCCGTGGACACGGCCGTCTCGGGCTACCGGGTGCGCGACGTGCGCAACGGCTTCACCATCCCGCCGTCCCTGACACTGGGCGGCCTGGTCGACATCGGCCTGCGGCCCCGTTACTGGACCGGCATGCTCCGCAGCCCGTCGCTGGAGTTCGCCAATCTGACCGACGCGATGAGCGGTGGCGGTTACACCATCGCCAACATCACCTCGCAGTTCGACCCGGCCGTCAGCTGGGACGACATCGCCCGCATCCGCGAGGTCTGGCCCGGCAAACTGTTGCTGAAGGGCCCGGTCTCGGCCACGGACGCGGTGAGGGCGGCTTCCCTGGGCGTCGACGGCGTGCACCTGTCCAACCACGGCGGACGTCAGCTCGACCGCACGGTGGCCCCGATCGACCTGGTCGCCCCGGTGCGGGCGGCACTCGGGCCGGACGCCACGGTGCTCGTCGACTCCGGGGTGCGGCACGGCGCCGACATCGCGGTCGCCCTGGCCCTGGGGGCGGACGCCTGCTTCGTCGGCCGGCCCTACCTGTGGGGCCTCGCGGCCGCCGGGCAGCCCGGGGTGTCGAAGGTGATCCAGCTCCTGGCCGACCAGCTCAAGCGCACGATGCAGCTGAACGGTGTGACCACGATCGAGGCGCTGAAGTCCGCAGAGGACCTGCTGATCCGGCGCTGACCACCGCAGCCCTCTCCGCGAAACGTGGAGAGGGCTGCCGGTCTCCGTCCTTCGAGACTCAAGTCTCGGTTCTAAGACAACTTTGAGGAATGAACGCATGAGCCAGGCAACCGTCCAGGTGGGCACCGGCCCCGTCTCCGAGGAAGACCTCGTCGCCGTCGCGCGTCACGGCGCCCCGGTCGAGCTCACCGAAGAAGCCCGGCGGGCCGTCGCCACCTCCCGCGCCCGCATCGAGGACCTCGCCAACAACCCGACCCCGGTCTACGGCGTGTCCACCGGTTTCGGCGCTCTGGCCAGCCGGCACATCCCCACCGAACTGCGGGCCCAGCTGCAGCGCAGCCTGATCCGCTCGCACGCCGCCGGTTCCGGGCCGGAGGTGGAGCGGGAGGTCGTGCGCGCGCTGATGCTGCTGCGCCTGTCCACGCTCGCCACCGGCCGCACCGGCGTGCGCCTCGAGGTCGCCGAGACCTACGCGGCCGTGCTGTCGGCGGGCATCACCCCGATCGTGCACGAGTACGGAAGCCTGGGCTGCTCGGGCGATCTCGCCCCGCTGGCCCACGTGGCCCTGGCGCTGATCGGTGAGGGGACCGTCCGCGACCACCGGGGGCAGGCACTCGAGGCCTCCCAGGCCCTGGAAGCAGCGGGAATCGAGCCCGTCGTCCTCGCCGAGAAGGAGGGCCTGGCCCTCATCAACGGCACCGACGGCATGCTCGGCCAGCTCGTGCTCGCCCTGGCCGACCTCGACCAGCTCACCCGTCTCGCCGACATCGCCGCCGCCATGAGCGTCGAGGCCCTGCTCGGCACCGACCGGGTGTTCGCCGCCGACCTGCAGGCCCTGCGCCCGCACCCGGGTCAGGCGGCGGCGGCCGCGAACATGACCGACATCCTGGCCAAGTCGCAGGTCGTGCTCAGCCACCGCGAGGTCTGCGGCATCGTGCAGGACGCCTACTCGCTGCGCTGCGCCCCCCAGGTCGCCGGCGCCGTGCGGGACACCGCCGCGCACGCCCGCAGCGTCGCCGCCCGCGAACTGGCCTCCGCCGTGGACAATCCCGTGGTGACGCCCGACGGCCGGGTGGAGTCGAACGGCAACTTCCACGGCGCCCCGGTGGCCTACGTGCTCGACTTCCTGGCCATCGCCACGGCCGACCTGGCCGGCATCAGCGAGCGCCGCACCGACCGCATGCTCGACCCGGCGCGCAGCCACGGCCTGCCCGCGTTCCTGGCCGACGACCCGGGCGTGGACTCCGGTCACATGATCGCCCAGTACACCCAGGCCGCCATCGTCTCCGAGCTCAAGCGCCTGGCCGTGCCGGCGAGCGTCGACTCGATCCCCTCGTCGGCCATGCAGGAGGACCACGTGTCGATGGGCTGGTCGGCCGCACGCAAGCTGCGCCGCTCGATCGACGGCCTGCGTCGCGTCATCTCGATCGAGATCCTCACCGCCGCGCGGGCTCTCGACCTGCGGGCCCCGCTGGAGCCGGCGCCCGCGACCGCCGCCGTGAAGAGCGTGCTGCGTGAGCACGTGGAGGGTCCGGGAACCGACCGCTACCTGGCTCCCGAGATCGAGGCCGTGGTGCAGCTGGCCGTCTCGGGTGAGCTGGTGGCCGCGGCCGAGCGGATCACCGGGACCCTCCGGTGAGCGCGCGCCCCCAGCCCCGCGCCAAGGTCAAGGCCATACCGCAGTACTCGCGGGCCGCCGCGGGCCGGGCCGTGACCTGGAACGTGTCGTCGAACGAGTCCACCGTCCCGCCGAGTCCGGCCATCCTGGAGGCGATCACGCGCGCGGGCGCGCAGGCTCACCTGTACCCGACCCTGACCGGCGAGGAACTGACGGACGCGGTGAGCGCCCGGGTGGGTGTCTCGCCGGAGCAGGTGGTCGTCGGGGGCGGGTCGCTCTCGCTGCTGCAGCTCGCGCTCACGGCCTTCACCGGCTCGGGTACCGAAGTGGTGCACGCCTGGCGCAGTTACGAGGCCTACCCGATCCTGATCAGCATCGCCGACGCCGACCGGGTGCCGGTCCCGCTCGACGCCGCGCACCGGCACGACGTCGACGCGATGCTGGCCGCGATCACCCCGCGCACCGCCGCCGTGATGATCTGCAACCCGAACAACCCCACCGGCACGGCCCTTCCGGACGACGAGGTGCTGCGGATGATCGAGGCGGTGCCCCGCGACGTGGTGGTGCTGCTCGACGAGGCCTACCGGGAGTTCGGCGAAAGTCGTCTCGACGTGGCCGATCTCGTGGGCCGGTACGAGAACCTCATCGTGTTCCGCACGTTCTCCAAGGCCTACGGCCTGGCCGGGCTGCGGGCCGGCTACGCGCTGGGCTCGGGGTCGATCATGACGTCGATGCGGGCCGTGGCGCCGCCGTTCCTGCTCAGTGCGGTGGCCGAGGCCGCGGCGCTCGCGGCCCTGGACGACCCGGAGCACACCACGCACATCGTGGCGTCGGTGTGTCAGAGCCGGGAGGCGTTCGAGAAGGAGCTGCGGGAGCGGGGTCTGGACGTGCCGCCGTCGCAGGCGAACTTCGTGTTCCTGCCCGTGGCGGATCGCGCGCTGGAACTCGAGCAGGCCTGTGCCGCACGGGGAGTGGCGGTGCGCGCGTTCGCCGGTGACGGTGTGCGCGTGACCATGGGCTACCCGGGGGCGGAGGCCGCCGTGCTCGAGGCCGTGGACGCGGTGTTCAGCATCAGCGAGGACGCCGGCCGCAGCCCGGCGTGACCCTGGACCAGGGAGTCGACCACCGAGGTCAGGTGGTCCCAGTCGAGGCCGTGGTCGTGGGTGTCGGCGGCGACGTGCAGGGCGCCGCCGGGCCCGGCCTCGGCCCAGCCGTGCTTGACGAGCCAGCGCAGGGCGTCGCGGGCGACCCGCACGGGATGGCCCTCGTGCTCCAGGTCGTACGCGGTCGGTAGCGCCGAGCCGGAGGGGTAGTGCCCGCCCTGGATCCTCGCCGTCAGCTGATCAGCCAGCACGAGGTACAGGGATACGGCCACGTGTCCCATGATGCAGGTGATCAGCCGGGATGTGCCAGTTCAGAGTTCACCTGGGCCAGTGCCGACGTGAGCACGGGCAGGGCGGCGTTGAGTGTGGCGATGGTGTCGGGCCCCAGCTGGTCGAGGGCGGCCTCCAGCACCTCGGCCGGCCGGCGCAGCAGGCGCTGCGTGCGTTCCCGGGCGAGGTCGGTGGCGCGCAGGGTGACCTGCCGCCGGTCGGTGTGCTCCCGGCTGCGGGCGGCGTAACCGGCCGTCTCCAGGCGGTTGACCAGCGCGTTCGTGGCCCCGGAGGTGAGGCCCACCCGCTGCGCGAGCCGCGCCGGGGAGAGTGGGTCGCCCAGGCGCTCGGCCCAGAGGATCTCGACCAGCGCGTTCGCGTCGGTGACGTGCAGCGACAGCGCCTGGGCGGAGTGCCGGCTGGTCTCGGCGTACTCACCCGCGTACAGCCGCAGGGCGTCGAGCAGTTGCTGACGCGGCCCGGGCTCCAGCACCTCGGGGAACCTGTGCTCCATGGGGCGACCATACTTCAGGAGATGCAAAACTTCACGAGTGAGGTAACTTCATGGTGAAGTCTTCTTCTCGGGAGGTAATGCCATGAGGTCCGTCCTGGTCACCGGGGGCAGCATCGCCGGTCCGGCCACCGCCTGGGCCCTGAAACAGGCCGGGCTGCAACCGGTTCTGCTGGAGCGGGCGCCGCGAGCGCGTACGGCGGGTCAGAACGTCGACATCCGCGAGGACGGGCGCACCGTGATCGACCGGATGGGCCTGCGCGACGCCGTTCTCGCGGCCCGCACCGGTGAGCTGGGTACCCGGTTCGTGAATCATGAGGGACGCGTGGACGCGCGGTTCCCGGTCGAGGAGGGCCGCGACGGCCCGACGGCCGAGCTCGAGATCCTGCGTGGCGACCTCGCCGAGCTGCTGCTCGGCCTGACCCGCGACGAGATCCCGCACCGCTACGGCGATCACGTCACGGCGCTGGCGCAGGACGCGTCCGGCGTCGACGTCACCCTGGCCTCGGGGAAGCAGGAGCGCTACGACCTGCTGGTGGTCGCGGAGGGGCGCCGCTCGAAGACCCGCGGCCTGCTGTTCGGCGACGAGGTGGGTTACCGCGACCTGGGGGAGTACGTCGCCTACGGCACGATCGACCGGCTCCCGCCCGACGACGACTGGTGGGAGTGGCTCACGGCGACGGGCAGCCGGATGGTGAGCGTGCGTCCCGACGCCAAGGGTACGATGCGCGCCACGCTGGCCTTCCTGGCGCCGCCCCTGGGGCTGGACTCGCTCGGGTTCGACGCCCAGATGCACGCGCTGCGAGCGCGTTACGCGGACGTGCCGCAGGCGCAGCGGGTTCTCGACGGCTTCGCCGCCCGTCCGGAGGAGTTCTATCTGGAGCGCTTCGAGCAGGTGCGTCTTCCGTCGTGGACGAGGGGACGCGTCGCCCTGGTCGGCGACGCGGCCTGGGCCTCGGGGCCCTCGGGCCTGGGGACGACCCTGGGCCTGGTGGGCGCCTACGTCCTGGGGGAGCAGTTGCGCGAGCGGCCGCTGCCGGAGGCGTTCGCCGCCTACGAGCGCCTGATGCGCCCGTACGCGGAGAAGGCCCAGGACTTCCCGCCGGGCGTGCCGCGGCTGTTCTTCCCGCGGACGAAGACCGGGCTGCGGGTGCTCAGCCTGGCCCACCGTCTGAGCGCGACCGCGCCGGCCCGCCGGCTGACCGACCGGGTGCTGCTGAACCGGGCCCAGCCGCAGTCACCGCTGCGCGAGATGGAGCGGGCGGCTTCAGCGGGGCCGGTGTAGGGGAGAGAGCAGCCAGTTCGCGATCCGCTCGATGCTCCGGGCCGCCGCCGGGTCGTCGGGAACGTTGAGATGGCCGTGGCGGGCACCGTTCTCACGCACCACGAGAACATCCACGCCCGCCGCGGCCAGCTCCGCGCCGAACGCCTGCCCCGAGGCGCGCAGCAGGTCCAGGTCGGACGTGAGGACGAATGTGGGCGGCAGTGCGCTCAGGTCGTGACCGCCCGGGAAGGCGTAGGCGTCCGCGAGCCGCTCGGCGTCGCGGACGTAGTTGAGGTTCATCGCGGTCACCGCCTCGGGGCGGAACTCGTCCAGCTCCGGGTGCTGCCGGGCCCTGTCCTCCAGCTCGGGGGTCAGCGGGGGCAGTTCGGCGTGCGCGACCGGGTAGACCAGGAGCAGGGAGACGGGCTGAACCGCGCCCTCGTCGCCCGGGTCGGCCTCGCCCGGGTCGGCCTGGTCGCCTTCGTCACGCAGCCGCAGGGCGGCCCCGGCGGCCAGGTTGCCCCCGGCGCTGGCCCCGCCGAGCGTCCACCGCAGTCCGGGCTCGGCCCGGGTGGCCCACCGGAAGACGGCGGTCAGCTCCTGCGAGGCGACCGGGTAGGGGTGGTTCTGCGCCGGGCGCGGGGCCAGGTTGCTCGCGAGCCCGTTCGCCATCCAGTCCGGCAGCGGTGCGAGCCGGTAGTCGACGGTCAGCACCGTGACCCCGCGGCAGGCGAGTTGCCGGGCGACCCAGTCGCTCTCGGGCATCTCGAGGTCCCCACCCACCCAGGCGCCGCCGTGCGCCCACACGAGCGCGGCGTCCGTGGGCTCGGACGGCCGGTGGAACCGCACCGGTACGGCACCGTGAGGTCCGGGAACGACGTGGTCTTCCGTGACGACGCTCATCGCGCCATTAAGTCACCGATCTTGCGGCCGGGGCCAGACCCGGCCGGCCAGGGCCTCGATGTCGCCGTTGAAGCGCCGCAGGAAACCCGCGAACGCGGCGATCTCGTCGTCCGACCAGGCGTGCATCACCTTGTCGAGGCCGGCCCGGATCTCGTCGCGCTGGGTGTTCAGCTGCTCCGCCCCCTCGGGGGTCACCGCGAACTTGCGGGCGATGCCGCCGTCCGGGTCGGGGATGCGGTCGAGCAGTCCCGCGCGCTTGGCCGACGACGTCTGCCGGTTGAGGGTGGACGCGTCGAGACCCAGCACGTCACTCAGCTCGCTGATCGACATCGGGCCCTGGGCCTGCATCAGGCTCAGCAGGATGTAGGCGCTGCGGTCGAGGTGGTGCGCCCGCTTGATGGACGACAGGGAGTGCCGGGCCAGGAGCATCTGCTCGTACTCGACCGCCGCCGTGCGCCTCACGTGTTCCTCCTCGAGCGGGCCGGGCGACCCGCGTCCTCAAGTCTCGCGTACTTCCGCCGTCGAAACATTGTGCAAGATACACATGATGTGCGCTATACATATTGGGGGCACGATGTGCCTTCGTTAACCGTCACTCCCAAGGAGCTCGGCTTGAGCACCCCTCAACCCCCTGCACGCACCGGTGCCGTGGTGGCCACGCTGGCCTTCGCCGGCACCACCGCCGCGATCATGCAGACCCTCGTCACGCCGCTCATCGCCGAGCTGCCGCGGATCCTGAACACCTCCTCCTCCAACGCCGCGTGGGTCATCACCGTCACGCTGCTCGTCGCCGGCGTCTGCGTGCCGATCGCCGGGCGCCTGGGTGACCTGGTCGGCAAGCGCCTCATGCTGCTCGCCTGCTGCGTGCCCCTGATCGCCGGGTCGGTCGTCTGCGCCCTGGCCGGATCGCTGATCCCGATGATCGTCGGGCGCGGCCTGCAGGGCATGGGCATGGGCATGATCCCGCTCGGCATCGCGCTGCTGCGCGACGTCGTCCCGCCGGCCAAGCTCAGCGGCTCCATCGCCCTGGTCAGCGCCTCCATGGGCATCGGCGGTGGCCTCGGCCTGCCGATCGCCTCGGCCGTGGCGCAGTACTCCAACTGGCGCGTGCTGTTCTGGGGCTCGGCCGTGCTGGCCACCATCATCCTGGTGCTCGTCTACACCTTCATCCCCGCCACCCCGCCCGGGGCCAAGGGGCAGCGCTTCGACTTCGCCGGGGCCATCGGCCTCGCCGTCGGCCTGGTCTGCCTGCTGCTCGGCATCTCCAAGGGCGCCGACTGGGGCTGGACCTCGGGCAGCACCCTCGGCCTGCTCGTCGGCGCCGTGGTGGTGCTGCTGTCGTGGGGCTTCTACGAGACCCGCACCACCGAGCCGCTGGTCGACCTGCGCACCACCGCCCGCCCCCGGGTGCTGATGACCAACATCGCCTCGATCTTCATCGGCATCGGCATGTACGCGCAGATGCTCGTCTTCCCGCAGCTGCTGCAGTTCCCGGCCCAGACCGGCTACGGCCTCGGCCAGTCCATGCTCGCCGCCGGCCTGTGGATGGCCCCGGCCGGCATCGTCATGATGGTCGTCTCGCCGCTCGGCGGGAAGCTCATCGACTCCCGCGGCCCCAAGACCGCTCTCGTGCTCGGCGCCGTGATCCTGGCCGCCGGCTACGGCGTCGCCCAGTTCCTCATGGGCTCGGCCTTCGGCCTGATGGTCGCCGGCCTCATCATCAGCACCGGCGTCGCGTTCGCCTACGGCTCGATGCCCGCGCTCATCATGCGGGCCGTGCCGCAGTCCGAGACCGCGGCCGCCAACGGCTTCAACACGCTGATGCGCTCGCTCGGCACCACCATCGGCTCGGCCGTCATCGGTGTCGTGCTGGCCCAGATGACCACCAGCTTCGGCCCGGTGGAACTGGCCTCGGAGAACGGCTTCCGGGTCGCCCTGGGCATCGGCGGCGTCGTCGCCCTGCTCTCGGCCGTGGTCGCGGCGCTGATCCCGCCCGCGCCCGCCGCCGCCCCCGAAGCGGCCGCGCCCGAGCAGGCCCCGGCCGCCTCCCCGGCGGAAGTGCACTGATCACCCTCGTGCGGCCGGTGCGTCCGTCATCGGCGGACGCACCGGCCGCACCTGGACCGAAGGCGCCACCATGCACATCCGCCACCAGGCCCTGTTCTCCCTCACCGCCCGCGAGCGCGAGGTCACCCTCCTCGTCGCCCGCGGCCTGTCCAACGACGAGATCGGCCGCCGGCTGCACATCAGCTACGCCACGGCCAAGACCCACGTGAACCGGGCCATGATGAAGTCGGGCTGCCGCGACCGCGCCCAGCTCGTGATCCTGGCCTACGAATGTGGCCTGATCAGGGTCGGGGAGCCGGAAAAAACCGACACACCGCCCCTCGAGGATGCGCGCGCCTCCTGACCACGGGATCATCCGGCGTGATCCCAAGGACGATGAGCTCCACGAAGACCCGGTCCGCACTCGCGACCGCCGCCCTCACCAGCGTCCAGATCCTCGCCGTGCTGCTGGCGATCTGGGTCGGCCTGCGCCTGCTCGGCATCGCCTGGTCGGTGGTCTGGCCCCTGGTCATCGCGCTGCTGCTCACCACGCTGACCGAGCCGCCGAGCCGGTGGCTGCGCAACCACGGATTCAAGCCCGCCCTGGCCGCGGCCACGGTCACCGTGCTCTCGCTGCTGGTCGTGATCGGCGCCCTGGTGCTGATCGTCGTGCCGGTCGCCTCCCAGTCGTCCGAGCTGGTCACCGGCGTCGAGCAGGGGATCGCCCAGCTGCGCGAGTGGGCCGCCGGGCCGCCGCTGAACATCGGGGACGACCAGCTCACCGCCGCCCTCGACTCCGGCGTCGCCCAGCTCCAGGAACGCGTCAGCGACATCATCAACATCGGCCTGTCCGGCGTCAGCACCGTGGTCAACGGCGTCGTCAACGCCGTGCTCGCGGTGTTCCTGATGTTCTTCTTCCTCAAGGACGGCCACCGCTTCCTGCCCTGGCTGCGTCAGCAGCTGCCCGGCCGCCTGTCCGAGGACGTGCCCGTCGTCGCCGGCCGCAGCTGGGCCATGCTCGGCTCGTTCGTGCGCTCGCAGGCCTTCGTCGGCGCGCTCGACGCCGTGTTCATCGGGATCGGCCTGTGGCTGGTCGGGGTGCCGCTGGTGCTGCCCCTGGCCGTGCTGACGTTCCTGGCGGCGTTCGTGCCGATCGTGGGTGCGCTCTTCGCGGGCTTCGTCGCGGTGCTGATCGCGCTGGTGTTCAACGGTTTCACCGCCGCCCTGATCGTGCTCGCCATCATCCTGGCGGTGCAGCAGCTCGAGGGGAACGTCTTCCAGCCGATGATCCAGAGCAAGGGCCTGGGACTGCACGCGGCCGTCGTGCTGCTGGCCGTGACCCTGGGCGGCAGCCTGGCCGGCATCGTCGGGAGCCTGCTCGCCGTGCCGGTGGCCGGGGTGATCGCGGTGCTCTGGGGCTACCTGCGCGAGCAGCTGGCCGAACCGGAGGCCGAGCCCTCGCCGGAGGACGCCGAGATCGACGAGGAGTCCCTGGAGGCGGCCCAGCCCGGCGACTGACCGCAACTTGCAGGCTCTGCAAAGTTGCAGAGCCTGCAAGTTAGCTCCTAGGGTCGTGGTCCGTGACGACCGACGGGCCCGCACGGCCGGGCGCGCCCGCAGCCGGTGAACCCCGGCTCGGCCTGCGTGAGCGCCGCAAGCGCGCCACCCGCCGGGCCCTGGCCGACGCCGCCCTCCAGCTGGTCGCCGAGCACGGCCTCGACCACGTCACCGTCGAGGCCATCGCCGAGGTCGCCGGCGTCTCCGAGCGCACCTTCTTCAACTACTTCGCCTCGAAAGAGGACGCGGTGGTGGACGACTCGAGCGACAGCATCGCCCGCGTCTGCCACCAGCTGCGCACGCTCCCGGCCGGCCTGAGCACGCTGGAAGCCCTGCGGGCGGCGTTGCGGGCCGAGATCCAGGAGATTGAGGATCATCCCGAGACGCTGACGCTGCGCATGACCGTGCTCGAGCGCACCCCGTCGCTGTTCCCGCGGATGATGGCCAGCAGCGAGTCGGCCATCCGCGAGCTCACCGAGGCCGTCGCCGAGCGCGTCGGGGTGGCCCCCGACCACGCGTTCCCGGGCCTGTTCGCCATCACCGGCGCCACCGTCTTCCACGCCACCGTGCTCAAGTGGCACAAGGCCGGGCGCCCCGGTGCGCTCGGCGACCACCTGGCCCAGGCCTTCGACCTGCTCGCGGCCGGCCTTCCGGATCCCGAAGACCCTTCGGCGTAAACCACAACCACAGAGAGAGCAGGCATGTCCGTCCTGACCCGGCTCAGTCTGGCCAACCGCGCGTTGGTCCTGCTGGTGTCGATAGCGATCACCGGGTTCGGCCTTCTGGCCGTGCCGTCCCTCAAACAGCAGCTGCTGCCCTCCCTGCAGCTGCCCGCCGCGTTCGTCACCGCCACCTACACCGGTGCGGCACCCGACGTGGTGGAGACCCAGCTCGCCGAACCGCTCGAGGAGGCCGTGCGCGGCGTCCAGGGCGTGACCGGCGTGGTGTCCACCGCCAGCGAGGGTTTCGCCACCGTGCAGGTGGAGCTGGAGTACGGCACCGACATCGACCAGGCCAGCAACCGGATGCAGACGGCGATCAGCCGGATCAGCTCCCAGCTGCCGGAGGGCGCCGACCCGCAGGTGCTCGCCGGCAGCACCGACGACATCCTGCCCGCTGTCCTGCTCTCGGCCAGCGGGGGCGAGGACACCAGCGCCCTGGCCACCCGGCTCGAGGAGCAGGTGCTGCCGGCGATCTCGGAGATCGACGGTGTGCGCGCGGCCCAGCTGACCGGGGCCCCGGAGAAGCAGATCGTGGTCACCCCGAAGGCCGGGGCCGACATCGAGGCGATCCAGAACGCGCTGCAGAGCGCCGGTACCGCCATCCCGGCCGGTTCCGTCACCGACGGCACGCGGTCGCTGACCGTGCAGGCCGGTGGGGCCGTCACCACGCTCGACGAGCTGCGCGACGTCTACGTGGGCGACGAGCCGCTGGGCTCGCTGGCGACCGTCGAGTCGGTGACCGTGCCGGCCACGTCCCTCACCCGCACCGACGGCCAGGACAGCCTGGGCATCTCGGTGACGATGACGCCGGACGGCAACGCCGTGGAGATCTCGCACGCGATCGCCGACCGGGTGGGCGAGTGGGAGGCCGCTCTGGGCCAGGGTTCCGCCCTGGTCACGGTTTTCGACCAGGCCCCGTTCATCGAGCAGTCGATCGAGTCGCTCGCCGTCGAGGGGCTGCTCGGCCTGGTCATGGCCGTGATCGTGATCCTGGTGTTCCTCGCCTCGGTGCGCTCCACGCTCGTCACCGCCGTCTCCATCCCGCTGTCGGTGCTCATCGCGCTGATCGCCATGTGGGTCGACGGGATCTCGCTCAACGTGCTCTCGCTGGGCGGTCTCACCATCGCGGTCGGCCGGGTGGTCGACGACTCGATCGTGGTGCTGGAGAACATCAAACGCCACCTCGGCTACGGCGAGGAGAAGCTGCACGCCATCTTCGACGGGGTGCGTGAGGTGTCCGGTGCCATCACCGCGTCCACCATCACCACCGTCGCCGTGTTCCTGCCGCTGACCCTGGTCGGCGGCATCATCGGGGAGCTGTTCCGGCCGTTCGGCGTGACCGTCACGGTGGCGCTGCTGGCCTCGCTGCTGGTGTCGCTGACGATCGTGCCGGTGCTGGCCTTCTGGTTCCTCAGGCAGCCGAGTGCGCAGGAACAGGAGCAGGCGGCGCAGATCCGCGCGGCGGCCGAGGAGAAGGAGCGCCGCAGCTTCCTGCAGCGCACCTACGTCCCCGTGATCCACTTCGCGGTGCGGCGGCGCTGGACCACCGTGGCCCTGTCGGTCGTCATCCTCATCGCCACCCTCGCCATGGTGCCGCTGCTGAAGACCAACTTCATCGACTCCTCCGGCCAGAACACGGTCAACGTCACGCAGACCCTGCCGGTCGGCACCAGCCTGCAGGCCACCGACGAGGCCGCGCAGAAGGTCGAGGCGGTGCTCGCGCAGGAGGACGACCTGGAGTCGTACCAGGTGACCGTCGGCGGCGGCGCGATTCCCGGTCTGGGCGGCGCGGCCAACAGCGCCACCTTCTCGCTGACGGTGGACGAGGACGCCGACGTCGAGGCGGTGCAGAGCCGGATCGAGACCGAGCTGGGCGAGCTGAGTGACGCCGGCGAGGTCGTGGTCGGTGGCGCGCAGGCCGGTTTCGGCGCCACCGACGTCGAGGTGCAGGTGCAGGCCGGGGACGCCGAGGTGCTGGCGCAGGCCACCCAGCAGGTGCAGGACGCAGTGGCCGAGGTCGAGGACCTCAAGGACGTCACCAGCGACCTGTCCGAGCAGGTGCCGCGCGTCGAGATCGACGTGAAGCCCGCCGCCGCAGCGCGTCTCGGTCTCTCCGAGCAGGCGGTCGGCGCCCTGGTGGCCAACGCCTTCCGGGGCACCAGCGCCGGTGAGCTGACCGTCGACGGCAGCCGTCAGGGCATCGTCATCAGCAGCGGCGCGCAGGCCCCCGCCACGGTGGACGCGGTGAAGGCGCTGGCGATCCCCACGGCCGGCGGGGTGCAGAAGCTGTCGCAGATCGCGGACGTCAAGACGGTGGACGGGCCGGTCTCGGTCACCCGCATCGACGGCGCCCGCAGTGCCACGGTGAGCGGAACCCCCACCGACCCGGACAATCTCGGGGCGGCGAGCGGTGCGGTGACGAAGAAGCTCGACGCGCTCACGCTGCCCGCCGGCGCGAGCTACACGCTGGGTGGGGCCACGGCCGAGCAGGACGAGGCCTTCGGGCAGCTCGGCCTGGCGCTGCTGGCCGCGATCGTCATCGTGTTCGTGGTGATGGTGGCGACCTTCCGCAGCCTGGTGCAGCCGCTGGTGCTGCTGGTCTCCATCCCGTTCGCCGCGACCGGTGCGATCCTGCTGCTCGTGGTCACCGGGACCCCGCTGGGCGTCGCGGCGCTGATCGGCATGCTCATGCTGGTCGGCATCGTGGTCACCAACGCGATCGTGCTCATCGATCTGGTGAACCAGTACCGGCGCGACGGGATGCCGCTGACCGAGGCCGTGGTCGAGGGCGGAAGGCACCGGCTGCGGCCGATTCTCATGACGGCCCTGGCCACGATCTTCGCGCTGCTGCCGATGGCGCTCGGGATCACCGGCCACGGCGGTTTCATCTCGCAGCCCCTGGCCGTGGTGGTGATCGGTGGCCTGATCACCGCGACGCTGCTCACACTGGTGCTGGTGCCGAGCCTCTACACCCTCGTCGAGGGGCGTCAGGAGCGGCGGGCGGCCCGGAAGGCGGCCAAGGCCGCTCCGGAGGTTCCGGCGGACGCGTAGCCCGCCAGCACGACCGGGAAGGGGTGGCGCCGATGTCCGGCGTCACCCCTTTTCGGCTGTTCGGCGAAGGTTTCGGGTTCGCCACGAAACCGATTGAACCGCTGGAACTTCCGGAAAACGACTGTGGGGGAGGGGGATACCGAATCTCTGCGCGGGTCGGCCGGTTCCGTGGAAGCGGGCCCTGACGGTGGGCCGGACCCGACCGGACGGGCGCGGATTCGCGGTCCTCCCGCTCGCCGGGGTCCGGGGGTCCGGCATTCCGTAACCGAATCTTGTTCGCGCTTTGGGTCGGCGCGGGATAGGCTGACGGATGTTCCGGAGGGTTCGACAAGTTGCCCCTGGGGCATGAGTCGCATCTTGCTCATTCCGGCTGCTTCGGTGGACGGAACGGGTCGGATACGGCCGCTCAGAACTTGTTCAGAGGTGATCCACAACATTCGGTCGCACGGCCTATGGCACTTGCAGGCCGGTGAGGGCTTATGCTTGCTCTGCGTCCGCAGGGCACAAGGCCAAGTGGACACCATGGTTTTTGGAGAAACATGGCACAGGGTACGGTCAAGTGGTTCAACGCCGAAAAGGGTTTCGGCTTCATCTCGGTTGACGGGGGCGGTGCTGACGTCTTCGTCCACTGGTCCGCCATCCAGATGGACGGCTACCGGGCGCTGGACGAGGGTCAGCGCGTGGAGTTCGAGGTGACCCAGGGTCAGAAGGGTCCGCAGGCTGAGGCCGTGCGGCTCGGCTCCTGACACATCGTCTTCGGGCAAGCTCCGTTCACATCACAGCTGTGGTGTGGGCGGAGCTTGCTTCGTTTGTCCCCGAATGACCCTTTCGAGCAGTGATGGCACACGTAAGGCAAGATCAAATCGGGCCCAGCCCCTTGAATCCTTCCCGCCGGGACGAGATCGTTACCGGATGGAGATCAGCTCGCGTCCGTCCGTCCGACGTCTCGCTCGCCGCGCTCTCGCGGCGAAGGGCCGGCCGGCCGACTCGTCCGACCTTCGCTGGGAGCCCAGCGCCGTGGTCAGGCCCCACACCGGTGTCGACGTGTCCCGTTCCGACGACCCGGGCTCCCGTCTCGCCCGTCTGCGGGCCATCCGTGACCACCTGGTGGCCGACCCGGCCTGACCTGCTCGGTCCGGCCTGGTTGGTCTGACCTGGGTGCTTACCGGGCCTCACGCTCCTGGCCGGCCCCGCCCTCGTGCCTGGCCCCGGCCTCGGGCTCGTGCCGGGCCTCACGGTCGCGCCGCGCCTCGGTGATCCAGGAGCGCAGCGTGGCGGCCTCGCGGCGCAAGACGTCCGGGTCGTCGTCCGGCACGAACTCCAGCAGCAGATCCAGGTCCTGCCCGTGGTCGGTGAGCTCGGAGATCGCCGCTCGCCACAGGTCCGCGCGGGCCGTCAGAGGCAGGCGCTCGGTGTCCGGCCACCACGAGAACACGTGAACTCCGCGCAGCACGGGCAGAAGAAGGCGCAATCCTTCGAGGGCCCCGGCGTCGGGCATTCCGTTAGGTGGTTGCCAGTACGAACCAATACGCGGTTGGTCCACGGAAGCGATCAGTCGTAAAGCCGACTCTGCGGTGTCAGTGAACGTACCGCCGTGAAATTCGAACGCCAGATCAATTCCCTCATCCGCGGTCCGCCTATCCGCCTCGAGCAGAGCTTTACGCGTCATTCTGACGAGATCAGAAAGGCCGGATGTCTGCGCGGAACCCTCCGACCCGGCCCAGATCCGGATCCTCGGCGCGCCGAGCGCCCGGGCGGATTCCAGCACGAGGCCGAACTGCGCAGCGGAATCCACATCCGTTCCGGTCCGGAAGTACGACCCGTACGACGCGACCGCCAGGCCCGCGTCCTCGGTCAGGGCGCGCACCCGGCGGGCGATGTCGGGCCGCCCCGGTGGGACGTGCACGTCCCCGCCCCACTCGATGCAGCGCAGGCCGGCATCCGCCGCCCGCGCGACCACCGCGTCCGCCGGTAGTGAACGAAAGGTGACCGAGCACAGGCCCGGACGCAGATTCTCAGGCACTGTGCACCAGATCTTCCTGCCGTACCGGCCGCGCCAGCGGCTGTCCGGCCATGTATCGGGCGAGTTCGTCGAGCACCGCGTCGGTCATCCGCAGGGTCTCGGACCCCGTGGAACCCGCTATGTGCGGAGTGATCATCACATTCGGCAGGTTTCTCAGCCGGGAGCGCGCGGGCAGGGGCTCCGGATCGGTGACATCGAGGATTGCGTTGAGCCGTCCGGACCCGCATTCGGCCTCAAGTGCGGAAGTGTCGATCAAGCTGCCACGAGCTGTGTTGATGATCGTGCTGTGGTCGGGCAGCCGGGCGAGCTCGCCGGCCCCGATGAGGTGCCGGGTGCTGGGCAGTTCGGGGGCGTGGATCGTCAGGATGTCGAGCTGCGGGAGCATCTCGGGGAGGGGCGCGGCTTCGGCGCCGCGCAGCTGCCGGGGGTCGGCGAACGGGTCGCTGACCAGGCAACGGGCGTCGGGAAGCACCGTCCGCACGAGCTCCAGCACCCGCCGGCCGATGTGTGAGTGGCCCACGATGCCGATCGTCAGGGCCGCGTTGCCGAGAGGGCCGTAGACCTCCCGGGCGGCCGACGACCAGGTGAGACCGTCGTGGGCGGCCAGGAACGGGGCCTTCTTGCCCGCCATGAGGACCGCCGCGAGAGTGAACTGCGCCACTGGCTCGGCGTTCACCGCGGCGCCGCTGGACACCTGGATGCCTCGTTCCCAGACCGCCGGGGTTGTGAGCCTGCGCACGGTGCCCGCGCTGTGGAGCACCGCCCGCAGGGCCGGGAGCCGGTCGAGCGCCGCCGCGTCGAGGGTCGGGGTGCCCCATCCGGTGATCAGGACCTCCACGTCGTCCAGGCCCTCGAAACCGGCCACGCAGGTGGGGGAGTCGACCACTGCCAGCTCGTGCAGCCGGGCCCGGTGCGCGGCGCTCGACTGCCGGGCCCAGAGCTCGGGGTCCATGACCACCCGGGCGCGGGTCACGCGGCGGGCTCCGGCCGGTGCACACCTCTCGGCCGGTAGCCGAGAGCTGCTGACACACCGGCGATGTCGGCGAGGAGCCAGATCGTGGCGAGCCACATCTCGGTGCCCTGCAGTCCGGGCTCCGTCTCGGGCAGACCCTTCGCCCCGGGCGCCCGGAACCCGAAACCCTCGCCGTCGGTGAAGTGCCCGAGAGCGTCGGTGAGCAGGCGCCGGGCCAGGGTGTGCACCTCGTCGGCGCGGTGCCCGGTGGCCCGGGTCAGCCACAGCGGGTGTGCGACATCCAGCACGTTGCAGGCATTCTGGTGCTCGGGCCGGAAGTACCGGGCGTCGCGGGCGTGCTCGAGCACGGTGTCGATCACGCGCTCCGGGTGCAGCAGGGGACGGCCGAACTGCGCGAACGTGCCGCGGGAGGCCCGGTAGAAACCGTTCACGGGCTGCAGCAGGCCGCTGTCCGGAGCCGGATCGCCCCAGAGGCCGCTGCGCGGGTCGGCGTTCAGGTACAGCCATCCGAACAGCGACTCGGCCGCGCCCGGGTTCGTCACCCCGAGCCTGCGGTTCCAGAGCAGGGCGGTGCCCGCGCCGTCGACGAGATGCCCCGCCTGCCAGGCGTTCCGGGCCCAGGGCAGGTCGTCGAGGCGGGTGACGAGGCCCAGGTCGGCGATCGGGTGCGCGAACGAGCTGCCGAGGAGGTCGAGGGCGTAGCCGACGCAGAGCACGTGGTACGCGGCGGTGGGATCGTGCAGGCCCCGGTCGGAAAGAGGCCGGGTCAGCTCGGGAACCAGGCCGGTCGCCGGGTCCTGCCCGTCGCGCAGACGGCTGATCTGCTCGGCGGCGGGCAGCTGGTCGGGAGCCCGGTTCAGCAGCAGGTCGGCGATCTCGACGGCGTCGCACTGGGCGCGGACGGTGGCGGGCGCGCCCGGTCGGTCGGTGAAGAGACGGCTCGCGGGGTCCCAGCTGCGCTCGAGAAAGCCCGGGGCCTGGGCTCGCACGGTGTCGGCGAAGGTGCGCAGGCGGGTGGCCAGGTCGGTGCCGATCGCTCCCGTCGCGGGATCGGCCGGGGGCACCCGCCAGCGGATCAGCCGGGCCGGGTTGCCGCCGACCACCGCCCCGGCGGGGACGTCCTTCGTCACCACGGCCCCGGCGGCCAGCACCGCGCGGTCGCCGACCGTGACCCCGTCGAGCACCACGACGTGCGAGCCGATCCAGACGTCGTTCCCGACCGTGACCCCGCGCGTGCTCATCGGCTGGCGGAAGACCTCGACCTCGGGATCGTCGAACGTGTGGTTGAACGCCAGGATCGAGGTGTGCGCGCCGATGCGCACCGCGTCGCCCAGCCTCACCTCACCCCGCACCACCGCGTACGCGTTCACCGACACGTCGCGACCGGCCCGCAGCCGGCCGGTCAGGTAGGCCCCGGCCGCGACGTAACCGCGGTCGCCGAGAACGAGTTCGGTGTTCTGCACCTCGGCCCGGGTCGAGACGAAACAGTGCTCGCCGAAGTCGAACCCGAGCTCGCGCTGATGCCGCTCCTGCTGCGCGCGGGCTCCCGCCTCGGCCTGGTCACCGGACTGGACGTAGGTCCACGGGGAGAAGTCGTACGTCATGTCTCGCAGTAGACACGTGGCGCTGGATGCGATCAAGCCAGACGTTCACCGTCGAACAGGACGTGCCCCGACGACGTTCGCCCGGCGGCGCCACGACCAGCGGTGAACTGGATCTGCCGCTGGTCGCCCTCACCCACGAGCTGCTCGCGCTGCTGACGGCGCCCGCTGCACCGGGTGATGCTGAACCCTCGCGTGCGTCCAGCCTTGCCTAACGCTTGAAAGGTTACGTGGCGTAGGGTGGCCGGGTGGAGAAAGTGGAGAAGGGGACGCGCACCCGTAACCGCCGGGGTGAGGGTGGCCGCCTGCGTGACGAGATCGTGCTGGCGGCGATCGAGCTGCTCGACGAGAGCGGTGACGAGCGCACGCTGACCCTGCGCTCGATCGCGCGGCAGGCCGGGATCGCGGCTCCCTCGATCTACAAGCACTTCCCCGACCAGCCCGCGATCATGCTGGCCGTGGTGCGCAGCGCCCTGGCCGAGCTGAACGTGGTGCTGCGCGAGGCGGGGGAGCGGCCGGGCGCCGGGCCCCGGCAGCGTCTCGAGGGTGTGTGCCACGCGTACCTGGACTTCGCCAGGACGCATCCGCAGCGCTACCGCACGATGTTCGGCGGGCTCTGGGTGCCGAACCTCAGCGAGGAGACCTCGGTGAGGCGCGAGGACATGCAGACGCTGGGCGACGAGAGTTTCGCGATCCTGGGCACGGCGCTGGCGGCCTGTGTGGAGGCGGGGGAATCGACCGCCGACCCGTCGGTCGACGTGGTGGCCCTCTGGCTGGGACTGCACGGCCTGGCGCACCAGCGGGCCTCCACCGCGGCGTTCCCCTGGCCCGAGGGCATCGAGGAACGGCTCATCAGCTCGCTGGCGCAGCTGAGGCCGTAGAGCTCAGTCGCAGACGAAGGTGTCCGGGTAGTCGGAGACGTCACTCCGGGACGCGACCCTGGTGGCGTACACCGGTATGGCCATGCCCCAGTCGCCGGTGCGGTTCATCTCCTGCAGCAGGGTCCAGTGCGGGTACTCGCCCAGTGCGGCATCGGCCTCGGCCATGGTCCTCTCGTCACCGGCCCTCCGGGCCCGGGTGTAGTCCTCGAGCCAGCCGCAGGCCACCACGTTGAGCACGTCCATGCCGAAGTAGTAGCGGTCCTGGGGAAATTCGCCCCTGAGGTCAGCGGCCTCGACGCCGGCGGGGAGCTTGATGTCGGCCGTGACCCGCACCGCCTCGGCGGCCGACTCCCGGGGGGTCACCACCGTGTCGCCCAGGTGGTCCGGCCAGGTCTTCTCGTCGAGGTGGGTCAGGTTGCCGAGCAGGTTGTCGAAGTCCTCGGCGGACGTCAGCCCGGTGGCCCGGAGCGAGACCGAGACCTGACCGAGAGGCAGCACCGTCACCCAGGTGCCCGGCCCGTCGTAGATCGTCGCCCGGTGCCCCAGGTAGCCGATCGTCTTCGTGGGCTTCGCGTCCTCGGTCAGGCGTTCGAGAGTCCTGCGCTGCAACGCGACCGGCAGCCAGGAGATCGTGAGGCGTTCCTGCCCCTGGCCGCGTCGGTAGATCATCGAGCCGTCCCGCTCGGACCCCTGGTACAGCGACTCCAGCTGCCAGCCCGTGGCGTCCAGGACCAGCCAGGGGTTCCCCGGGACGGAGTAGGGCGGACGCTCCGGCGGGGACGCGGGCGCGGCGTGATCGCGCCCGCGGGCGAGCGTGGTCAGGGCCAGCGGGACGACGAGGGCGAGGGCGGCGGCCACCCCGACGAGCCACCAGACCCTCGGCGGGGTGCGGCGGCGCCACGGGATGGGCGTGACGTCGGGGATGTCGTCGGTGCTGGACATGATCTCCTCCAGGAGCTCCTGCCCGGCCTGGTGCAGGCGGGACGGCGCGGCGACGGGGCGCACCCGGCGCATGAGGTCGTCGATCTCCGGCTGGTTCATGCCTTGCCCTCCGTGCTGCTCAGGCCTGGGTGCGAGCGGATGCGGTCGTCCGGTACATGTCCGGGTGAGGCCCGTCCGTCACGCGCGGCCGCCGGGGTGATCTGCTCACGCAGGTGGGCCCGGGCCCGGAAGAGCCGGGAACGCACCACCCGGGCCGGAAGCCCGAGCAGCACACCGATCTCGCGGGGCGTGAGCTGGTCCCAGACGGTCAGTTCCAGCACCTCCCGGTCGGTGGGGGCCAGCGCGCCCAGCGCCGCGTCCACGGCCAGGACCTCGACCAGGTCGGCGGCCGGGTCGTTGAGCGTGGGGTCGTCGCGGAACTCGCGCCGCAGCCGCTCGCCGAGCTGACCCCGGCGCTGCTCGCCCCGGGAGTGGTTGGCCAGCAGGAGCCGGGCCACGCCGAACAGCCACAGCCGGGCCTGGGCGTCGTGAGGCATCTCGTCGCGGCGCCGCCAGGCCACCAGGAAGGTCTCGGCGACCAGGTCGGCCGCGTCCTCGGCCGTGTCCACCCGGCGCAGCGCGAAGTTCAGGATCGCGGTGAAGTTGGCCGTGTAGAGCTGCCGGAACGCGTCGTCAGAGTTCCTCACACCTGTTCTCATGTCCGGCTCGCGGGCCGGCGTTCCGTCCACCGCGCCAGAGATTTTCCATGGTCACCGAAAAGCCGCCGGGGTCAACCCCTGGCATCTGACCCGGGTTTGATATATCAGTTGTACGTCAGTCATTCCCGCCGGAGGAGGCACCGGTGCCGTCCACTGGCCCGCCCCACGTCCTGAACCAGCACCTGCGCGCGGCCGATCCGAGGTGCAGGCCGTGGCGGAACCCGGCCGTCAGCGCGACACGCTGGGGATGATCGCCGACGAGAACGTCGCCCCGCCGGCCGTCACGCAGGCCCAGGGGGCGGCGCCCACCGGCACGTACGCCGGCACCCCGGCGCTCGCGGACCGGGGATCCCTGGTCGGTGACTTCGAGGAGGTCGCCGACACCATCGCCGACACCATCGCCGCGACCCTCCGGACGCGAGCCGACGTCGACCAGCTCCACCGGCGCGTCCGCCGGCTCGCCGCCCGCCACCCCCTCTCCCCGGAGCTGCAGCCGTGACCCACGAAACCCCGCCCGGTGCGCACCTTCCCGAGCACGCCGACTTCCTCTGGCGCAACCCGGAACCGAAGAGGACCTACGACGTGGTCATCGTCGGGGGCGGCGGCCACGGCCTGGCCACCGCGCACTACCTGGCCAGGAACCACGGCATCACGAACGTCGCGGTGCTCGAGAAGGGCTGGCTGGCCGGCGGCAACATGGCCCGCAACACCACGCTGATCCGGTCCAACTACCTGTGGGACGAGTCGGCGGCCATCTACGAGCACGCGCTCAAGCTCTGGGAGGGGCTGGAGGAAGACCTCGGCTACCCGATCCTGTTCTCGCAGCGCGGCGTGCTGAACCTGGCCCACACCGAGCAGGACGTGCGCGACTCGGTGCGCCGGGTCGAGGCCAACAAGCTCAACGGCATCGACGCGGAGTGGCTGACGCCCGACGAGGTCGCCAAGATCTGCCCGATCGTGAACATCTCCGACGACATCCGGTACCCGGTGCAGGGCGCCACCTACCAGCCCCGCGCCGGTATCGCCAAGCACGACTGGGTGGCCTGGGGTTTCGCCCGCCGGGCGGACGAGGCCGGCGTCGACCTGATCCAGGACTGCGAGGTCACCGGCTTCATCACCGACGGCGACACGGTCACCGGGGTACGGACCTCCAGGGGTGACATCGGCTGCGGCACGGTCGCTCTCTGCTCGGCCGGGCACACCTCGACGCTGCTCGACATGCTCGGCGTCAGGGCGCCGCTGCAGTCGCACCCCCTGCAGGCGCTGGTCTCCGAGCTGCTCGAGCCGGTGCACCCGACCATCGTGATGTCCAACGCCGTGCACGTCTACGTCTCCCAGGCCCACAAGGGTGAGCTGGTGATGGGCGCGGGCGTCGACTCGTACAACGGGTACGGCCAGCGCGGCGCGTTCCACGTCATCGAGCGCCAGATGGCCGCGGCCGTCGAGCTGTTCCCGGTGTTCGCCCGCGCCCACCTGCTGCGCACCTGGGGCGGCATCGTCGACGTGACGCCCGACGCGTCGCCCGTCGTCGGGCACACGCCCTACCGCAACCTGTTCGTCAACTCCGGCTGGGGAACGGGCGGTTTCAAGGCCACCCCGGGCATCGGCTGGTGCCTGGCCGACACCGTGGCCAACGGCCGGCCGCACGAGTACGTCGCGCCCTTCGCCCTCGACCGATTCGTCTCCGGGGCACTCGTCGACGAGCACGGCGCCGCCGCCGTGGCGCACTGAGGGAGTCAGCTGATGCAACTGATCGAATGCCCGTACTGCGGCCCTCGCGAGGAGGTCGAGTTCCACTACGGAGGACAGGCGCACATCGCCTACCCGGAGACGCCCTCCGAGCTGAGTGACGAGGAGTGGGCCCGGTACGTCTTCTTCCGCGACAACACCAAGGGCGAGTTCGCCGAGCGATGGAGCCACAGCGGGGGTTGCCGCCGGTGGTTCAACGCGGTGCGCGACACCCGTACCTACGCCTTCCACTCCACCTACCGGATCGGTGAGAAGCCATGAGCCGCGTCGACGGGTTCGGGCGGGTCGACCGCTCGAGGACCATCAGCTTCACCTTCGACGGCCGCGCGTACACCGGGCACCCGGGTGACACGGTCGCCTCGGCGCTGCTGGCCCACGGGGTGACGAAGATCGGCACCAGCGTGAAACTGGGCCGCCCGCGCGGAATCACCGCATCGTGGAGCGAGGACCCGACCGGTCTGGTGCAGATCGAGGAGCCCTTCCCCGAGCCGATGCTGCTGGCCTCGACGGTCGAGCTGGTAGACGGCCTGGTGGTGCGTGGCCTCAACGGCCAGGGCCGTCTCGCCGACGTGCCCGACACGGCGCGCTACGACCGGAAGTACCACCACGTCGACACTCTCGTGGTCGGGGCCGGTCCCTCCGGTCTGCTCGCGGCGCTCACCGCGGCCCGCCGGGGTGAGCGGGTGTTGATGGTGGACGATCGTCCCGACGCGGGTGGGTCACTCACCGGGAGCGAGACGGTGCACGGGGAGCCGTCTCTCGGTTTCGTCGAGGGTGTCCTGCACGAGCTCGGCACCTACCCGGAGTTCGAGTACCTGCCCCGTACCACCGCGATCGGGCACTACGACGACGGTTTCGTGCTGGCGCTGGAGCGGCGCACCGACCACCTGGCGCAGCCGCCCGTGAACCGTTCCCGTCAGCGGGTGCACCGGGTGCGGGCCAAGCACGTGGTGGTCGCGACCGGTGCTCACGAGCGTCCCATCGTGTTCGCCGACAACGACCGGCCGGGCATCATGCTCGCAGCCTCCGCTCGTGACTTCCTGCACCGTTACGGCGTTCTCGCCGGGCGCCAGGTGGTGGTGTTCACCAGTGACGACGCGGCCTACCGGGCGGCCGAGGACCTGGCGGCGGCGGGGGCGGACGTGACGGTGATCGAGACCCGCGCCGCAGGTCCCGAGACGGGGGTGAGGACCCACCGGGGTGCCCGCGTCGTCTCCACCCGTGCCCTCCTCCCCGCCGACGCCACCCCGCAGACGCAGGGGCGCATCGCGTCCGTCGCCGTGGTCGACGCCGACGGCAAGGAGTTCGGCCTCAGCTGCGACCTGCTCCTGGTCTCCGGCGGCTGGAACCCCACCGCGCACCTGTTCAGCCATGTGCGGGGTGCGCTGGCCTACGACGAGACGCTGGGGGCGTTCAAGCCCGGCGAGAGGCTCGGGAACACCACCGTCGTCGGTGCCGCCAACGGCACCCTCGAACTCGCCCGGATCCTGGCCGAGGGCGGCTTCGACGGCCCGGTCGACGACGGCCCGGAACGCACCCCCGGTGAGATCATCTGGCGGGTGCCGGGTCCCGACGACCGTCAGTTCGTCGACGTGCAGCGCGATTCCACGGTCGCCGACATCACCCGCGCGGTCGGCGCCGGGCTGCGGTCGGTCGAGCACATCAAGCGTTACACCACGATCGGCACCGCCCACGATCAGGGCAAGACGTCGGGCGTCATCGCCGCCGGGATCGCGGCCGAGCTGCTCGGGCAGCCGGTGCGGGCCCTCGGCACCACCACGTTCCGCCCGCCCTACACGCCCGTGGCCTTCGCCGCGCTGGCCGGCCGGGAGCGCGGCGAGCTGTTCGACCCGATCCGGGTGACGGCGCTGCACGGCTGGCACGTCGCGGCCGGTGCGGTGTTCGAGGACGTCGGGCAGTGGAAGCGGGCCCGTCACTACCTGCGGCCCGACGAGGACATGGAGGCCGCCGTGCTGCGCGAGTGTGCCGCCGTGCGAACCGGTGTCGGCATCCTCGACGGCTCGACGCTGGGCAAGATCGACGTGCGGGGCCCGGACGCCCCGGTGCTGCTCGACCGGATCTACACGAACATGATGAGCAGCCTCAAGGTCGGCGCCGTGCGCTACGGCGTGATGTGCGGCGTCGACGGGATGGTCATCGACGACGGCACCGTGCTCCGGCTGGCCGACGACCGGTACATGGTCATCACCACCACCGGCGGCGCGGCGAAGATCCTGGACTGGATGGAGGAATGGGTCCAGACCGAGTGGCCCGACCTGCGCGTGCACCTGACGTCGGTCACCGAGCACTGGGCCGTGTTCCCGGTCGTGGGGCCCCGCTCCCGTGACGTGATCGGTGAGGTCTTCGCCGACCTCGACGTGGCCAACGAGGCGTTCCCGTTCATGACCTGGCGGGACACGGTTTTCGAGGGCGTCCCGGTGCGGGTCGCGCGTATCAGCTTCTCCGGCGAGCTGGCCTACGAGGTCAACGTCAACGCCTGGTACGCGCCCGCCGTCTGGGACCGTCTGCTGAAAGCGGGGGAGAAGCACGGCATCACGCCGTACGGCACCGAGACCATGCACGTGCTGCGCGCCGAGAAGGGCTACCCGATCATCGGGCAGGACACCGACGGCACCGTGACCCCGCACGACCTGGGCATGGCCTGGGCGGTGTCGAAGAAGAAGCCCGACTTCGTGGGCAAGCGGTCGTTCTCGCGGACCGCGAATCTCGACCCGCTGCGCAAGCAGCTGGTCGGGCTGCTGCCGACCGACGCGTCCACCAAGCTCCCCGAAGGCTCGCAGATCATCGAGTTCACCGAGACCGGTGTGCTCCCGGCCCCGCCGGTGCCGATGCTCGGCCACGTCACCTCCAGCTACCGCAGTGCCGCCCTCGGGCGCCCGTTCGCGCTGGCCCTGCTCAAGGGCGGACGCGACCGGCTCGGTGAGGTCGTGCACGTGCCCGTGGACGGGCAGCTGGTCGCGGCCGAGATCACCTCGTCCGTCCTCTTCGACCCCGAAGGAGCCCGTCGCGATGGGTGAGAACACGCTTCAGCGAACGCATCCGCTGCAGGCCTGGGAGGAAGCGTTCGCGAGACTGCCCGAGGGACTGCAGATCACGGTCGAGCCGTACCTGGCGATGGCCGTGTCCCGGGGTGACCACGACACCGAGGTCAACACCTGGCGCGAGACCGACGACGGTCAGGTCGTCTGGCTGGGCCCGGACGAACTGCTCGTCACCAGCACGGTGCGCAGCGGTGAGCAGCTGGAGGCCGACCTCCCGGGCACGGATGTCTCCGCCCAGCGGATCAGTCTGCGCCTGAGCGGTTCCCACGCCCGCGAGCTGCTGACCACCGGTACCTCGCACGACCTGCACCCGTCGGTCTTCGGGGCGGGCCGCAGCGTGCAGACCACGATCGCCATGACCGGGGTGGTGCTGATCTCGCTGAGGGACAACGACTACCGCATCCTGGTGCGCTCGTCGTTCGCCGGCTACCTGGCCGGGTGGCTGCTCGACGCGGCCCTCGAATTCACGCCGTGACGATCGCCGTCTGCCCGGGACCGGGGTGCGAAGCCGGCCGGGTCGCGCCTGGTCCCCCCTACCATGGGGCCGTGAGCGCGACACCCCTCGAGCTGGACGGGCGACCGGTCAGCCTGGCCGAGCAGGCCTACCTGGCCGTGCGCGACCAGCTGATCATGCTGCAGATCCAGCCCGGGCAACCGATCGACGACGTGACGCTGGCCAGGCAGCTCGGCGTGGGGCGCACCCCGCTGCGTGAGGCCCTCAAACGGCTCGAGCAAGACCGGCTGGTGGTGTCGTTCCCACGCCGCGGCACGTTCGCGACCGGGGTCGACATCGCCGACCTGGCGCACGTCTCCGAGATCCGCGCGAGCCTCGAGCCGCTGGCCGCCCGCCGGGCCGCCGAGCGGGCCACGCCCGAACTGCGCGCCGAGCTCACCGACATCTCCGGGCGCACGCGCGCCCTCGACTTCGACGGGTCCGAGCGCAGCGACCTGATGCGCTGGGACCTCTACGTGCACCGCACGATCTACCGGGCCGCGGCCAACCCGCACCTCGAAGACGTGCTGATCCGCTACGACAACCTGGCCACGCGCATCCACTGCGTCTTCCTCGACCGGCTCACCACCATGGACATGCACATCGTGGCGGAGCACGTGGCGCTGCTCGAGGCCATCGCGTCGGGGGAGCCCGACCGCGCCGAGCAGCTGGCCCGGGAGCACGTGCTGGGCTTCGAGAAGGCCGTGCGCGCGGTGATCTGAGTCCCACGCCACAGCGAGGCGCCCACCCACCTCGCTCCGCCCGGTGGGTGGGACGTGCGCGGTGGGTGGGACGTGCGCGGTGGCGGGCACTGCGCGGTGGCGGGCACACGGCCGCGCACGTCCCGTTCCGGCTCGGTACGAAGGCTTTTGGACGCGCCGGTGCGGTTGACCGCCCGAGGCACCCGGGTGGGTGGCCGGCTGCGAGGGTCGAGCTCAGTGCTGCATGGTCGTGCGGCCCAGGCTCTGCTCCGGGCCGGCGCCGGGCCGGGTCCACTGGGGCACCGGACGGCCGGTCTCGCCCCAGGTGGCGTTCCCGTCGGCGTCGGTGCGCCAGTACCAGCAGGCGTGGTTGCCGGGGGAGCGGCCCTCCGGGTTGTCTTCCCAGGCCTCGCCGCGGCCGCGGGGCGTCATGTCGAGCAGGGCGAAGGATCCGCTGGCCGCCTCCACGCCGCGGCCGGTGGTGGAATAAGTGAGGAACGTGCGGTCGCCGTCGCGCAGGAAACTGAAGAGCGAGCCCATGCCCCCACCGACCGGGGGCTCCACGTCACGCACCGAGTACCAGGGCTGGGTGTAGCCCATGAACTCGACGAACGGCGCGATCTCCTGCGGCGGGGCGGTGGTGAGCACGGCGTACGAGACGCCGCGGCTGTTGAGGTAGCTGACGTCGTGCAGGTGCCAGGCGGTGAACGTGCAGCCCTCGCACTGACCCTGGTGCGGAGCGCCGTCCCACCACATGTGCTTGTAGGCGACCAGCTCCTCGCGCCCCTGGAACAGGCTGATGAACGGCACGGGCCCGTCGGCACCGGTCACCTCGACCTGGCCGTCGAACTCGACCATCGGCAGCCGGCGCCGGGCCGCGGCGATGGCGTCTCCCTCGCGTGTGTGCGCCTTCTCGCGAACCAGCAGGTCGTCGCGGGCCGACTGCCAGGTGGCCAGGTCGACGACGGGCGGAAGGTTCGTCATGGTTCCTCCTGAGAGTGGACGGTTCGCAAGTCGTGACTGCGCCACGGCCCTGAACTCATCGCTACCGCCCTCGATTCATCGCAGCAGCCGCACCGGATCGCCGACCGACACCGCACCCGGCGCGGCCACCGAGCCGTAGACCCCCAGGCACGTGTCCCGGTGCCGGGCGACGGCCCGCAGCACGTCGGGTGTGCGCTCGCCGGTGACCGGGTCGATGTTGACCACGACGCAGCGGTGGTCGCGCCGGTCCACGTGCATCCGCAGCCCGGTCCCCAGGCCCTCCCGGCCGTTCACGCCGGTCAGCCGGCCGTCGTCCTCCGGCTCGACGGGCCCCTGCTCAGCCGTCCCGAACACCAGCGTGCCGCCGACCCAGGAGTCCTCGGCGAACGGATCGTCCCCCAGCGGCTCCACCACCAGGTTCGGGCGGAAACGCAGCACGTCCGCGTCCCGCCCGGCCAGCGCCCCGATCTCCTTGACCGAGCGGGTGCTGATCAGGGACAGCGGGGCGGTGTCGAACGTGCCCCGGTCCAGCTTCATCGCCCGGGCGCCGAGCTCCTGCGCGAGGCGGGGATCAGTGACCTCGACGTCCTCACCCGACGGGGTCCGCACCCGCAGCCCGTCCACGGCACCGTACGGCCGGTAGGCATTGAGGTCGTTCCGCTGCCGCAACGTCAGCCACGGAAACCCCGGATTCCTCGGCGCAGGCTGCACGAACGCCCACCGCCGGTCACCGTCCAGGCCGTTCCAGTGCACCTCGGCCGACTCGACCGGCTGCGCCGCCATCGACTTGACCGGATACCGGTAGATCGCGGCGACCACCCCCACCGGCAGTCCTGCGGCCGACCCCGCGCCGACATCGTGCTGCTGCCCCTGGGACCGGGCCGGAACCATCACCAGTGCCTCCTCGAAAAGAGAAGGCGCCCTTACTCGTTCGCGCCGGACCGTTCGTCCGGGGCCGACACCGAGCCGGAGCGTGGCGAACCTTCCCCGGTCCGTCGCAGCGCCTCTCCGGCTGCGAGCGCCAGCGTCTCACAGTGGCCACCCCCACGAACCGCGGCACGCGGGCACCTCCGCTCTCCTTGCCCGTCCGTCGGCCGTCTGCCCACCCCGCCCCGTCTGTCGCACCTCGTCCGCTCGCCCCGACCCGCCCCGCCCCGCCCCGCTCCGACCCGACGCGACCCGACGCGACCCGACGCGACCCGACGCGTCCGCCCCGGCCCGACGCATGTACCCCGACCCGACGCGTCCGCCTTGCCACGACGCGTGCGCCTCGCCTCCACCTCACCTTGCCGCTCGACCCGACCCGCTCGCCCCGGCCCGCCGGCCCGCCCTGTCGCAGATCAGGACGCCGGCACCGAGGCCTCCGAGACGGCGGGGGTGACGCCCAGGCCGCTGGCTTGCCTCGCTCAACACCTCAGGCGCCGTTGATGCCGGGCCCCGGACCAAGGACGACGGAGAACCGGCGGACGCAGTGACCTCCACCTCTCCGGGAACCCGGTCCTCCACGGGGACGGCGGGGCATGTGCTGCTTTCGATTATCGATAATCGAAAGCAGCACATGCGGCGCTCAGCCCGTCGTGGCCGGGGCAGCGAGCCTCTCAAGGTCAGGACGCGCTGAAGTGCGCCCGTTGCGCCGTCGCAGCGGGGAGGGGCGTCACCTCGGTCACGACGACGTGGGCCCGCACCCGGCTCCACCTCCGGCCCGGGCAGATGGAGTGCGGCCGGGGTGTCTCGGACCCCGGCGCTCCTGCGAACCACGCGGGCGAACTGCGCGGGCGAACTGCGCGGGCGAACTGCGCGGGCGAACTGTGTGTCCGTGGGGATCGCTACGGTGTCGGGGCAACGGAAGGTGCACCGCGCGTCCCTCATCGGCCCCTGTCGTCCGGAGGGAGACTCACGGAACCGGGTATGCACTCGGAATGCCCTGGACGTGCACGATGTCAGCACGACGAACGAGGACTGAGATGTCGACCGTAGTGATCGATTACACCGACGACTGGATCCCCGCGGACCTCGAGGCCGACCCAGTGCTGTGGGCCCGGGAGACCGTGCTGCTGCGCGCCGGTGAGGAGGACCTCGAGCTGCCGGAGGAAGAGGCCGGGCTGCTGGCCGACGTGATGGTGCCCGCCCTGGAGCTGGCCCGGCAGGAGGACCCGCCGCCGGTCATGCTGCTGTTCCTGCTGCCGCAGGCGGACGAGCCCGCCGTGTGCGCCGTGACGGTGCGCGGCGAGGCGGTCGAGGAGGACGTGACGCTCGACGACGTGCTCGAGGAGCTGCGGCTGCCGGAGGAGATGCTGGCGGAGCCGCCGCTGGAGGAGACCGTGCAGACCGTGTCCGGGGCGGCGGTGCACCTGGTGCAGCGTTACCGGGTTCAGGAGGAGGACGGCACGGACTCCCTGATCCAGGAGTACGAGGTGTTCGTGTGGCGGCTGAGGGACCCGGACGGTGACGAGGTGGCCGTGTACCTGTCCACCAGTTTCGTGGATCTGGCCGAGGCGGAGCGGCGCCGTCCGGACCTGATCGAGCTCGCGACGACGCTGACCCTGGGCGACGACGAGGACTGACGATTCCCTTGACGGCGCAACCATTCTCGCGACGACGGTGAAAGCTTGGTGAGAAGGGGCGCTGTCAAGGCCTTTACGGGCGGTCTCCCCTAAGTGGCCGCTAAGCCAATGTGAATCCTGAGCGCGCGTGAGCTACGTCGGGTGACTGATTCGTGGCCGACAGTGAAAGTTCTCCGAGATTGCGAAGTTCTGCGGGGAACTGGGTACGGTTGGTGACGAGCGGACCGGCAAGTCGTCCGTGACGGTCAGGGGCTTTCCCCTGGCGGGGTGGTGATGTTCCGGGGGGAGACCGGTGAACTGGGGTTGGCTCCTGCCGTTGAAGAAGCGGCAGGGTGTGGGTCTGGCCGCGTGCGCGGTGGTTTTCGCGCTCGTTCTGGGCGGCGGGCTGCTGGGCGCGCAGGCGACCGGCGCGGTCGTGCGCCTGCAGGACGGTGGCGCCTGGCTGGCGAACGCCGCGCAGCACTCGGTGACGTGGGTCAACGGGTACGCCGGCCAGGCCGGCAAGACCGTGCCGGTGGGCTCGCTGAGCTCCCCGTTCACGGTCGTGCAACGGCCTGACGGCGCCTACGCGATCGACGAGAACGGCAACGCCACACTCATCGACGGCGCGCAGCTCAAGGCCGACCAGGCCCCCGGGCGGCTCGGCACCGGGGTCGACGTGGTGGCCAACGAGTCCGCGACCTGGCTGGTCGACCACACCAAGTCCCAGGTGCAGCGCCTCGACCCGGCCACCCTCGAGCCCAGCGGTCAGGCCGTCGCGGTCAAGGGTGTCACCGACGCCGTGGTCGACGACGAGGGTTTTCTCTGGGCCGCGATCCCCACCGAGGGGGTCGTGGTGCGGGTGTGGGACGACGAGACCGGCCGCACCGAGGTCGGCCGGGCGGGGGAGACCCTGACCGTGGCCGCCGACGAGCAGGGCGCGCACGTCGTGGCGGTGAACACCACCAGCGGGGCGACCTTCTCGCTGCACGGTGACGACCCCGCGCGTTCGTTCCCGGCGCTGCCGGCCGGTTCCGGCGCCGACGGCCTGATGGTCGACGTCGACCACGACGGCGCTCTGCTCATCGGTCTCGACGGCCGCGCCGTGGTGGTGCCCGCCGAGGGCGAGGGGCGCGCCGTGACGCTGCCCTCCGGCACCCAGGTCGACCAGGTCGACATCGTGGCGGGCGTCGGGTACGTCACCGACCGCACCTCCGGCTCCCTGGTCAAGGTCGATCTCGGCTCCGGGCAGGGCAAGGCCGTGCCGAACGTCGGTGACGACGACCTCACCGACGTGGTCGCGCACGGGAACCTGCTCTACCTCAACGACTCCGGCGGCAATCAGGTGAAGGTGGTCAAGCCCGACGGGGTGATCGTGCCGATCGAGAAGTACCGGCCCGGTCAGGACCCGACGCAGGCCGACCCGGTCACCCCGCAGCAGCCGACGACCCCGGCGAACGAGCCGACCCGGCGTCCGCAGCGCACGCCGGACAGTGCTCCCGACAACACCTCGCAGGCGGGCGACGAGCCCAGCCGGGGCCCGCGCCGCAACACCGGCAGCCCGGCGGCCGACCGGCCCTCGCCCGAGGAGACGCCCGAGGCTCCGGCCACTCCCGAGGTGGAGGAGTCCGAAGAGCCCGAGGAGCCCCAGGTTCCGGGTGCGCCGGTGGTGACGGCGACGGCCGACGACGCCAAGGCCGTGCTCGAGTGGCGGGCCGCGCGGGCGAACGGCTCCCCGGTCACGGGCTACGAGATCCTGCTCGACAACGCCCCGGTGCAGCAGGTGGGCGCGAACGAGCTCACCGCCACCATCGGCGACCTCACCAACGGCCAGCAGTACGACGTGCGGGTGCGGGCCCTCAGTGACGCGGGCGAAGGGGCGCTCTCCCGCGTGCGGTACGTGACGCCGAGCGCCGACCTGCCCGGTGTGCCCGCGAACGTGACGGCCACGCCCGGCGACCAGCAGATCGCCGTGAGCTGGGCCGCCGCCGAGGCCGGGCGCACGCCGGTGGTGGGTTACACGGTCACACTGACCGCGACCAGTGGCGGCGTGACGACCGTCGAGGAGACCGGGCTCCAGGCCACGGTTCCCGACCTGACCAACGGCACGCGCTACGTGGTGCGGGTGGCGGCACGCTCGGCCGGGGGCACCGGTGAGGCCGGTCTGCCCGCCGCCGGTCAGCCGGGCAGCGAAGACACGCCGGCCGTCCCGTCGGGCGAGCCGGGCGCGATCACGTTCGGCACGCCGGTCAACGGCGACGGCAAGGCGAGCGTCACCTGGACCGCCGCCGACGCCCAGGGCAGTGACATCACGGGCTACCAGGCCAGCGTCGACGGTGGCGCCGAGAAGGACCTGGGCAACGTGACGAGCTGGGAGGCAACCGGTCTCGCCAACGACGTCGACCACACCGTGCGGGTGCGCGCCGTGAACGCCAACGGCCAGGGCGAGTGGGCCTCGGTCAAGGTCTCACCGGCCTCCCCGCGCAAGACGATCTACCAGTGCGCGAACAACGAGGTGCGGGGCATCTACATGCTGAACCTCACCAACGACTGCAACAACGCCGTCGCCCAGCGCTGGGACCCGGGCGTCAAGGCGTTCGACGCCCTGTCCACCGCGCAGACCGGCAGCCGGCAGATGTACCGCTGCGTGTACCAGGGCGACCGGGCCCTGCTGCGGCGCACCATGGCCAGCTGCCCGTCCGGCTGGAGCAGTGACGGCCCGCAGTTCTACTCCTGGTCCACCGAGCACGCCGGCGCCACCAAGGTCACCGAGTACTCCGACAAGAGGGGTACCGAGAGCGCGTACTACTACGTGATCGCCGGGCAGGGCGCACCGTCCGGTTTCAGCGCCACCGGCACCGTCTTCTGGGTCTGACCACACCTTTTCAGCAGAACGAGAGCGCAGGGAACAAACACGATGTCTGAACTCGCCGAGATCGCCGGCCGGATCCGCACCAGCGTGGAGCGGGCCCTGCAGGGCAAGCCGGAGCAGGTGCGGCTCGCGGTCGTCGCGTTGCTCAGCGAGGGGCACCTGCTGGTCGAAGACGTGCCCGGCGTCGGCAAGACCACCCTGGCCCGGGCGCTGGCTGCCACCGTCGAGGGCCGCTGGCAGCGCGTGCAGTTCACGCCCGACCTGCTGCCGTCCGACGTCACCGGCATCACCGTGTATCACCAGCAGGCGCAGAAGTTCGAGTTCCGGCCCGGCCCGGTGTTCGCGAACATCGTGCTGGCCGACGAGATCAACCGGGCCTCGCCCAAGACCCAGTCGGCGCTGCTCGAGGTGATGGAGGAGCGGCACGTCACGGTCGACGGGCGGCAGTACCCGGTGCCGCGCCCGTTCGTGGTGGTCGCCACCCAGAACCCGGTCGAGATGGACGGCACGTTCCGCCTGCCCGAGGCCCAGCTCGACCGGTTCATGATGCGCATCAGCATCGGCTACCCCGACCCGCAGACCGAGTCGGCGATGCTGAAGCAGGAGGCGAACGCACCCACCGTGGAGTCGATCCGGCCCGTGGTCGGTCTCGACGTGGTGCAGAAGATGATCCAGCACATCGCCCGCACCCACGTGGCCGACGAGGTGCGCGACTACATCGTGTCCGTCACCGGCGCCACCCGCTCACTGCCCGAGGCCCGCATCGGTGCCAGCCCGCGCGCCGGTCTCGCACTGCTGCGCGCGGCCCGCACCTCCGCCGCCGTCGACGGGCGCGACTTCGTCACCGCCGACGACGTGAAGGCCATGGCCCCGGCGGTTCTCGCGCACCGCCTGATCCTCAGCCCGCAGGCCGAGATGGCCGGCGTCACGCAGGCCGACCTCGTCGACCGCGTCATCACCGGTCTGCCCACGCCGACCTCGCGGGCGGCAGGCGCGGGTAACCGCCGGTGGTGACGACGACCGGGCCGTCCGCCGGGCCCGGTGCCGCTGCGACAGGCGCCCTCGACGCCCCGCGAGGCCTCGGCGCCCCGGAGAGCGTCGACCTGGGCCGGATCCGTCTCAGCCCGGCCGGCCGGGGCCTTCTCGTCGCCGCGATCGTCTGCCTCGTCGGCGGTTTCACCCTGGGCTACGACGAACTGTTCGGTCTGGCCGGAGCCGCCGGCCTGCTCGTGCTCGTCGCCGTGGCCCAGGTCGTCGTGCGGGTCTCGGCGCGCGTCGAGCGCAGCATCGCCCCGCAGCGCGTCAGCGTCGGCGAGACCGCCATGGGCATGCTGCAGATCCACATGCGCGGGCGCGGCCGGTCGATGCGCGCGGTCGACACCGTCGGCGGGCGCCGCCACGAGATCCCGGTCCCGTCCGGCGGCGGTGACGTGCGGCGCGTGGTCTACGAACTCGACACCAGCCGCCGCGGGGTGTTCCCGGTCGGCCCGCTGCGCCTGCACCAGCACGACCTCGCCGACCTGGCCCACCGCCGCCGCGAGGCCGGCGAGATCCTGCAGCTCGTCGTGCGTCCCGTCGTGCACCCGCTGCGCCAGCCCGCCCAGGGCCGCTCGCGTGACATCGAGGGCCCCCGCACCACCTCGGGCGCCGAGAGCGGCGTGACGTTCTCCGGCCTGCGCGAGTACGTGCTCGGCGACGACCTCCGCATCATCCACTGGAAGGGCCTCGCCCGCGGCGGCCCGCTGACCGTGCGCACGCACGTCGACAGCACCCGCAGCGACATCCTCATCCTCCTCGACGACCGCCCGGCCTCCTACACCTCGGAGAACGACTTCGAGCAGGCCGTCTCGTTCGCCGCCTCGGTCGCGGCCATGGCCTTCGAGGCCGCCGTCACCGTGCGCGTCACCACGGTCGGCGGCACCAGCCTGGCCGGCTCCGCCGCGACCGTCCTCGACGGACTCGCCGGCGTGACCCCCGCGTCCTCCACCTCGGGGGGCCTGGGCGCGGCCGCGCAGCAGAGCGCCCTGCGCGGCGGTCGCAGCGCGGTGGCCGTGCTCGGCCGCAACGCCGTCGGCGAGATGCCCGGCCTGAGCGCGCTGCGGCAGGGCTGGGGCACGGTCGTCGCCGCCGTCATCGACCCCGACGCCACGCCGAACAGCCGCCCCGCCGACGCCGGGATCACCGTTCTCGCCGAAGCCACCGCCGCCGATCTGGCCCTGTCCTGGAACCGGCGGTGGGCATGAGATCCGCGACGGTCCCCACCGGCCCGATGGTGGACGCGCCGGGCTCGGTCGGCCCGAGAGTCCCGGCCCGGTCGCCTGGCCGGGTCAGTCCCGGTGACTGCTCAGCCGTCGTCCCGGCCGTTCCCGGACGGGGGCAGGCATGAGCGCCCCCGTTCTCGACGCCCCCACCCGCCCCGCGCCCCGGGCTCCGCAGCCCGGGCCGCCCACGACCGAAACGCCCCGGCGCGCCGGCCCGGGCGACGCGTCCACCGTTCGCGTCCTCCTCGGCCTGCTCACCGTGCTCGCCGGCGCCTGGGCCTGGTGGCGCATCTACCCGGCGCAGTCCCTGCCCGTCCCCGCGCTCGCGGGCGCGCTGCTCGGCACCGGCGCCGTGGTGCTGGCCGACAAGGCCACGCACCCGCAGACACTCGCACGTCCCCTCGTGCGCACCGTGCTCTGGCTGCTCGCGGCCGCCACGGCCGGGCTCGTTACCGCCCTCAGCGTCGCCGTGCCCCGCGCCACGTCCCCGGCCGACGCGGTCAACGGCGTCGTCAGCTCCCTGACCGGCGGCCTGGCCCGCATCCTCACCACCACCCTGCCCGCCCCGCCGGCCCCCGACCTGCTCCCGCAGTACGCCGTGCTGTGCGCCCTCGCCGCCGCCGTCACCGCCGCGATCGCCCGCACCCGCGGTGGTCTCGCGCTCGCCGCCCCGGCCGCCTGCCTCCTCGTCACCGGGCTGGTCTGCGGGGTCGGGGGCGCCGGCTCGCCGCTGCGGGTGAGCCTGCCGTTCGTGATCGCCGTCGGCCTGCTGGTGCTGCCCCGCCCGCGCCTCGTGCCCGCCGCGGTGACCGCCGTCGTGCTCGCGCTGGGCTGTGCCGCCGGGCTCCTCGCGTCCGGTGCCGCCCGCGACCCGCTCGACCCGCGCCACCTCACCGCCCCGCCGCTGCGCGCCGAGCAGCCGACCGCCCCGATGGACGAGATCGCCGGCTGGCTGCGCCATTCCCGCGACATCGCCTTCACCGCCACCGTCGACAGCTCCTGGCGGGCCGACCCGCAGCCCTGGCGCATCGCCGCGCTCGACACCTACGACGGCATCCGCTGGACCAGCAGCACCCCGGCCGTGCCGATCGGCTACGACCTGCCCGTGGGCGAGGCCGAGACCACCGGCACGGCCCGGGTCAGCGTGACCCCCGGCGACCTCGACGGCGTCTACGTGCCGGTCTCCGGCCGGCTGCGGCACCTGGCCCGCCCGGGCATGACCTACGACCTGACCGGCGAGACCCTCGTCGACCCGGACGGCGTGCACGGCACCTACGAGCAGACCGTCGCGCTGCCCTCCCGCACCGGGCTCGACCGCGCGTCCGCCGGTGGCACCGGGGCCGGGGCGGCGAGCCGGGCCCTCAACGGCTGCACCGACGCCAGTCTCCTCACCCTGGCCTCCACCGCCGTGGAACAGGCCGGCCCGGGCGCCTTCGCCCAGGCCGAGGCCCTGCAGACCTGGTTCCACGACACCGCTGCGCTGCGTCTGGACCCGGACGCCGAACCCGGCACCAGCTGCGCCCGGGTGACCGAACTGCTGGGCAGCACCGGCGGCAACGGCACGCCCGACCAGTTCGCCACCGCCTACGTGCTGATGGCCCGCAGCCTCGGCCTGCCCGCGCGGGTCGCAGCCGGGTTCGAGGCCGGCACACCCGACAAGTCCGGCCGCGTCACGGTGACCTTCGGCGACGCGACCGCCTGGCCCGAGATCTGGCTCGACGGCGCGGGCTGGGTCGCGTTCGACGCCGTGCCCGACCGCACCGGCTCCGGCCCGTCCCGCCAGGAGGAGAAGCAGGAGAGCACCACGAAACCCCCGACGCAGCCGAACGACGAGGACGACGCGACCGACCCCGACCGCAGCGCCGCCGGTGACGCCGGTGGCGACGAGGCGAGCTCGTCGGCCGCCCCTCTCGTCGGTCTCGGCATCGGTCTCGGCGCCCTGCTGGTGCTGCTGCCCCTCGCGGGTCTCGTGCTCACCCTGAACCGCCGCCGGCGCCGCCGGGGCGCCGGCCCGCTCGGGGCCTGGGCCGAACTGCTCGACCGGCTGGCCGATCTCGGCCACCCGAGCGCCGGGCGCACCACCCAGGAGATCCGCCGCACGCTCGAAGACCTCGACGCCCGCACCGCCCCGGACGCGAAGACCCTGGCCGGCCTGGTCGACGCCGAGGTCTACGGCCCGGGGCCCGGTGGGCCGAACGACGCCTGGAACCGGCTGCGCGCCATCGAGAAACACCTGTCCGGCCTCACCCCGGTCTGGCGCCGTGTCCTGCGCCGCGCCGACCCGCGCCGGCGGAGGTGGGCGTGAGCGAGCGGATCTCCCCGGCGGAGGCGTCGCGGCTGGTCGAGACCATCCCGGAACTCGACGGCGTGACCCACATGACCGCCGTCGCCAGCGGCGGGTTCAGCCGGATCTACAAGGCGTTCCAGCCCGCGCTGAGCCGCACCGTGGCGATCAAGATCGTCACGTCCGACGGCCTCGACCCGCGCATGCGCGAGCGGTTCAGCCGCGAGATGGGCATGACCGGCATGCTCGGCGAGCACCCGCACATCGTCGACGTGTACCACCACGGCCTCACCCGCAGCGGCGAGCCGTTCCTCATGATGCGCTGGTACGAGGGCGGTTCGCTGGCCGACGGGCTGCGTGAGAGCGGCCCGATGCCCACGGCCGTCCTGCTGCCGTTCGCCGTGAAGGTGACGTCCGCCCTCGCGTACGTCCACCGTCACCAGTTGCTGCACCGGGACATCAAACCCGGCAACATCCTGCTCACCGCGCTCAACGAGCCGGTGCTGGCGGACTTCGGCATCGCGGTGGACGCGCGCCAGGCGGGCACCGCGACGGTCGCCTGGACCCCGGTGCACGCGGCCCCCGAGGTGATGGCCTACGAGGAGCCGACACCCCGGGCCGACATCTGGTCGCTGGGTTCCACGCTCTACGCCGCGCTGGCCGGGCGCCCGCCCTACCCGGTCGACCCGGGCAACACGCTGGCGTCCATCCAGCAGCGGTTCCGGGGCGCACCACCGCCTTTCGTGCGCAACGACGTCCCCTCGTCACTCACCGACCTGCTCGCCGCGAGCCTCGCGAGCCGTCCCGAGGACCGGCCCGACAGCCTCGAGTTCGTCGCCCGGCTGCAGGAGGTCGAGCGGGAGCTCGGGCTGCCCACGACCACGGCGCCCGGCGTGATCACGGCCCCACCGCGTCCACCCGCCCCGCAGGGCCCCCGAGACGCCCGCCCGGAGCCGGACCCGTTCCCCGGCACCCCGGGCAGCTTTTCGTCTCAGGCCCCCGACCACACCACCGGCCGGCGGGCCCAGCCGGTCGCGCCGCTGCTGCCGTTCGACGCGGAACCGGCCGACCCGCAGGAAGAGTCGACCCTGGTCCCGAACCCCGGGCCGAGCGGCCGGGGCACGTTCTCGTCCGAGGTCACCGGCAGCCCGGACGCCGCGACGGTGCTCAACCACGACCCGTCCCGCGACCGCAAGACCGGCTGGTCGTGGAAACGGCGCCTGGGCACCGCGGCGCTCAGTGGCGTCACCACGCTCGTGCTCGTGCTGGTGGCGCTGACGTTCCTGGTCCCGCGCGGGGAGGGTGACGGCGACGAAACCCCCGATCCCTCGCCGACGTTGGAGGCACCGACGGTCAACGGCCTGCGCCGCGTCGACAGCAGCCCCACGAGCATCACCATCGCCTGGAGCACGTCGGGCCGGTTCGACTACCCGACCCGCGTCTCCATCGAGGACGGCAAGTCCTGGTGGCTGGAAGACGCCGAGGTCAAGGCCCTTTCGGCGGTGATCACCGATCTCGAGCCGGGCACCCGGTACTGCCTGAAACTGGACGTGCTCTACGGAACCGGAGCGCCGGCGGCGTCGGCCTCCCCGGCGACCACCACGTCCACCATCGCCCCGACCGACGCGACCGACCCGACCGGCACGGGGAGTGCCACCGGACCCCGGTTGTCGACCTCGGAGCGGCGGTGCTTCAGGACGACGCGGTGAGTGCCACCGAAGCCCGCCTTCAGCGGGTCTTCAGCAGGCCCTGGTGTTCTTCGGTCACACGCAGGGCACCGGGACGAGTGAGGGAGGAAAGATCATGGCGGACGCTTTCGGCGTCGACGCACAGGTCGCCGGCCAGGTGGCCCGCAACCTCGCGGACATCCGTAACTCGTTCAACGACCTGAAGAACGTGTTCGGCTCGGGCGGCGGGGTGACCGGCTCGGCCCGGGTGCAGCGTGCGCTGGACGACTTCGCCGACCAGTCCTCGGACGTGCGGGAGAAGCTCGACGGGATGCTCGAGCGGGCCTCGGGCATGATGTCCGGCCTGGCGACGGGGGCCCAGCAGCTCGACCAGGGGCTGGCCGACGCGGCCACGGTCGACCCGGCCGCGGCGCAGTCGCAGGCCCAGGCCGCGGCGGGTGCGGCGTGAAACCCGAGTTCACCATCCGCGTCCCTCCGGTCTGGTTCGAGTTCGACGTCTGGCGGGCGACCCGCACGGGCGACCTGGCCCGGCTGGTCGACGGCCGGATCGCCGGCGACGCTCGGCTCGCGAAGTTCCGGGGGCCGCTGCTGAAGGCCCTGCGGGAGGCCGCCGAGCAGGCGGAACGGCAGGGCGCCGTGATGTGCGCGGCGATGACGCAGCCGCAGGACGAGGCCGTGCTCACCGCGATGCTCATGGTGTTCCACACCGAGGGCGCGGCCGACAACTCGGTCGAGGCGATCGCCTCGCAGATCACCGCGAGCGAGCGCCGCACGGTCGCGGTCGTCGAGATCCCGGCCGGGCCCGCGGTGCGGGTCCGGGGCGTCGAGGCGGTCCGGCTGGGCGAGCGCACCGTGGACTGCGTGAGCATGCAGACCCTGCTCCCGGCACCCGGCGGGGGAGTGGTCAGCATCGCGCTGACCAGCCCCCAGACCGAGCTCACCGAATCCTGGCTGGACCTGTTCGACGCGATCAGCAGCACGTTCGCGTGGGCCGGCCAGGTCAGCACCACCAGGTAAACCAACGAGAACAAGGGGTAGTCATGTCGATCAGCGTGAAGTACGAAGACCTGCAGAGCACCGCCACGCAGCTGAACAGCGGCCGCGAGGAGATGGTGGCCAACCTGACCCGTCTCAAGGGCCTGGTGGACGCGCTGGTGAGCAGCGGTTTCGTGACCGACCAGGCGTCGGGCCGGTTCCAGCAGTCGTACCAGCAGTGGAACACCGGGGCCAGCAACGCGATCCAGGGCCTCGAGGGCATGTCCCAGTTCCTGAACACGGCCATCCAGAAGCACCAGCAGCTCGACTCCGAGCTGGGGTCCGCGGCCGGCTGATCCGGCCGATCCGTCACTGAACGAAGCTGAGGAGGGGGACCAGTGGCCAACTGGGCTGTTCTTGACCGGAGTGACCCGGCGCCCGGCGATGTCGAGGGCACGCGGGCACTGGGCCGGAAGCTGCTGAACCAGGCGGCGACGGTCGAGCAGGAGACCGCCCGGTTGCGGTCACTGGCCTCTTCCAGCGGCGATCTGAAGATGGAGGGCGACTACGCGGCCGAGTACACCTCGACGCTGACGCAGTTGCCCGACGACCTGTCCAAGCTGGGCACCGCCTACCGGGGGTGCGGCAACGCGCTCACCCGGTTCGCGGAAGAACTGTCCGGGGCCCAGACCAAGGCCCGGCAAGCCCTGACCGACGGCACCGACGCCGATGCCCGTTACCGGGCGGCGATCTCGGATCTGCGGGTGCTGCTGCCGGCCGACCAGAAGGGCCTGGCCGACAACGGCCTGAGCCTGAGCCCGGCCACGATCGACGCGGCCACGGTGCAGCTCGACGAGAACACCCGCGAGCAGATCCGCCAGGCCGCGAGCCGGGCCCGCACCGCCGACAGCGACCTCGACCGCGCCCGCACCCTGGCCGACCAGGCGGCGGCGCTGCGCGGCGAGGCCGAGGACCGGGCGGCGCGGGGCATCGACGACTCGCTGGAGAACAGCGGGCTGAAGAACAAGTCGTGGGCGGAGAAGGCCTGGGACTTCGTCTCGGCGCCGTTCCGGTCGTGGGACGCGTTCGTGGACCTGTGCAGCGCGGTGGCGCTGGTGGCGGGGGTCGTGGCCCTGTTCATCTCCGGGCCGGTCGGGTGGGCGCTGATGGCGGCCGCCCTCGTGGCGGGGGCGGTGGTGTTCGGCGACAGCCTGGTGAAGTACGCCAAGGGGGAAGTGGGGCTGGGCACGGTCGCCCTGAACGCGCTGGGCCTGATCCCGGGCGGGCGCGGCGTGGTCAGCCTGACGAAGTTCGGGCGGGCGCTGGGGCCGCTGGGCAGGGCACTGACCACGCCGGGCGGGTTCCGGGTGCTGGCCTCGTCGGCCGGCAAGGGGCTGCGCAACGTGGTCACGGCCTTCCCGCACGCCATCGCGACGGCGGGCGGAAGCGTCCGCGCCGCCCTGTCCAACCCGAGACTCGCGGCCCGGGCCTTTGCCTGCCGCTTCCTGGGTCGTGACCCGGTCGACATGGTCAACGGCGAAATGGTCATGCAGGTGACCGATTTCGAGCTTCCCGGCCTGCTCCCTATGGTTCTGGAGCGCACCTACGCCTCGACCTACGGGGTGGGCCGCTGGTTCGGCCCGTCGTGGAGCAGCTTCCTCGACCAGCGGCTCGAGGTCGACACCCAGGGCGTGTGTTTCGCGTACAGCGAGGCCGTCCTGGTGTCGTACCCGTCGCTGGCGCCCGGTGAGAGTGCGCTGCCCGACGAGGGACCGCGCATGCCCCTGAAACGGCGCGGTGACGGTCACTACAGCGTGACCGACCCGGGCTCGGGCCTGACGTACTGGTTCGCCCCGCCCCCCGAGGAGCTGGGCCCGGTGGGTGTGGTGCTGCCGCTCGCCGCGGTCAGCGACCGCAACGGCAACCGGATCGACCTCGGCTACGACGCGGTCACCGGCTGGCTCACCGAGATCACCCACACGGGTGGGTATCACGTGGACGTGGAGTGCCAGGACGGCCACATCACCGAGTTCCGCCTCGCCGGCCGCGACGGCGCGGACGACGTGACGATGATCCGTTACGGGTACGACGAGCGGGGCCGGCTGACGGACGTCATCAATTCTTCGGGTCTGCCCATGAAGTTCGGGTACGACCGGCACAACCGGATGACGTCGTGGACCGACCGGAACGGCACCTGGTACCGGTACACGTACGACGGGGCGGGGCGGGTGATCCGAACGGCGGGGTCGGCGCACTGCTTCGACGGGGAGATGCGGTACGACTCCGAGAACCGGGTGACGGTCGAGGTGAACTCGCTGGGCGCCGAGACCACGTACCACTACAACGAAGACGGCCAGGTCGTGCGGGTGGTGGACCCGCTGGGGCACGTCACGACGACCACCTGGGACCGCTACCACCGCAGGACCAGTGAGACGGATCCGCTGGGGCGGACGGTGCGGTGGGTGTTCGACGAGAAGAACCAGCTGGTCGAGACGTCCCGTCCTGACGGTCTGAGCACCCGGATCGAGTACGGCGAGTCCGGGTTGCCGGTCCGGGCGATCCAGCCGGACGGAACCGAGTGGCGCCACACGTACGACGACCGGGGCAACCTGAGGTCGACCACCGACCCCCTGGGCGGCACCACGAGGTACGCCCGCACCGATCGGGGCGCGCTGCTCTCGGTGACCGACGCTCTCGGCCGCTCCACGACGGTCGCCTGTGACGAGGCCGGGCTGCCGACGAGTTTCGCGGATCCGTCCGGTGCGGTGACGATGCTGGCCCGGGACTCTTTCGGCCGGGTCTGTTCCCGCACCGATCCCCAGGGCCGGGTCGTGGAGTTCGAATGGTCCGTCGAGGGCCGGCTCGTCGGGTTCCGGGCGCCGGACGGGGCCCGGCAGACCTGGCGCCACGATCCCGAGGGCAGCCTGGTCGAGCAGGTCGACGCGCTGGGCCAGACCACGACGTTCGAGCAGACCTACTTCGACCTCCCGTCGGTGCAGACGGCACCGGACGGCGCCCGGATCACCCGGACCTACGACACCGAACTGCGGCCGGTCACCCTGACCGACGCCCGCGGACTGGTCTGGCGCTACGAGTACGACCCGGCCGGGCGGCTCGTGCGGGAGACGGACTTCGACGGGCGGGTGCTGCAGTACCGGTACGACGCGGCCGGGCAGCTCCTCGAACGGTCGAACGGGGCCGGCGAGGTGACCCGGATGCACCGGGACGTCCTGGGCCAGGTGGTGCGGCAGGAGAGCGCGGCGGACGACCTGACCTTCGCCTACGACCCGGCCGGCCGGCTGGTGCGCGCGGTGAACCGGGCGGCGCGGGTGGAGTTCGACCGGGACGTCCTGGGGCGGGTGCTGGCCGAGACGATCAACGGCCGGACCGTCGCCTCGGTCTACGACGCCGGGGGACGCCGGTCCGCGCGGCGCACGCCGTCCGCGGCGGAGAGCCACTGGCGCTACGACGACGCCGACCGACCGGTCGCGCTGACCGCGGGCGATCAGGTGCTGGCCTTCGGGTACGACCAGGCCGGCGACGAGGTGACCCGGACCCTCGGGGCCGGGGCCACCCTGACCCAGAGCTGGAGTCCGGGAGGACGGCTGACCGGCCAGGAGGTGAGGTCCGGGGAGCACCGGCTGTCCCGTGGCTTCGTCCGCCGTGGAGACGGGCACGTCACCAGGGTGGAGGGGCCCGAGGGGGTCCGCCGGTACACCCTGGACCCGTTGGGGCGGATCACCGGGCTCGACGCCGGAGAGCGGTCCGAGCGGTACGCGTACGACGCGGCCGGTCACCGCACGGCGGCCCGGCATCCGGGATCCGGCGACGACAGCACCTGGGAGACGACCGGCACCCGGGTCAGCCGGGCCGGTCGCTTCCGCTACGACTACGACCGTGACGGCCAGCTCGTCCGGAAGCGTCAGGCACTGCTGTCCGGAGGGTTCCGGGTCTGGCTCTTCACCTGGGACGACCAGCGCCGGATGACGGGTGTCACCACTCCGGACGGGGCCCGGTGGGAATACCGCTACGACGCGCTGGGGCGCCGGATCAGCAAGCATCGACTGGACGCGGACGGGCGGATCGCCGAGCGGGTGCTCTTCGCCTGGGACGGTGTCGAACTCGCGGAGCAGGTCGTCGAGCGGTCCGCCCGGGTCGAGGTGACCACCTGGGACTCGGCGCCCGAGCAGGTCCGGCCGCTCGTGCAGCGGCAGCGCTCGGCGAGTGACGCGCAGTTCTTCGCCATCGTCACCGATCCGGTCGGCACGCCCACCGAGCTGGTGGACGAGACCGGCCGGGTGTGGCCTCAGGAACCCGCACATGTATGGGCCGCCGCCGGTCCGGATTCCCTGTGCCCCCTGCGGTTCCCGGGCCAGTACCACGACCCGGAGAGCGGCCTGCACTACAACCTGAACCGGTACTACGACCCTGACTCCGCAGCGTATGTCAGCAGTGATCCGTTGGGGCTCGGGGGCGGTTCGGCGCCGTACGGGTACCCGGCCAACCCGCTGTCGTCGGCGGATCCGCTGGGGCTGGTCGACGGAAACTACAGCGCGCTGCAGGCGGGGTCCCGGGGCACGGTGTATTTCGGTGAGGGCACGGTCCGCGGCTTCCGGAACGCGGGCGAGGTGATCGAACGGATGGGGAACCTGCGTAACCGCATGCTGGGTGCCGGTTACGAGGACGTGTTCACCGGAATCCGGGGTAGCTCGATCACCAACGTCTCGAGCAAGGGAACGGCTTTCCGGTGGTCGCCGCCGGAAGGCGGGCTGAAGGCCAGCGACGTCGACTTCCTGGTGGTGAGCCCGAAGATGGAGGGCGAACTGGACCGGATGTTCGCCCACTTCAAGAACGGCGAGCGCATGGAGATCGACGAGATGGCCAAGCACCTGCCCAAGGTCGCCGGGCTGCTCGAGGGTTTCGGCCGGGAGACCATCAGTCAGCTGGGGCGCAAGGCCGACGGGATGCTCATCCGGAGCAGCCTGTTCGATAGCTTGGAACCGGGGAGCTTCATCCGCTTCCCGTAGGGAGCGCCCTCCTCGAGCCGGATCACCAGGACAGCAGGGAGACATGGTCACACGGGAGTTCATCCCGGTCGATCTGGACCGGATCAGCGACATCACCTACACCTGCTCGGTGTTCCGTGCCCGCCGGCGCGGCTACTTCGGCGGTGTCATCTCGTTCTCCGGCGACTACCGGCCCGGGTCGTCCGGTTCCGGTGACGCGGCGTTCATCAAGTGGAAGATCGACGAGTTCCTCGACATCGACGATCCGGGCACCGTCTACGGCCTGGTCGTCGACCTCCGGGGGCTGCGCTACGAGTGGGGCGAGGACCTCGGCATCGCGGCCTCGCGTCTGCGGCGTGGCCAGTTGCCGCTGCTGACGGTCGTGGACCCACAGGCCCGGGCGGCCCTCGCACACTGCATCGCCGACGAGGAGATGCGCGAGGACTTCGACGCGGCGGTGGACGAGGTCGCGCAGGCCCTGGCTCGTTTGAAGTAGCAGAGCCCGGTCGAGGTGGCAGAGCCCGGTCGAGGTGGCAGAGCTCGGTCGAGGTGGCAGAGCTCGGTCGAGGTGGCAGAGTTCGGTCGAGGTGGCAGAGGGGAACCGGCCCGCACGCCGGTTCCCTCGATCAGACCGTAGCCACCTGGATCTGCTGAACCACCCGCCGCTGCACCAGGTACCCGCGCCCCGGCGGCACCGGCAGGATCTGGTCACGCTCCACGGCGAGCCCCAGCTGCCGCGCCGCGAAGGCACTCGCCGGCGACAGCACCAGCCGCGTCCCGCCCTGTACCGCCGTCTCCACCACCCGGGCCATTCCCCGCACCGCACCGTCGAGCACGGGCCCGGCGTCACCGCACAGCACCAGCGCCCGCCGCCCCGCCGACGAGGCGTCGGCCAGGTCGTCGAGCAGAGTGGGCGCCGGGGCGAAGTTCTCGATCCGCGCCTCGATCTTCATCTGGTCGAAGTCGTCCACCACCACGACGTGCGGATCGCCCTCGAACACGGCCACCGCCTGCCGCAACTGCTCGTCGTTCCAGGACGTCCCGGCCAGCACCTGCAGGTCCGGATCGGCCGTGACCAGCCGGTGCAGTGGTGAGCGCGGCGGCGCGATCGCGACCACCGGCACCCCGGCCTGCCGCAGGGCGCGCACCGCCGTGACCGCCGCCGTCGTGCGTCCACTGCCCGCGGGCCCGCTGACCAGCAGCAGGTGAGGGTCGTCGCCGAACAGGTCGATCCCCAGCGGCCGCACGAGCGCACCGCCGACGCCCAGGGGGATCCAGGTGGACGTGGTGGCCGGCGACCAGAGCTCGCGCGCCTCGAGCGGCACCCGGGCCGGCATGGCCGCGAACGGCTGCGGCAGAACGCGTCCCGCCGGGATGCGGGGGCCGGCGACGGTGTCGTCGATGTGCAGGATCTGCGCATGACAGACGCTGGAGGCCTCGATGCCACGCCCGGCCAGGGGCGGCGGCGGGTTGAACTGCACCCCGACCGCGCTGCGCCGGGTCGACTCGCTGGGGAAGTGCAGCAGCAGGCGGCGGTTGTAGAGGTCGGGCAGGCGGCTGTTCAGCATCACCTGCCCGCCGGTGACCACGACGTGCACGCCCACCGGGGTGCCGGCCGAGATCACCTCGTACAGCGTCGTCAGCACCGAGGTCTCGTCGAACAGGCCCTGCCCGCGGTGCTCGAGGTCTTCCCAGCCGTCGACGATCAGCACGATCGCGGGCTGCGGGCCGGTGCTGGTGAAGCGCTCGCGGGTGCGGCGCTGCACTTCCTGCCCGAGCCAGGTGACCAGGCGGCGCACCCGGTCGGGTTCGCCGGTGTGCATGACCGCGCCGACCTGGGGGAGGCGCTCGTAGGTGCTGAGTTCGCCGTCACGGCCGGCGATCACGTACAGGTGCACCTGGTCGGGGCTGAGCGAGGCGGCGCCGTAGACGAGGGCGCGCACCGCGTTGGTGCGCCCCGACTGCGGGCCGCCCGCGATCATCCAGCGGTCGGTGCCCTTCAGGTCGAGGGCGAGCGCGGGCTGTTCCTGGTTCTCCGGGTCGTCGGCGACCGCGAACGGCAGCGTGCCCGCGGGGGCCTGCACGGTGGCCGTGCCGGCGAGGTCGGCCGGCAGCAGCCGGGAGGGGAGCGGGGGCAGCAGGGGGCGTTTGGACGCGGGGATGCGGGCGGCGCTCGCGGCCGCCTCGACGGCGGCGATGGCGAGCGTCTGGTCGGTGTCGCTCGCCGTGCGCCGGGCCGCCTCGGCGGGCCGGGGCAGCCCCAGTGCGGCCCAGTCGACGAGCCGTACCTTCGCGGGACGGGCCTCGCCGGTGGGCGGCGGGTCGCCGAGGTAACCGGACTGGAACGGCTTGGGCTGGCGGTTCTCGTCGAGCGTGCACAGGATCAGCCCGCGGCCCTTGAACCGGCCCGGGATGGTGACGGCGTCGGGCGTGCCGAGAACCTCGACGCTGTCGGACTTCTCGTTCTGGCGCAGGGTGATGCGCAGGCTGATGTTGTTCTTCATCTCGGGCGAGAGCTTGCCCTGCAGCGACTGGGTGGCGAAGACCAGGTGCATGCCCAGCGAGCGGCCCTTGCCGGCCACCGCCATGAGTTCCTTGGGGAAGTCGGGCGAGGTGTCCATGGCCCGGGCGTACTCGTCGAACACCATGACCAGGCGGGGCAGCGCGGGCAGGTCCTGGTTGCGGGAGCGGGCACGCCAGTACGCGTCGATCTCACCGCCGTGCCGGCCCAGGATCGACTCGCGGCGACGGACCTCGGCCCGCACCGACGCGAGCACGCGCTGAGCGGCGGCCTCGTCGAACTTCTGGGCCGGGTCGTCTTCGGTGTTACGGATGAGAGCGACCACGTGCGGGCAGTTCTCGAACGGCAGGAACGCGCTGCCGCCCTTGAAGTCGACGAGCACCAGGTTCAGCTCGTCGGGGCGGTTGGCCAGGATCAGCGAGGTGACGAGGGTCTGCAGCAGGATGCTCTTACCCGCACCGGTGGCCCCGGCGAGCATGGTGTGCGGCCCCTGCCCGGCCAGGTCGACGGTGACCGGGCCCTGCGCGTCGGCGCCGAGCGGGACCTCGAGCGTCGGGCCGGGGTGGTCGCTCCACAGCTTGAGCACGTCGTCGGGGGTGGGCCGGTCGATACCGAGCAGATCGAGGAAGCGCTGCGGGTAGGGCAGGGCACCCGGGTCGTCGCGGGCGCTGAGCCGGTCGCGCATCGGGGCCAGGGCCCGGGCCAGGGCCTCGGCGCGGGGCCCGGTGAGGCGCTCGGGCTCGATCTCGGCGGCGCTCTCGTTGCGCAGGCGCCACGCGGTGACGGTGTCGTCGTCGAGGCGGACCAGGCCGCGGCAGTCGATCATGTCGCGGGTGTCGATGCAGATCGAGTAGACGCCGACCCGGGGCCCGTCGTGCAGCAGCTCACGGATGCCGGGCACCTTGCGCAGGGCGAGGGCACCCTGCAGCACCACGACGACGTGCTGGCCGAACCGGGCCCCGCCGTACTGGTCGCGGGAGGCGTCCTCACGCTGGGCGATGATCTGCTTGAGCTCGTCGAGCCGGGCGGCCCGGGTGGCGTGGGTGTTGCCCACAGCACAAGGGGTTTCGGTGCCGTCGCCGACCGCGACGTGCGGCAGCCAGCGGGTCCAGCCCAGGTCGGTGTCACCGTCGGGGGTGAGCACGACCAGACGCAGGTCGTTCGGGCTGCACAGGGTGCCGAGCTGGGTGAGGAGCCAGTTGGCGACCGGCGTGGTGCGCTCGGGCAGCCCGACCAGCCCGAGCACGCCGGTCTCGCGCAGGTCGACGGTCCAGGGCACGCCGTGCACCTCGGGATCGGTGAAACCGGGCCAGGCCTCGCCGCGCATCTCGACCGAGGCCGGGCGGCTGTGCCGGCCCACCCGCAGCAGCAGGGCCTCGTCGGACTCGGCGTCGCGGGGCCACAGGCCGCGCACCGTGCCCGCGGCGGCCAGCGCGATCGAGTCCGGGTCGGGGGCCTGGGTGTGACGCACCCGGGTCTCGGTGACCACGGCCTGGTCGATCTGCTGCGCGATGCGGGATTTCGCGGTCTCGAAGTCCTTGGTCCGGGTCTGGCGGGTGCGGCGTTCGGTGAACCAGGTGACACCCATGGTCAGAGGCGCGAACGCGGCGAACAGCAGCATGGTCGGCTGCTTGGTGACGACGGCCATGGTGACGCCCAGCGCCACCGGCACCGCCATCGCCATCAGCATCGCCTTGCCGCCCGCGCCCGCCGGGGGTGTGGACGGGAAGTTCAGCGAGACGCGGGCGACCTGCGGCGTGGGGGCGAACGCACGGTCGAACTCCAGCCGGGCGTCGGGTGCGCGGCTGACGTGCACGGCCTGGCCGGGGGAGATGCTGACCTCGAGCTCGTCGTCGCCGACCTGGAAGCGCTCGCCGTCGGCCAGGCGCTGCATCCCGGGGATGCGCTGCCCGGAAACGACCACGCCGTTGGCCTTCTCGGCCGCGTCGGTGACCGTGACGGTCACGCTGTCGCGCCCGGCGTCGAGCTGGGCGTGCTGGCGGGAGACCTTGGGATCGCGCAGCTGCACGTCGGACGAGGAGGAGCGGCCCAGCCAGTTCTGCCCCGGGCGCAGGCCGAACGAGCGCCCGGCGTCGGGCCCGCTGAGCACCCGCAGGCGCCCGGCCAGAGGTGCGCCGGCCGGGCGGGTGAGGGGGCCGGGCCGGCCGATGCTGAGGTAGGAGCCCACGGTCAGCGGGCAGAACTCGAGTTCCTCGTCGCGGTCGAGCTCCTGGTCGCCGACGAAGCAGGGCCGCTCGCCGATGTCGAACGGGAGCGCGGCCAGCAGGGAGCGGACCGAGCTCTCGGGCGCCGCGCTGACCTCCACGTCGTGCGCCGTGCCTCGCTGCTGGTCCAGCACCGTCAACCGGAAGATCACCGTTCGTCCCACCCCATAAGCCTTTACCCGCTGATTTCTCCCCGCCGGGATCCTAGCCCGCTTCGAGAAGTTGATGACGAGACGTGACGTTCGGTCATCGTCCGGGTTCACAACGTTGACATGTCCGCGTGAACGCGAGCATTCTTCTCTAGCGAATCCGGCATAACGGACACGTCGCCCTTCTCGGCGCTGACGAAGGGGAACACCCGCCATGAGCATGAGCCGCCGCGAGATCCTGACCCTTTCGGCCACCGGCCTGGTGGTCGCGGCCTGCGGATCACCCGACGCCCCCGGCTCGGGCTCCCCGGTCGCCGGCACCGCCGAGGCCGTCCCCGCGGCGCCGGAGAAACCCGTGGTGCTCAACATCCTCGACGTGGCCGGCAACCTGCAGCTGACCCAGCCGATGATCGACGCGTTCGTGGCCGCCAACCCGAAGGTGATCTCCAAGGTCACCTACGCCACCGCCACCGCGCCCGACCTGGTCGGCAAGATCAAGGCCCAGCAGGGCGCGAAACGCGTCGACATCGGGCTCGTGCTCACCGGCACCGACGGCCTGGCCGCCGGCACCGAGCAGAACCTCTGGCAGCAGCTGCTCCCGGCCAACGAGCAACTGCTGTCGAACATGGCGACCTACTCCGAACCGGCCGCCGGCATGCAGAAACTGGCCGGCGACCACGGGGTCGTGGTGACCTACTACCCCTCCGGTCCGCTCCTGGAGTACATGCCCGACCGCGTCCCCGATCCCCCCACGACCGCCGAAGAGCTCCTCGACTACGCCAAGGCCAATCCGGGCAAGGTCGAGTACGCCCGCCCCGCCAACTCCGGCCCGGGCCGCACCCTGCTCATGGGCCTGCCCTACGTGCTCGGCGACTCCGACCCGCTCGACCCGGTCAACGGCTGGGACAAGACCTGGGCCTACCTCGCCGAACTGGCCAAGTACATCGAGCGCTACCCCTCCGGCACCACCCAGACCATGAAGGACCTGGCCGGCGGCACGGTCGACATCATCGCCAGCACCACCGGCTGGGACATCAACGCCCGCGCGATCGGCACCGTCCCGCCCGAGGCGAAGATCACCACCCTGAAAGGCTTTCACTGGGTCACCGACGCCCACTACGCCGTCGTGCCCCGCGGCGTCACCCGCGACCAGCAGGCCGCCGTGATCGCCCTGGTGCAGAACATGCTCACCCCCGAGCAGCAGGCCCAGGCCTACGACAGCGGTTACTTCTACCCCGGCCCCGCCGTCGAGGGCGTCGACGTGTCGATGGCCCCCGAGAAGAGCCGCCAGGTGCTCGAGACCTACGGCCGCCCCGAGTACGACGCGCTGATCGAGAACAACCCCAAAGAGGTTCCCCTGGAGGCGAAGGCGCTCGTCACCGCCTTCGACACCTGGGACCGCGAGATCGGCGGATCCAAGGTGGAGAAGTGACCTTCAGCCGCCTGCGCCTGGAGAACGTCGGGCGGCGCTTCGCCGGCGTCGACGCCCTCCAGGGACTCGACCTCACCATCGAACGCGGCGAGTTCATCGCCCTGCTCGGCCCTTCCGGCTGCGGCAAGTCCACCGCCCTCAACTGCCTCGCCGGGCTGCTGCCGCTCAGCTCGGGCCGCATCTGGATGGACGAGCGCCGCATCGACGTCCTCGCCCCCGAACGCCGCAACTTCGGCATGGTCTTCCAGAACTACGCCCTGTTCCCGCATCTCACGGTGCGGCGCAACATCGAGTTCGGGCTGCGCATGCGGCGCGTACCCGGCCCCGAGATCCGTTCCCGTGCCGACAAGGCCCTCCAGCTCGTCCACCTCGAGGACCAGGCCGGCAAACTCCCCGGCCAGCTCTCCGGGGGCCAGCAGCAGCGCGTCGCCATCGCCCGCGCCGTGGTGCTCGAACCCGCCGTCGTGCTCATGGACGAACCCCTCTCCAACCTCGACGCCAAGCTCCGGCTCGAGATGCGTACCGAGATCCGCCGCCTGCACCAGAGTCTCGGCCTCACCACCGTCTACGTCACCCACGACCAGGAAGAGGCCCTGTCGATGGCCGACCGCCTCGTCGTGCTCCGCCAGGGCCGGGTGCAGCAGATCGGCACTCCCGAAGAACTGCACTCGCAGCCGGTCAGCTGGCCCGTCGCCGATTTCATGGGCTGCCGCAACCTGTTTCCCGGGTCGGTGCTCGGTTCCGTTCCGGGGCGGTCCACTTCGACAATGGTGGACGTGTCGGGGCACCGTCTCGAGGGAACGACGGCTGCACCGGTGGAGACGGGGGAGACGGTGGCCGTCGGCATCCGGCCCGAGGACATCGAGGTGGTCCCGGCCGAAGGCACCCTCGAGGCCACGATCACCGTGATCGAGTACCAGGGGCGTGAGTTCGCCGTGGAAGCCGTGACCGCGCAGGGTATCCGGCTGCACGTGCGCACCCCGGCCCGGCTGGCAGCGGGTGACCCGGTGCACCTGAGGCTCCCTGCTGAACGTCTGCTGATCTTCCCGGGCGGCGACGACCTGCCGCGCCCCGTGGCCCCTCTCGAGGCGACCTCATGAGCGACCTCAGCCTGCGGCACCGCCTGGCCGAACGCGGGGTCGACTCCCGGCTGCTGCTCCTGCTGCCCGGCCTCGTGCTCGTGCTGGCCCTGTTCGTCTACCCGTTCGTCTACGGCCTGGGCCTGTCGTTCCAGCCGGTCGACGGCGGTGGCCCGTTCGAGAACTACCGCCGCTTCTTCGGTGACGCGTTCCAGCGCGACACGATCGGCAAGACCCTCTGGCTGGCCCTGCCCGCGGCCCTGCTCAACGTCGCCGCGTCGGTTCCCGTCGCCTACCGCCTGCGCGGCCGGTTCCGCGGGAAACGGCTCCTGACCACCGTTCTCGTCATCCCCATCACCCTGGGCACGGTGCTCACCGCCGAGGGCCTGCTGAACTTCGCCGGCCCGTCCGGCTGGCTGAACCGCTTCCTGCAGGCGATCGGCCTGATCGACGACCCGCTGCGGCTCGTCAACAACTACTGGGGCGTCTTCTTCTCACTCGTCATCAGCGGCTTCCCGTTCGCGTTCCTGCTGATCCTGAGCTACCTGTCCGGCATCGACCCCTCCCTCGAGCGGGCCGCGGCCTCCCTCGGTGCCGGTCCCTGGAACCGGTTCCGCCTCGTCACCTTTCCCCTCCTGGCACCCGGTCTGGCCACCACGTTCTGTCTCACCTTCGTCCTCGCGTTCAGCGTGTTCCCGTCCGCGATCCTCGTCGGCGACCCGACCGGCACCACCCGCGTCATCTCCATCGCCGCCTACCAGGCCGCCTACGAGCAGTACGACTACCCCTTCGCGTCCACCATCGCGATCGTCATGGGCGTCATCGAGCTCGCGGTGATCGGAATCGTCCTGTTCGCTCGCTCACGGCTCTACACCGGAACCACGGGAGGCAAGGGCGCATGACCGCGGTGACCCCCACCGAGACCCCCGCCGACCCCCGGCGCCGCCTCGTCGCGTCCCCCGTCGGCTGGCTGATCTGGGGGACCGTCGGGCTCTTCCTGCTCGCGCTGCTCGGCGTGGTCGCCTCGGTGCTCGTGAACTCCTTCGGAGAGCGCTGGTTCGACTCCTGGCTGCCGGAGAGCTGGACCACCCAGTGGTACCGCCAGGCCTGGACCGGCTTCGGCCTGTTCGACGTCATCGTGACCACGCTCGAGGTCGCGCTGGCCGTGGTGGTGCTGTCGGTCGTGGTCGGTGTGCCCACGGCCTATGTGCTGGCGCGGCGCTCGTTCCCCGGAAAACGTCTGGTGTTCCTGCTCTTCCTGCTCCCGATCATGATGCCGCCCATCACCTACGGCATCCCGCTGGCCACGGTGCTCTACAAGATCGGCCTGGCCGGGAACCTGAGCGGCGTTATCCTGGCCAACCTGGTGCCGTGCGTGCCGTTCGTGGTGCTGACCATGACGCCGTTCATCGAGCAGATCGACCCGGCCATCGAGAACGCCGCGAGAATGTCCGGCGCGGGCACCTTCTCGGTGTTCACCCGCATCCTGGCGCCCCTGCTGCTGCCCGGCATCCTGGCCTCGGCGGTGCTCGTGCTGGTGCGCACGGTCGGCATGTTCGAGCTCACCTTCCTCACTGCCGGCCCGACCTCGACCACGCTGGTGGTGGCCCTGTTCAACTCGATGAACGCGGCCGGCATCCGCGCCCAGCAGTCGGTCGACGCGATGGCCGTGATCTACATGCTGGTCATGCTCGTGCTCCTGGTCACGGCGCTGCGCTTCGTGAACCCGACCCAGCTGGTGAGCCAGGTGAAGGAGGAGCCGCCCGAATAGGGGAAGATACGGACGTGGCCGATCGACGCGCCAGCAGTGCAAAAATCTTCCGAGTGGTGCGATCGACGTGATTCTGCGGCGCTGGAAGGAGACCGGCGAAGTCGGCGGGGCCGCGTTCCTTCAGGTCCCGGACCTGGTGATCGTGCCGGCTCCCGGGGGCTCGGCGATGGTGCGGGCTCTCGAGGCCCTCCTGGCCGAGGGCGGCCCGCGCGGCGTTCTTCCGTTGCTCGGCCCTGGCCCCGGTCCTGCGTGATCCGGTCGGACAGCGTTATCGTGAGGTGGTGAGCCTGCACTTCAACGCCTTCATCTGGCCGCACGGCTACCACGAGTCGGCCTGGCGCGTGGTGCCCGACGACGTGCGCGGTGTGCTCGGCCTCGACTACTACGCCGACATCGCGCGCACCGCCGAACGCGGCCTGATGGACTCGATCTTCCTCGCCGACAACCTGGCCATCGCCGAGTACCGCCTCACGCACCTGCCGCAGACCCAGTTCGACCCGATCGCGGTGCTCTCGGCGCTGGCCGCGGTCACGAGCCGCATCGGGCTGATCGGCACGGGCTCCACCACCTACGCCAAGCCGTGGGACCTGGCGCGCCGGTTCGCGACCCTCGACCATCTCAGCGGTGGCCGGGCCGGCTGGAACATCGTCACCACCGTGACCCCACTGGCCGCAGCGGCTTTCGGTGAGAGCAAGCACCCCGACCTGGCCGACCGCTACGAGCGGGCGCACGAGTTCACCGACGCGGTCACCCAGCTGTGGGACGCGTGGGGAGACGACGCGGTCGTCGGTGACCGGACGCGCGGGGTCTGGGCCGATCGCGAGCGGGTGCGCGAAAACCATTTCCACGGAGTCTTTCACGACGTCGACGGCATCCTGCCGTTCCCACGCTCACCGCAGGGCCGGCCCGTGCTGGTGCAGGCCGGGCAGTCGCCGGCGGGCATCGGCCTGGCGGCGCGCTGGGCCGAGCTGGTCTTCTCCGGGCCGCCGAGCATGGACGCGGCGGTCGCCTTCCGCACGAACCTCCACTCCCAGGTCGCGGCGGCCGGGCGGGACCCCGGCGAGGTGCGCGTGCTGCCCGCCCTGATGATCACGCTGGGCGGCACCGAGGCCGAGGCGCGCGACCGGGCGCGCCGGCTCGAAGAGCTCGCCAGCCCGGAATTCCGCTGGCAGAACGCCCTTTACACGGCCGGTCTGGACCCTGACGGATTCGACCCGAACGTGCCGCTGCCCGCGTCCCTCCTCGAGGGCCAGGCCCCCTCGAGCCGCGCCGAGCAGCTCTTCGAGGCCGCGCGGGCCCGCCCTCAGGCCCCGCTGCGCGAGGTGGCCGCGGCGATCACCGGGGGTGCCGGGCAGACCCACTTCGTCGGAACGCCGCAGCAGCTGGCGGATTTCGTGATCGAATGGCAAGACGCCGGAGCTGCGGACGGCTTCACCATCATGGGCTCGACGCTGCCCTACGAGCTGGCGGCATTCGTCGACCACGTGGTGCCGATCCTGCAGCAGCGAGGGCGGTTCCGCACCGAGTACACCGGTCGCACGCTGCGTGAGCATCTTCGCTGATCTCGGGCGAATGAAACTTTAGGGTGATGTGGCCCGGCCCGGGATGCGGTTGATTGGCTGTCATGAGCCTGACCGTGCCGGCACCCGTCTCCGGCGGGCCGACCCCGCTGGCCGAGCGCGCCCTCGCGCCCGACCTCGCCCGCGGCGTGATGCTGCTGTTCATCGCCCTCGCCAACAGTCACGTGTTCCTGCGCACGGCGCCGCTGCCCGAACTCGGCACCCTCGACCGGGCGGTGAGCTGGGCGACCACCACGTTCGTCGACGCCCGCGCCTTCCCGATGTTCGGCCTGCTCCTCGGCTACGGCATCGCGCGGATCGTGGCCCGGCAGAACGGTTCCCCGAAGCAGACCCGCAAGCTCCTGCGGCGCCGCAGCCTGGTGCTGCTGGTGATCGGGTCGCTGCACATGGTGCTGATCTTCGACGGGGAGATCCTCGCGGTCTACGGCGGGCTGCTGTTTCTCGGCCTGTGGGCGGTGAACTGGAAAGACCGCACCCTGCACGTCGTCGCCTGGACGTCGCTGCTGCTGATCGGGCTGGTGCTGGCGCTGTCCGGGAGCGACACGGGCGACGTGGACACCGAGGCGATGACGCTGCCGCCCGACTTCGCCACCCAGATCGGCGAGCGCGTGGCCTTCCTGCCGCTGATGGTGCTCTCGGGCTGGATCATGTTCATCTGTCCCTACCTCGTGGGCCTGTGGGCGGGTCGACGACGGGTGCTGGAGCAGCCCGTGCACGTCGAGCGGCTGCTGGTGCGGACTGCCGTGATCGGCATCGCGGCAGCGGTTCTCGGTGCCCAGCCGTACGCCCTGCTCCTGCTGCGCGAGGGCACCGAGGGGTCGGGTCCTGAGCTCGCGCTGCATCAGGTCACCGGCACGCTGGGCGGTTTCGGCTACGCGGCCCTGATCGCCCTGGTAGCCCTTCACCTGAAGGAGGGCCGCGTCGTCCGGGCCCTGGCGGCGACCGGCCAGCGCTCGATGACCTGCTACCTCGCGCAGTCACCGGTCTGGTTCGTGGTGTTCACGCCCTATCTGCTGGACTTTTCGGGCCGTCTCTCCATCACCGCGACGGCTCTGCTGGCGGTGACGACCTGGCTGGCCACGGTGTTGCTGGCCGACCGGCTGAGAGCAGCTGGACGACGTGGGCCTTTCGAGACGCTGACCCGCAGGCTCACCTACCGCTGACGGGTGTGCCCCACGTCACCCTGGGGTATTTGCTCCCTTTTGCGTCCGCTGTGCGCCTATGGTGGCTGTGTCCGGCCGGACTGCTGACCGTGATCAAACAGTGGGGATCATCATGCGTTTTGCGTCCTTCCCGGCTCGACTGACGGTCGCGGCCGTCGCGGCGACGGGTCTTCTCGTCGTCCCGGCGACCGGTGCCTCAGCTTCCAGCGCCAAGGCCGCGGCACAATGTGCCTGGAACATCCAGACTCTCGAAGCGCCGGCGCACCTGTCCGGCTACCAGATCAAGGCCGCCGACGGGAACTACGTGGTCGGCAACGGCGAAGACGAGGACTGGAACCAGTCTCCGGTGCTCTGGCACGGGGGGCGGGCGACCGTGCTCGAGACTCCCGACGGGGCCAGTGGTTCCGTCATCGACGTCAACGCCAGGGGGCAGGTCGTCGGCCGCATCTCGGGGGTGGGGCCGGTGCTGTGGTCCGGGGGAGAGGTCATCGAGCTGGCCGTTCCCGAGGGAGCCGACAGCGTCATTCCCTCGGCCATCAACGATTCCGGACTGATCGTGGGCAACGTGTCCGAGTCCGCGGACGACGAGTGGATCACCCGGGGCATCGCCTGGTCAGCCGATTCGCCCGGCGAGTACCAGGATCTCGGCGCGGGGCAGGGCACCCTTCGCCTGGCCGACGTCAACGACGCCGGCACCATCGTCGCGGACACCTCGAAGACGAACGGCGAGGGGCACACCACCGCGCTGAGGGGCACCCTGGCCGACGGATTCGAGCCCATCCCGGTGGACGACGACGTCGTGGCCGGCAACGTGAGCCAGGTGGCCGGGGAGTACACCCTGGGCACCACCTGGGCGCCGGTGGACGACTACATCGAGATGTACGAGACGCTCTGGCAGGGCGACGCCTCGACCCGCATCACCCCGTCGTTCTTCAGCAAGGCGGTGAACGCGGACGGCCTGGTCGCCGGCCGTGTGGGCAACCAGGGCGCCGTGTGGACGTCCGGCGCCTCCATCACGCTGCCGACCCTGGCGCCGGGGGTCCGCACCGATCCCACCGCCGTGACCGACGAGGGCACGGTGCTGGGCGTCGCGGTCACCCAGCCGGACGTCGAGGGCCAGGGCCGTGTCCCGGTCATCTGGACCTGTGCCTGATTCAGGCACGACCGGAGCCGGGTCACCCTTCGGGGCGGCCCGGCCTCCGGTGTCACGTCCAGGCCGGCCCGACGCGAGAGGACGGACATGAGACCCACGATCGTGCTGGCCACCCGTCTCGACGACCACGACCGGCATGTAGCCCGCCTGCACGGCCTCGGAACCGTCACCGTCTACAACCCTTCGATCGGGACCCCACCTGGGACTGGACCCGGCTGAAGGCGGGCGAGGGCTTCGTCCTGGTCCCTCCGATCGCCCAGGAAATCGTGAGCGGGGTGGCCGGCCTTCTGCGCGAGCCCCGAGACCCCGGAAGGGACGTCTAGTGCCGTGTGAGCTGATCCAGCGCCGACGTTGTCCCGTCCGGTTCACGGCCCGCCTCTGCCCGAGGGCCGCCCGATCCGGCAATCCTGGTCCGACGACCGGGCGAACCCCCGAACCCAGGCCTTACAGGAACGGCTTCAGCAGACTCAGGTCTGCGTCGGACAGCCGCTCGCTCGCCGTCGCGGCCTGGTGCCAGTACGGGTACTTCAGCGGTGTACGGCTCACGTCGTCGAGGCGTGAGCGCTCGTCGTCGGTCAGCACCAGGTCGGCGGCGGCCAGGTTGTCGGCGAGCTGCTCCTCGGTGCGGGCACCGACGATGAGCGAGGTCACGCCGGGCCGGCCGAGCAGCCAGGCCAGAGCCACCTGAGCGGCCGAGACGTCGTGTGCCGCGCCGATCTCGACCAGGGCGTCGACGATGTCGTAGAGCTTGTCCTCGTCGTGGACCGGGGGCTCGTTCCAGTCGGTCAGGTGGCGCGAGCCCTTGGGGGCGTCGACGCCGCGCCGGTACTTGCCGGACAGCAGCCCACCGGCGAGCGGGCTCCACACCAGGATGCCGAGCTCCTGGTCGAGCGTGAGCGGCACCAGCTCCTGCTCGGCCTCGCGGGCCTGCAGGGTGTAGTGGATCTGCTGGGACACGTACCGCTGGTAGTTGTACGCGTCGGACGTGGCCAGCGCCTTCATCAGCTGCCAGCCGCTGTAGTTCGACGCGCCGACGTAGCGCACCTTGCCGGAGCGGACCAGGCTGTCGAGGGCCTCGAGGGTCTCCTCGAGCGGGGTCTGGCCGTCCCACTCGTGGATCTGGTAGAGGTCGATGTGTTCGGTGCGAAGCCTTTTCAGGCTCCGCTCGACCGAGCGGATGATGTGGTGACGTGAGGCGCCGCCGTCGTTCGGGCCCGGGCCCACGACCATGCGGGCCTTGGTGGCCAGCAGCACGTCGTCGCGACGGCCCTGCAGCACCTCACCCGTGATCTCCTCGCTCAGCCCGTCCGAGTACACGTCGGCCGTGTCGATGAGGTTCACACCGGCCTCGAGCGCCTGGTCGATCTGGCGCCGGGCCACATCGATCTGGGTGTTGCCGACCGCCGCGAAACCCCCCTTCCCGCCGAACGTCATCGTGCCCATGGTGATCGTCGAGACGCGCAGTCCCGACCGTCCAAGTCGTCGGTACTCCATGGCGCCGACGCTACCCGCTGACGGGCCCCGTCACCTGGCGGGCGGGGCACCGGGCGTGGGTGATGCTTGCCGTGAGCAACATCTCTGGAGTGGTCCAGGCCACAACCGTGAACGTGAGATTGCGGAATTGCAACGTTGTCAAACATGAATTCACGCCCTGTGAGTGGCTTCTCGGGCGATGCAACTCCACGTGACCAAGCACCGTGCCGCATAGCAGGGGTCGGTCGATCTGTGAATCGGTATTTGGGATGAATACACCCCTTCACCCTGCGTGTGATGCTTCGTGGGCTTTCGGTGGTAAATCCCTTTAGCGAGGTCTCTCCCTTGTCCTGGTCTCTCTTTGCCCGCGGTCAGTCGCGCCCGGACGGCGGTCAGTCGCGCCCGGACGGCGGTCAGTCGCGCCCGGACGGCGTCCGTTCGCGTCGTCGTGCCGGTGTGCTGTTCGCGATCGCCGGTGTGCCGCTGTTGCTCTCGACGATCTCGCCGTCGGCGGCGATCGCCCAGCAGGCGGTGGCCAAGAAGATCCGTCATGAGGCGGCGGACGCTCCCGAGCAGCGTTGGGGCAGCGCTGCCGACGTGTCGGTGGGGGAGGGGCAGAAGCAGAACACGACGGTGCCGCAGTCGCGGCGTGGTCGGTATCCGCTGCAGACGTTTGAGGACGCGTCGGTCACCACGGCGAACACGGCGAAGGTCGTGGAGGCGGCCGGGGCCGAGCCGGTGGAGGGTTTCGACCCGCAGACCAGCGTCGAGCTGCCGGAGCAGCGTTCGGCGAGCGAGAAGGTCTACCAGAACGCCGACGGGACGCAGACCACCGAATTCTCCAGCGGCGTCGCCAATTTCCAGACCGGTGACGGTTCGTGGGAGTCGGTCGACACGACGCTGGAGAAGCAGGGATCGCAGCTGGCGGCGGCGGCCGACCCGGTGGGCACGACGTTCGCGGCCTCCGCGAACGCCCAGGCTCTGGCCTCGGTCACGATCGACGACGAGCACGCCCTGAGCTACGGCCTGCGCGGCGCGAAGACCAGTGCCGGGGTGACGAACGGCTCCGAGGTCACGTACGCGGATGTTCTCGAGGACGTCGACCTGAAACTCGCCGCCACCGGGACCGGCGCCAAAGAGACCCTGGTGCTCAAGTCGTCCTCGGCTCCGACTTCGTATGCCTTTGACCTGGACCTGAAGGGCCTGACGGCGCAGCTGGACGATGGTGCGGTGGTGCTGACGGACGCCCAGGGTGGGGAGAGGGCGCGGATCCCGGCCGGTTACATGGTCGACGCGGGCACGTCCGCGCGCGGGCCGACGCAGTCCGACGCGGTCACCTATGCGCTCGACGGTTCGGTGCTGACCGTCACGATCGATGAGAAATGGCTGGCTGATCCCGACCGGGCGTTCCCGGTGATGATTGATCCCAGTGTCGCGGTGAAGCTTCCGGTGCGGGACAGTCCGGGTGACTCCTCGATGACCGTTCGCGGGTCGAGTTCGAGCGCCAATACGCAGGAGATGACCGTCGGCTACCTCGACGGCTCGAACTCGGCGGCGTACGTCAAGTTCAACGACATGGTCTCCGCGTTGCAGGACCACACGATCTACGGGGTGCAGCTCAGCCTGGTCGGCTATGACGCTCCCTCGTGCAAGGCGCGTCCGCTGAACGTGTACGCGGTGGACCAGTCCTGGAGCGCGGGACCGGGCTACTCCTACCCGGGCCCGAGCACGGGTGCGAAGCTGGGCTCGAAGTCGTTCGCGTACGGGTACATCGCGCAGGGCAAGACCAGCTCGGCGTGCCCGGCGACCAAGGCCACGACCTACGACCTGGGCGATGCGGGTAACAAGCTCGTGCAGGGCTGGGCCGACGGCAAGGCCAACAACGGCATCAGCCTGCGCGCCGCCGCCGGCGACTCCAGCGCCTGGAAGCGCATCGCCGGTATCGGGACCGCCAACGCGCCGCGCCTGTACGTGACGCACAGCCCCTACGACGCGTCGTACAAGATCACCAACGCCGTGCCCAAGCCGACGGTGCTGCAGAACCAGGACGGCAAGGTCTCCGTCCAGGTGACCAACACCGGCTCCGAGACCTGGACTCCCTCAACGTATTACCTGGGCTACCGGGTCTACGACAAGGACGGCAAGGCCGTCAAGCAGGTCAAGACCGGCACGCTGAGCGGCAACGTGGCCCACGGCGCCAAGACCACCATCAGCGCCACGATCAAGGCCCTGCCGCAGGGACAGTACTTCCTCGACTTCTCGATGGTGAAGAACACCCCGCAGAAGCCGTTGTGGTTCACCGACTACCAGGTCGAGCCGATCCGGATCAACCTCGCCGTCTACAACGTCCCCCCGGTGGTCAAGCAGCTCTACCCGGACAACGGGTACGAGTCGCCGACGCTGGCCCCACAGCTGTGGGCGCAGGCCATGGACGTGGACGCGGCCAGTTCGGCGCTGACCTACAAGTTCCAGGTCTGTGAGGTCCCGGACGAGGGGCAGACCGCTCCGGCGTGTGCGGTGCGGGACTACAGCAGCAAGGTCTCGTGGACGCTGCCGTCCGGGACGCTGGCGTGGAGCAAGCACTACACGTGGCAGGCGTGGGTCAAGGACGCCAATGGCTCGGTGACCACCGAGGGCAAGGCCGACCTGTTCACCACGGTTCCGCAGCCGGCCGTCTCGGCCAACGTGTCCGGTTCGGCGAATGCCGACGCCTCGCTCGATGTGGACCCGCAGGTCGGCAACTACACCACGTCGTCCATGGACGCCCCGGTCGTCGTGACCGGGCCCGCGCTCAACGTGCTGCGCACCTACAACAGCCTCGACCCGCGGCGCACCGGGATGTTCGGTGCCGGGTGGACCACGGTCTACGACATGCAGGTCGTGCCGGACGACGACGGCAGCGGGAACGTCGTCGTCACCTATTCGGACGGCCGGCAGGTGCGTTTCGGCCGTAACGCTGATGGTACGTACGCGGCGCCGACCGGGCGCATCGCGGCGCTGACGCAGAACGCATCGACCAAGGTCTGGACGCTCACCGACCGCGGGGGAGCGAAGTACACCTTCGACGCCGGCGGCCGCCTCACCAGGATCGCCGATTCCTTCGGCCGTGCCGTCGAACTGATGTGGGACGCGTCGGGTCACCTCACGCAGGCCCAGTCGGTTCCGAACACCTCTGTCGAGGGCACCGAGCGCACGCTGACGTTCACCTGGTCGGGCTCGCACGTTGCCTCGGTCAGCACCGACCCGGTCGACGGCAAGCCGCTGACGTGGACGTACACGTACGAGGGCGACCTGCTGACGAAGGCCTGCGCCCCGGGCGAGGTCTGCACGGGGTACACGTACGCGGACGGTTCGCACTACCGCACGGCGGTTCTGGAAGACCGGCCGGAGTCGTACTACCGCCTGGGCGAGAGCTCCGGGGACCCGGACGTCGGTAGCGAGATCGCGGTCAACCTGGGCAAGGACTCGGGAACGTACAACGCCGCGACGCTGGAATCCGCCGGTGCGATCGCGGGTTCGCCGGACACGGCGGCGACGCTGAACGGGACGAGCAGTTCGGTCGCGCTGCCCAAGGGTTCGGTGCGGCGCAGTGTGAACCAGGCCGTCGAGCTGTGGTTCAAGACCACCTCGAACGGGCCGCTGCTGGGCTATCAGGACAAGGACCTCACGGCGACGTCGACGCTGGGTGTGCCCACGCTGTACGTCGGCACGGACGGCAAGCTGCGAGGCCAGTTCTCGACCGGGACGATCGCGCCGATCACCACCAGCGGCACGGTGAACGACGGGCAGTGGCACCACGCGGTGCTGAGCGCCTCGGGCAACGTGAGCACGCTGTACCTCGACGGCGTTTCTGTGGGCAAGCTCAGTGCTGCGATCACACAGGACACGCTGGCGTTCAACCAGGTCGGTGCCGCCTACGCCACCACACCGGCTTCCTGGCCGGGCTGGGGTTCGGCGGCGCGGAAGTACTTCAACGGCAGTGTGGACGAGGTGGCGATCTACGACCACCCGCTCGGTTCCGCTGCGGTCAAGAGCCACTACGGCTTCGCAAGGACGGCGGCCAGCAGCCTGACCCGGATCGTGCTGCCGAACGGCGCGACGGGAGTGGATGTCGCTTATGACGTTTCGAGCGACCGGGTCTCGCGGTACACGGACACCCACGGTGGCGTCTGGACCGTGGGCAAGCCCATGGTCTACGGCGACGACAGCGACCTGCGCCGCAGCGTTCAGGTGCGCAACGCCTACGGTGCGCCGTACCTGTACGAGTACGACGCGCTGACCGGTCAGGTGCTGCGCACCGGTATGCCCACCGGCCTGGCCATGAGTTCGCAGTACGAACCCACGCCGGTGCCGGAACCGACCGACGACGGTGAGGACAACTGCACCCAGCCCGAACCCGGAGACCCGGTGTTCTGCGTGCTGGTGCCCGGTGAGGCGACGGGGCCGGTGTTCTACACGCTGGAAGGCCTCAGCGTGCGCACCTACGGCTACGACGATGCCGGTCACCAGACGTCCATCACCGACGAGAACGGCAACACGACCCGCCTGGGGTACGACGCCCGCGGCAACACGGTCTCCACGACCACCTGCCAGACGTCGAACGCCGATTGCCACACCGAGTACTCGACCTACCCGAGCACGATCACGAACGAGTTCGACCCGCGCAACGACCTGGTCGTCGAGACCCGCGACGGGCGCTCTGCCGATGCGAAGGACAACACCTACCGCACCACCTACACCTATGCGGCCGGCGGGAACCTGGCCACGCAGACGAGTCCCGACGGTGGCGTCGTCAAGAACACGTACTCCACGGGCGGTCAGGTCTCGACCGACGGTGGCACGGTTCCGGTCGGCCTTCCGGTGACGAGCACGGACCCGCTCGGCGCGGTGACGAAGTTCGGTTACAACAGCTTCGGTGACCTGACCCAGGTCACCGAGCCCTCTGGCCTCGTTACCAAGTACGCGTACGACGTCCTGGGGCGAAAGGCCTCCGAGACCGAGATTTCGGATGCCTACCCCGGTGGGGTGACCACGACGTTCGGGTATGACGCGTTGTCGCGGATGACGTCGATGACCGAGCCGGTGATGACGGATGCCGTGAGTGGTGTGAAGCATCAGCGGCGTACGGGTTACGCGTATGACGGCAACGGCAATGCGGTGGCGACGCGGGTCGAGGATCTGCAGGGTAATGACGAGCCGCGTCAGACGTTGTTCGAGTACGACGATCACGGCAACATCCTCAAGACTGAGGACGCGGTCGGTAACGAGATCTCCTACGAGTACGACCTTCTGGGTAACCGTACGAGTGTGGTCGATGCGAAGGGCCGCAGGTACGAGTACGGGTACACCGCGCGCAGCGCTATCGCGCAGGTGCGGTTGTGGGACTGGCAGGGGGATCCGGACCAGGCGCCGGACACGGGTGAGTACCTGATTCTGCACAACTACACGTACGACCTGGGTGGGCGTCTGCTGACGGACACGGATGCGATGGGTCGCACGCTGGAGTACGCGTACAACCGCGACAACTCGCTGAACACGTTGACGCTGAAGGACTTCCACAACGCGGACGGTTCGAAGCGCGATGTGGTGATCACGTCGAACACGTACGACGGGGCCGGGAACGTGCTGACCGAGGCGTCCTCGGACGGTAAGGACGTCACGAAGTACACGTATACGGCGACGGGGCAGGTGGCGACGGAGGTCGAGAACCCGTCGGGGGTGATGCGGCGTACGGCGTACACGTATGACCTGGCCGGCAACGTGAAGAAGACGGTCAGCACCGGCTCGACGTCGAACTCGCTGCAGCCTTCTCTGGGCCTCAGTCAGACCGTCACGTTCGACTACGACACGGCCGGTCGGCAGGTGGCGCAGTCGGTGGTGGACAACAACGCTTCGGCGGCGCCGTCGCGTACGAGCACGTACAAGTACGACCAGCGTGGCCTGGTCGTGGCGCAGACCGATCCGCGGGGGAACGTGGCGGGTGCGTCGGCTGCTGATTTCACGAGTACGTACGAGTACGACCAGATGTCGCGGCGGGTTTCGTCGACGGCGCCGGCGGTGTCCACGGAGAACGTGGGTGGTGCGGCGGCTTCGGTGAAGTCGAAGGTCCTGACCGGGTACAACACGTACGACGACGAGGTGGCCTCGCGCGATCCGCTGGGCAACATCGCCACGGCCACCGTCGACCGGCTGGGCCGGGTGGTGAAGCAGACCGGAACGCCGTACAAGGCACCGGGTTCGAGCACGTCGGTGACGCCGTCGTCGACGGTGGAGTACGACGAGGCCGGGAACGTCGTGAAGGCGACGGACGCGCGCGGTGCGTACACGACGTACGTGTACGACAAGCTCGACCGGCTGATCACGCAGTCGCAGCCCACCTCGGACAATGACACCCGGGCGGTGTGGCACTACACGTACAACCGCGTCGGTGAGGTTCTGTCGGTGAGGGACCCGCGTGGTGGTGAGGTCCAGTCGACGTACGACGATCTGGACCGGGCGATCACCTCGACGCAGGTGGAGCGGTACCCGTACGCGGACAACTACACGACCAAGTTCGCCTACGACGACTCGGGCCGGCTGACCACGACGACGTCGCCGACGGGTGCGGTGTCGACGAACACGTACGACACGCTGGGTCAGCTGACGACGACGACGGACCCGAATGGCGTGAAGACGCAGTACGGGTATGACGAGCAGGGCAACACGATCCGGGTGACGGACGGACTGGGTCGTACGACGCAGAACACGTACGACGGGTTCGGGCAGCTCGCCCAGGAGTCGGACGTGAACGCGGCGGGGAAGATCCTGCGCACGCAGTCGTACTCGTATGACGCGGCCGGGAACCTGCTGGAGGCGCTGAGCCCGCTGGGCACGAAGCGGACGTACACGTATGACGCGCTGGGGCAGCTGACGAAGCAGACCGAGCCGACGAGTGATGCGCACACGATCACGACGTCGTTCGGGTATGACGCGAACGGTAACCGGACCCGGTACACGGACGGGCGGGGCAACGACTTCACCTACACGTTCAACTCTCTGGGGCTGGCGGAGTCGGCGGTCGAACCGTCGACGAAGGCGTACCCGAACGCCGCCGACCGCACGTGGTCCGTCTCGTACGACGTGAACGGCAACCCGGTGAAACTGGTGGCGCCGGGCGGGGTGACGCGCAACCGGACGTTCGACGCGGCCGGCCGCATGACGAAGGAGACCGGCACCGGGGCCGAGGTCACGACCACCGACCACACCTACGGGTACGACCAGCTCGGGCAGGTCACGAGCGTCAATGCTCCTAACGGTGCGAACACCTACAGCTATGACGACCGGGGTGGGCTGATCACGGCCACCGGTGGTTCGGGTAGCGCGTCGTTCGCTTATGACGGTGACGGCAACGTGACCTCACGCGTCGATGGTGCGGGGACGGCGACGTTCACGTACGACAAGGGGCGTCTGGTCCAGGAGAAGGACGGCCTGAAGGCCGCGACGACGAATCTTGAGTATGACGCGTCGGGTTCGGTGAAGAAGGTCGACTACGGGTACGGGCGGGTGCGCTCGTACGAGTACGACGACCGGGGCCGCACGACGTCGGACACGCTGAAGAACTCGGCGGGGGAGACGGTCTCGTCGATCACGTACGGGTACGACGTCGACGACCGGATGATCTCCAAGAAGACCACCGGCACCGCCGGCGCAGCCGCCAACACGTACGGCTACGACGACGCGGGCCGGTTGACGAAGTGGGACTCCGGCACGGAGAGCACCGAGTACGGCTGGGACGACTCGGGTAACCGGGTCAAGGCCGGGGACAAGACCTCGACGTTCAACGAGCGCAACCAGGTCCAGTCCGACGGCGACTACACGTACTCCTACGCCGCGAACGGAACCCTGTCGGGGCGCACGAGTTCGGGGTACACGGAGAAGTTCACGTTCGATGCGTTCGAGCGGCTGATCAACCAGGACGGCACCAGCTACAGCTACGACGGCCTGGACCGCATCGACTCTCGCGGCGGTAACACCTTCACCTACGCCGGCGCCAGCGACGGCGTCGTCTCCGACGGCACCGAGACCTACGCCCGGGGTGCGTACGACGAGTTGCTGGCGATCCAGAACGGCTCCACGACGAGCCTTTCGCTGCAGGACCAGCACGGTGACCTGGTCGCGAACTTCGCGGCCTCGAACACCACGCTCTCCACGCTCGACGACTCCAAGGCCTACGACCCCTGGGGCCAGGAGACCGCGTCCTCCGGTACCGGGCACCACCTGGGCTACCAGGGTTCGTGGACCGACCCGGACACCGACGAAGTGAACATGGGCGACCGCTGGTACAACTCGGCGACCGGCAGCTTCGACTCCCGTGACCCGCAGACCTACGCCGGTGGCGCGTCCATCCTGGCCAACGGCTACACCTACGCCGCCGGTGACCCGATGGACCTGAGCGACCCGGACGGCAACTGGCCCTCCTGCGGCTGGTGCTCCAAGGCCGCCTCGGCTGTTTCGAGTGCGGTGACCAGTGCCGCGAAGACGGTGGGTAGTGCGGTGCGCACGGCGGCGTCGTACACGTGGAAGGCCGTCACGTACGTGGCGTCGAAGGCGGTCTCGGCGGTCAAGACGGCCGCGAAGTACGTGGCGAAGGCCGCGGCGAAGATCTACAACACCGGTAAGGCCGCGATCAGCTACGTGGTGAACAAGGTCAGCCAATCGGCCTCGTACATCAAGCAAAAAGCCGCAGCAGCAGCCGCTTACGCGAAACAGAGAGCCGAGGCGGCGAAGAAGGCCGCGATCGCCCACGCCAAGGCCGTGACCAAGAAGGCCAAGGCCGCGGCCGCGCAAGTGATCAAGCACAACCCGCTGCCGGCGGTGAAGGCCCTGATGAAGCCGGTCCTGACCGGCATGAAGAAGGTCGTCTCCGCCACCGCGAAACTCCCCGCGGCGGTGGTCCAGGCCACGAAGGTCGTGGTCCAGGACGTCGCCAAGGCAACCACGGCGGTCTACCAGAAGGCCGTCGCCTCAGCCGGAGTCGTACTCGACAACGTCAGCGTCGCGATCAGCGCCGCCAGCGAAATAGCCCAGGCCGCAGCCCCCATGGTCCTCGGTATCGCAGCCGGTGCCCTGACCACCGCCGGTTGCACGATAGCCAGCGGAGGTGTGGGAACCCCGGCCTGCATCGTCGCCGGCTTCGCCGTCGGCGGAGCCGTGACCAGCGCCCTCACCTGCGCTCCCGGCCGCTCGATTGCTGGATGTGCCGCCACTGGTGCCGTTTCGGGAGCTGTTGCCGGTGCGGTCACGGTTGCCACCGGTGGAGCCGGGTCGGTCGTCGGCGTCATGGCCAGTGCCGGTGCGGCCGAGGGGCTGAGCGACGCAACCGGCCAGTTCCTGTCGACCGGCAACGTCGATCTCCAGCAGGTCGCCACGTCAGCGGCAGTCGGCGCCGGCACCGCCGGGCTTCTCAAGGGTGCCGGCAAACTGGGGAAGAGCTGCAGGACGAACAGTTTCGTGGCCGGAACACCCGTTCGTATGGCGGACGGCTCCACGAAGGCGATCGAGGACGTCGAGGTCGGTGACCTGGTCCTGGCCACTGATCCGACGACTGGAAAGACCTCGAACGAGCCGGTCACGGGACTCATCGTCGGCCAGGGGCAGAAGGACCTCACGACGCTCGAGGTGTCGGAGGGAGCGACCACCGGGACTCTGACCGCCACCGCCGGACACCCGTTCTGGGTCCGCGCCGACGAATCGGCGTCCACCGGGGAGGTAGCCTCCGACGGCCCTGGTCGCTGGGTTGTCGCGGACCACCTGAAGGCCGGTGATCACCTCGCCTCGGCAGCCCCTCGCGACGGGCCGGTCGAAGTCGGGGAAAGCAGCACCACGACCCGATTCGAGACGGTCTACAACCTCACCGTCGACAACGTCCACACCTACTACGTGGTCGCCGGATCGATCGACATTCTGGTTCACAATTGCGATGTTGCTCTGGGTATGAAACAGAGTGGCACGTACGAATGGGCCGAGAGCAAGGGCATCAGCCACTTCGGGAACATGAGTCCCGATGAATGGCGGGCACCGGTGCAGGCTGCCATTCGCGACACCAACGCTCGTCTGCACGTCAATCTCGACGGGCTCGGCCCGCAGAGCAACCCGGCCGGTACTTTCGCGACCGCGGTGGCGAGGGGCGGGGACATCAGTGGCCAGCCCCTTGCCACGGAAGAGGAAATGAACTGGATAGCGCGGGCCGTGTCCAACGGTGAACGTTCCTGGTCGTCCATCAACTTCTACGCACGCCAGGAAGGTAGCCTGAGGCAGGTCAGCGTCGCCGAGCCGGACTGGTCCACGATGGGCCGGCTTCGCCCCTTCATCAATGATGCCGACCCGTTCTGCGGTTGCTGATCAGGGAGGCGAACGAGATGAATCCGCTGGAGACCGGCCTCTACGGGGATGTCGTGGCCGCAGGCGGCCTTGACCTGGCCATCGCCCGAGCCGCGCGGGAACGGAAGCTGGACATCGGGGTCTCACGTCGTTCGGGCGACCCCGGAGAAGCCTTCAGGGCAACGGCTGAAATCGACACGGGCCGCAGCCCGGTATTCGTGACCCCGGCGTCCGACCAGCGAAAGTTCCTGTTCAGTGCGGCTCCGGAATCCCGCATCGTCCTTCTCGAGGGAGCGACGGACGACCTCGACGCTCTCGTGGAATTCCTGGCCGACTTTCGCGGGGGAGTCTCTCTCGAGGATCTGGACGCTCGCTTTCCCTTCGTCTGGATCGGAAGCGGAGCCCGGGCCTACGAGCAGGGCGAGTCCACCGCCGCTCAGTGGCGGGAGCTCCTGACCGCCGACTGGTGCCGGGAAGAACGCCCGCTGGTCGAGGCCGCGTATGCGGACACCCGGTTGCGGGAGATCTTTCCCGGTCTGAGCCATGGCGCCCTGCGCTTCGACGCTCCGCTGGGGACCCCCCGGGGGCGTGTGGCGATCGTTGTCCCGCTGGCGGACGGCACGGTTCGCGTCGAGAGGATCGATCCGGACCGCGGGCAGCGGCGCGTTGATGTGGTCACGCTGCCGGAGGCGTTCGACCGGGTGGCCGAACTGTTCTCCTGATGCCCGAGATTTCCGGGCACGTACGCCCGGTGATGGTCGGCGCCCTCATACGGCCCGAAGAGCCGTGCCGATCTCGCTCCAGCAGAACCCTCGGGAGCTCGACCCGCCTCCGGGGAGGGCACGTTCTGCTCGTTGAAAAGGTGGACCTTGTCCAGGAAAGAACATGGGAGAAAGCGGATCTGGCTGTCGGCGGCGGTGGCTGCGGTTCTGGCCGCCACCGGGGTGGTCGTCGGATCTGAGACAGCCGGTGCCGACGCGGTTTCCGGCGGTGGTGACTACATCTCGCTGACCACCGGCACCCGGGTGATGGACACCCGCGACCCGGTCGTCGGTGTGCCCAAGGCGGGGAAGCTCCAGAAGGAGACGCCGACCACGATCCAGGTCACCGGCGTCGGCAGTGTCCCGGCCACGGGCGTCACCGCGGTCATGGCGACCGTCTCGGTGCTCGGCCCGACGGAAGGCATGGTGCTCCGCATCTGGCCGAGCGACGGCACCAAGTCGGCGGACTCGGTGATCCATTCGCTCGCGGCCAACGCCAACCTGTCGACCACCTCGGCCCTTCCGGTCAGCGCGGACGGCAGGGTCACGGTCGAGAACAGCGCCGGTGAAGTCAACGTGATCCTCGATGTCCAGGGGTATTTCACGACGGCCACCTCGAGCTCGAGCGGTGCCGGCGGGTTCGTCCCCGTGACACAGACCCGCATGGTCGACACCCGCAACGGGACGGGGACGACACAGGCGACGATCGCGGCCGGCGGCAACCGCACCATCACGATCCCGACCACGCTGGTGCCGACCACGGCCAGCGCCGTCTATGTGAACGTCTATGTGGCGGGTGCGACGGCGACCGGCACGCTGTTCCTGGCACCGGGCACGGCGACGACCGGCGGCAACGCGTTCAACTACCTGTCGGGCAACACGTCGTCCGGCCTGTCGGCGAAGCTGTCCGGTGGCAAGTTCACCGTGCGCAACAGCACCGGGGCCGCCGCCGTGAACGTCGTCATCGATGTGTTCGGTTACTGGACCGGTTCGGCGACCACGGGCGCCGGCTACCGGTTGTCGAACTCCGGCCGCCTGTACGACACCCGTTCCGGCACCAGCCCGCAGCCTCTCGCCGCGGGCGCCTCGGCCGACGTCCAGGTGGGCGGGGCCAACGGTCTTCCGGTCGAGAACGTCGCGGCCGCCCTGCTGAACGTCCACGTCGCGGCCACCGGTGACGTCGGCAGCACCCTGCCGGTCAAGGCCTGGCCCACCGGCACCACGGAGCCCGCCACGGCCGTGACCAACGGAATCGCCAGCGCCACCCGGTCGAACATGGCGCCCGTGAAACCGGGCACCGACGGCAAGGTCACGATCAAGAACGTCTCCGGCGCCGCGGTGAACGTCTACGTGGAGCTCGAGGGCTGGTTCGCCGACCCGCTGCCCCAGCTCGACGTGGAGAGCAACAGCCGCACCGCCGCGTTCCAGGCCACCGGTGCCGACAGCTCGGTGCCCGGCCCGATCGAGCTGTCGTTCACGAACAACGCCGGTCAGCTCGTGCACGCGCACATCCCCGACCCGGAGATCCTCAACGCCGGGGACACCGAGTACACGACGATCTCCGACGGTGAGACGTTCACCGGCACTCCCCTGATGCTGCAGCAGCCCAACCGGCTCCTGTCGATCGTCGGGCGCCGCACGAACGCGCTGAGCTGGGACAAGGTCCAGACCAGCGCGGCCACCGGCGCCTGGCCGAGTTCCTGGACGGCACTGGGCGGTTCGATCTCCTCGACGCCGAGCGGCGGGCGGGTCGCGGACGGCCGGATCGTCCAGTTCGGCGTGAACTCCACCGGCGCTCTCTGGGCCCAGACCCAGACCGCGGCCAACGGCTCGTTCGGCCCGTGGACCAAACTGGTCAACACCACCCTCGCCGAGGCGCCCACGGTGGTGACCGACGCGTCCGGCGGTATGCAGCTCTTCGCCCGCACGACCGCGGGCACGATCGTCGTCACGCCGTACACGCCGGGGGTCGCGATCACGTCGTGGACCAGCCTCGGCAAGCCCTCGGCCGACGCTCTGGACGCCAGGGCGACGCCGCAGGTAGCCGTGTTCAAGGATCGCCTGCGGGTTTTCGTGACGCTGGCGGACGGCACGGTCATGACCCAGCTGCAGGACCTGGGCGGGGCCTGGCCGAAGACGTACCAGGAGGTGCCTGGACTGAAGGCGGCCGGCCCGGTCGCGGCCGTGGTGGAGCCGGTGGACGGCACGGCGCAGGTCTTCGCCCGTTCCGCCGACGGGTATCTGGCCTGGACCGCGGAGGTCACAAAGGCGTCGAGCACCTGGACGTCCTGGAAGGTGTTCCTGAACAAGCTGGCGACCGACCCGACCCCGCTGCGCTGGAACGACACCCAGATGGCGCGGTTCGGCATGATCGCCCGCATCCCCAACGGCAACACGCAGATCGTGGACTTCAGCGAGGCCACGAAACCCGACCTGGCCTCGGCGAAGTCGGCGCGCAAGGCCGTGGAGCCGACTCCGACGGACGACAGGGACGGGACGCCGACGTTCTTCGATCTCGGTCAGCCTGAGTAGGACCGCGGTGCGAGTGAGGGCCTGATCCGGTGCGCCGGATCAGGCCCTTCGCTGTTCGACCGCCGGACGCGAACCGTCAGGGCGGCACCAGCGGGATGAGCGACCCGCCGGCCACCCCGGCCCGAGCAGGCCCGACGCCGAGCAGGCGATCACCAGCACCGTGAGGGTCACGAGGTGGGCCGGGGCCAGGACGTCGGTGAGGAGCTGGGCTAAGCGGGAGATCCGGGACACGGTGAAAAAGGTTACTGACCCCGGATCTCCGCCCCGCCGGGCGCCGGGCGTCAGAGGTCGCGGTACCGCTTCGCCGCGTCCAGCCCCTGCCGCAGCGCGGCCTCACCGGCCGGCGCCGCCGGCCCGTCGAAACCCTTCTCCTTGTCCACGTACGGCGTCACGTAGGCCGGGGTGTCCCGCTGGAAACGCCAGCCCTCGGCCAGTGCCCCGGCGTCGACCGCGTCGTAGCCGATCGAGTCGAAGAACTCGGTGACGACCTTCTTGGCGGACGCGTCGTCCCCGGCGATCAGGAGAGCGGAGCGGTCGGCGGCGCCCGACGGACGGGCCAGGGCCGCCAGGTGCACGAAGAAGATGTGGTTGAACCCCTTGACCACCTTCGACTCCGGCAGATGCGCCTGCAGAAGCTCCGAGGTGGTGGTCGATTCGTCGTCGAGCTCGGCGATCTGCCCGTCGCGGTCGGGGTAGTAGTTGTTCGTGTCGATGACGACCTTGCCCCGCAGCGGTTCCACCGGGACCTCGCGATAGTTCTTCAGCGGCACCGTCACGACGACGATGTCACCCGCCTGCGCGGCCTCGGCCGCCGTCGCTGCACGGGCCTTCGGCCCGAGCTCGGCAACCAGGCCGGCCAGGGTCTCCGGGCCCCGGCTGTTGCTGAGCACCACGTCGTGTCCGCCGGCGATCGCCAGGCGTGCGACGGTGCTGCCGATGTTCCCGCTTCCGATGAGCCCGATCGTTGTCATGACCGGCGGCAACCCCGGGGAACGCCGGCGCATTCCCGACGGCGCATTCCCGACCACCAGGACTCTTGCACTGTGACGGCGGAAGTGGCAGGGTCGGGGCGGAAGAGACACGGGGTGCCCCCACCGAACGGGGGCTGAGATCACACCCGTCGAACCTGATTCAGTTAGCACTGACGAAGGGATGTCTTCGGATGACGGGCTTCGCCGTACCCGAGAAGACTGCCGCGCAATCGGCCGCCGAGCTCCTGACCTGGGTCAGGCGTGAGTCGCCGCTGGTCCACTGCATCACCAACGACGTCGTCGTGAACTTCACCGCGAACGTCCTCCTGGCCCTGGGCGCGTCCCCGGCGATGGTGGACATTCCCGAGGAGTCAGGGGGTTTCGCGTCGGTGGCGGGTGGGTTGCTGATCAATCTGGGCACTCCGCACGCCGAGCGGCGTGCCGCCATGGAGGTCGCGGCGCGGGCCGCGGCCGATCACGGCACGCCGTGGGTGCTCGACCCGGTCGCGATCGGGGCGCTGCCGGTGCGCACGGCCCTCGCTCACCAGTTGCGTGATCTGGGGCCGAGTATCGTGCGGGGCAACGCCTCCGAGATTCTCGCGCTGGCCGGTGCGGGCAATGGTGGACGCGGCGTGGACGCGGTCTCGTCGGTGGACGCCG